>JBGQLG010000265.1:0-6564 GCA_041499965.1 Methylomirabilia bacterium
CCGGCCTCGTGGGCGTGCGCGGCCGCCTCGCTGCGGGGCAGCGCCAGGAACGTGATGCCGAAGGCCTTCACGAAGCAGGCCGCGCCGAGCCCGGCGGTGAGGGCCAGCGCGGCGATGGCGAGGACGAAGACGAGGTTGAGCGACGGCTCCTCGAGGCGGACGTTCTGCAGCAACGCCTGGAACGTCAGCCACTCGCTGACGAAGCCGTTGAGCGGCGGCAGGCCCGCGATGGCCATGCAGCCCAGGAGAAAGCAGCCGGCGCTCCAGGGCATTCGCTTGATCAGGCCGCCCATCGCCTCCATGTTGCGGGTGCCCACGCCGTGCACCACCGCGCCCGCCCCGAGGAAGAGCAGCGATTTGAACATCGCGTGGTTGACGACGTGGTAGAGGGCGGCCACCAGGGCCAGCAGGGCCAGCGCCTGCAGCCCGGCGTGGCGGAAGAGCATGGCGCCGCCGACGCCGATCAGGATGATGCCGACGTTCTCGATGCTGCTGAAGGCCAGCAGGCGCTTGAGGTCGTGGTCGACCAGCGCGTCGAGGATGCCCACGAGGGCGGAGACGGCGCCGGCCAGCAGGATCACCACGCCCCACGCCGGCGGCGCCATGCCCAGCCACTCGAAGCCGACACGGATGAGGCCGTAGACGCCGAGCTTGATCATCACGCCGGACATGAGTGCCGAGACGTGGCTCGGCGCGGCGGGGTGGGCGAGCGGCAGCCAGACGTGCAGTGGGATGACGCCGGCCTTGCCGGCGAAGCCGAGGGCGAGGAGGAGGCCCGCCCCCCCGCGGACGCCGGCCGACAGCGCCGGCGCGGCGGCACTCCAGTCGGCGAAGCGGAGGCTGCCCGTGTGGACCCAGAGCAGCAACATGCCGGCGAGCAGGCACGCCAGCCCCGCGTGGGTCATCACCGCGTACACCCAGGCCGCGCGCCGGGTCTCGGAGTCGTCCCGTCGATCGAGGACGAGCATCCACGAGGCGACCGACATGATCTCCCAGGCGATCAGGAACGTCATGGCGTTGGCCGCCAGCGGGACCACGCCCAGCGCGCCCACGAACGCCAGATAGGCGCCGGTGTCGTCGCTCGCCTGGCCGGCGCTGCCGACGGCGTAGAGCGAGGCCGCCGCCGTGGAGACGCCGACGAGCGCCAGGAACAACCCGGCGAGCGGATCCATCGTGAGCTCGAGCCCGCCGAGCGGGACGAGGGCCTCGACCCTCAGGTTCCAGGTGGCGCCGAGCATGCCGGCCAGGCCGAGGCCGGCTCCGGCGACACCGGCCACGGCGGCCACGACGTAGAGCAGTCGGGCCATCAGTGGGTGACGGCGCCGCCGCGGCGGCCGATCGCGGCGAGCAGACCGGCCAGGAGCGCCCGGGGTGTCGGCGGGCAGCCCGCGATGACGGCGTCGACGGGCACCACGGCGCCGACGCCGCCGACGACCGCGTAGGAGCCGGCGAAGATCCCGCCGTCGCGGGCGCAGTCGCCCCCGGCGATGACGAGCTTGGGCTCCGGCGTCGCCTCCCACGTGCGCCGGAGCGCTTCCGCCATGTTGCGCGTGACCGGCCCGGTCACGAGCAGGCAGTCGGCGTGGCGCGGTGAGGCGACGAAGTGCAGCCCGAACCGCTCGAGGTCGTAGTGGGGCCCGGTCAGCCCGGAGATCTCCAGCTCGCAGCCGTTGCAGGAGCCGGCGTCGACCTGACGGATGTGCAGCGAGCGGCCGAACACCCGTCGAATCTCCCCCTCGAGCTGCTGGCCCAGGCGCTCCAGCTCGGCGTCGGGGGCGACGGGCTCGGTGACGATGCCCGTGCGGAGCGCGAGGCGGAGCTGGCGGATCACGGGAGCGATCTCGTGCGCGGCCGGGGCGACTGCCGGGCTTCGCGCCGCAGCGCGCGCAGCATGGTCTGGCTGCCGGTGAGCTGCGCGTTGAAGACGTCCCGCGCGACGTCGAGCAGCGTGGCGACCCGCACGTCGCGGACGGCGTAGCGCACGGTCGTGCCCTCCTTGCGGCTGGTCACGACCTGCTTGGCCCTCAGGATCGCGAGCTGCTGGGACACGGTGGACTGGTCGAGCTTGAGCGCGGCCTGCAGCTCCTGCACCGAGCGCTCGCCGTGGCGCAGCACCTCGAGGAGCCGGATGCGCACCGGATGCGACAGCGCCTTGAAGAACTCCGCCTTGAACCGCTGGAGGTCGGCAAGCATCGAGCGCGAGCATATTAATATCGCGATATAGCAAAAGTAAAGAAACGGGCTCGCGACCCCGAAGCGGAGAATTCATCCACCCGGTCAGAGCCGCACCATGGTCATTTCTGGCACCGGTCTCGGAAGATCGCGATATCCCGGGACTGTCCGGTTCGGTATCGGACTTGCCCTGGAGTACCTCCATGACGAGATCCAGTTCCCGGTGGCTGACTGTTGTCGCCGTGACGGGTGTCCTCGCAACCGCGACGCCCGCCCGGGCCCAGGTGCGGACCGCTCGGCCGTCGCCGCGCGACCGTGCGCCGTACTCGCGAGAGATCGCCGAGGCCTCGCAGCGATACGCGGTGCCCGAGCGCCTGATCTGGGCCGTGATCCGCGTGGAGTCGGGATTCGACCATCGGGCGGTGTCGCCCAAGGGCGCGCGGGGGCTCATGCAGCTGACGCCCGAGACCGCGGCGATCCTCGGGGTCCGCGATCCCTTCGATCCACGCCAGAACATCCACGGGGGCACGCGTCATCTGCGCGCCATGATGGAGCGCTTCCGCTACGACGTGCGGCTGGCGGTGGCGGCGTACAACGCCGGCGAGAGGCCGGTCGCCCAGTACGGGGGTGTGCCGCCCTATCCGGAGACCCGGGAGTACGTGGCCCAGGTGCTGCGCTTGTACGGGATGCCGGATACGCCGCTGCCGATCGAGCGCGCCGAGATTCGCGGCAACGGCGTCCGCCGGATCGTCGAGGCCAACGGCTCGGTCACCTACACGAACATCGCCTTCGGAGGCGTCGGCGCCCTGTTGCCCTGAGGCCGGGGCCCGTCGTCAGGCCCGGCCCTCGATCGCCACGTCGACCAGGAACGGCCGTCCGGCGCCGAGCGCCCTGTCGAGCGCCGCGCGTAGCTCGCCCGGTCTGGTCACCCGCATCCCCTCCACCCCCAGCCCGCGCGCGAGATCGACGAAGCCGAGATCGGGCGAGACGAGATCCATGTTCGGGTAGCCGCGCGCCGGCTTGGCCCCGAAGCGCTGCCGGTAGGTGTCCATGTTGTGCTTGAGGATCCGGTACTCGCGGTTGTTCAGGATCACGAAGACGATCGCCAAGTCGTGATGCGCCGCGGTCCACAGCGCCTGGATGCTGTACATCGCCGAGCCGTCACCCGACACGGCGACGACCGGGCGATCGGGATGGGCGAGCTTCACGCCGAGCGCCCCCGGCAGCGCCTGGCCGATCCCGCCGCCGCGCGCCCACGTAGTCGCCGGCGCGCTCGAACTGTACGGTACGGGCGAGGTCGAGGCTGGCGGTGATGGACTCGTCGACCACGATCGCCTCGGGCGGCAGCGCCGCCTCGAGCTCGGCCATCAGGCGCGGCACCGCGATCGGCGCGTGGTCCCAGCGCTTGGCCGCCCGCGCGCGCTGCGCCTCGGCGTCCTGGGCCTTGAGGGTGCGCAGGGCATCGTTCCGCGACCGCGCGGCCTCGTGAACGCTCGGCGTGGCGCCGCGGTCGACGGCGGCCCGAAGCGCCGACAGCACCGCCCGCGGGTGGCCGACCAGCCCGACGCTCACGGGCCAGTTGTGCGCGAGACGCTCGGGCGACGACTCCACGTGGATGGTCCGGGCGCCCGGCGGCAGCGGCGAGCCCGGCGCATACCAGACTTCCTCGAAGAAGGGGCCGCCGACGAGCAGGACGACGTCGGCGCCCTCCAGCGCCTTGCGGATGGCGACCGCATCGAAGGGCAGCCCCAGCCGGAAGTTCGGATGACCGCTCGGTAACACCTGATGCGTGCGGATCCCCTCGCACCAGACGGCCGCCCCCAGACGCTCGGCCAGCGCCGCCACGTCGGCCGCCGCGCCCGCCGCGTCGTCTCCCACGACGATCGCCGGGCGGCGGCTGCCGAGCAGGAGCTCCGCCGCCGCCTGCACACCCGCGGGATCGGGCTCCGGCGCCCGGTAGAGGCGACCCGGGACAAACGGCTCGACGTCGGTCTCCTGCTCGAGCACGTCGATCGGCAGCGCGACGAATACCGGGCCGGCCGGCGGATCGGTGGCGATCTTCAGCGCCCGGTGCACGATCAGCGCGAACTCGTCGGCGCGCTCGACCTGCACGCTCCACTTGGTGAGCGGTGCGGCCATCGCCACCAGGTCGTGGCCGAGCACGGGCCCGCGCAAACGCAGGCGCGTGTCCTGCTGCCCGGCCGTCACCACGATCGGTGAGCGAGCCTTGAGCGCGTTGTAGAGCATGCCGAGCGCGTTGCCGAGCCCGGGGGCCACGTGGATGTTGACCACGGCCGGCTGGCCGCTGGCCTGGGCGTAGTAGCTCGCCGCCCCCAGGGCCACGCCCTCGTGCAAGGCCACGACGTACGAGAGCTGCGGGTAGTCCAGCAGCGCGTCGAGGATCGGGCTCTCGGTGGTGCCGGGATTGCCGAAGATGTACTCCACCCCATGGGCGATCAGGCTCTCCATGAGGACGTGCTTGCCTTGCATGCCGGACTCCTCTCGCCGGATGACTCCCCGGATGCGGATGGGGGATGGTAGCCTGTCAGCCCATGACCAAGCGAGAGCGCGTGCTGGCGGCCCTGCGCGGCGACGCGATCGACCACGTTCCCCTCAGCTTCTGGCTCCACAACTTCGCCACCGAGAATGCCGCCGACACCCTGGCCGCCGAGACGCTACGGCTGGCGCGGCTTTTCGACTGGGACTTCCTCAAGCCGCAGTCGCGGGCCCAGTGCTTCGCCGAAATGTGGGGCCTCACCTACCGGCCCTCCATGGAGCGTGCGGTGCCCTACACGGTCACCCGCGCGCCCGTCGAGACCGCGGCCGATCTCGCGCGCCTGCCGGTGGCCGATCCGCGCCAGGGAGCGCTGGGCGAGCAGCTCGCCGCGCTGGCGATGATCCGCGCCGCCGTCGGGAGTGACGTGCCGATCATCTGGACGGTGTTCTCGCCGTTCATGATCGTGCCCTTCCTGCTGCGGGGCGGGCGCGAGCAGGCGGTGGCGATCGCCCGCACGGATCCGAAGGCGATGGAGCACGCGCTCGGCGTGATCGCCGAGACGCTGCAGGGGTACGCGCGGGCGTGCCTGGCCGGCGGCGCCGACGGGCTGTTCTACGCGACCAACCTCGCCACCGAGGAGCTGATCAGCGCCGCGGAGTGCCGGCGCTTCCAGCGGCCGTACGATCTTGCCGTGCTGGCGGACGTCCAGGGGGCCCCGTTCAACCTGCTCCACGTCTGCGGCAGCCGCGTGCACTTCGACGAGTTCACGGACTACCCGGTGACGGCCTTCAGCTGGGCCACCGTGCCGGGCAATCCGTCGCTGGCCGACGGACGCCGGCGCACCGGGCGGGCCGTGGTCGGCGGCGTGCCCGCCAAGCCCCAGATCGCGTCGATGACCGAGGACGCGGTGGCGGCGCGCGCCCGCGCGGCGATCGCCGAGATGCAGGGGCGTGGGCTTCTGCTTGGCCCGGACTGCTCGATCAATCCCGACACGCCGGAGGTGTTGCTGCACGCGGCCGGCGCCGTCGCCCGGCGGGCGACGACGGCGCCCTGACCGCGCGCCTCACGGCGCGAGACTGGCCGGCGGCCGGGCTCAGGACGGGGCGGGCGCGGTGATGACGAAGTCGGTCGGGCTGAGCGTGGTGCCGCCGGGCGTGGTGACCGAGACGCGCCCGGTCACCGCCGCCGCCGGGATGATCGCTGTGATCTCGGTGTCCGACACGACGGTGAAGGCGGCGCTCACCGTGCCAAACTTCACGACGGTGGCGCCCGTGAGGCCCGTGCCGACGAGCGTGACGGCGTCATCGTCCGAGCCGGAGGGCGTGCCGAATCCGGTGAGGCGCGGCATCAGCACGAAGGTCCCCGCGCTCTGGGCGCTGCCGGCCGGATTGGTCACGGTGAGGCGTCCGGTCGTGGCGCCCGCGGGCACGGCGACGCGGATCGACGAGGCGGACAGCACCGTGATGCTGGTCGCGCTGACGTTGCCGAAGCCGACCGCGGTGACGCTGCCCAGGTTCGTCCCGCTGAGAGTGACCAGCGCGCCCACCTGAGCGGACGTCGGCGTGAGCGCCGAGACGACGGGCGGGCGGATCACGGTGAAGTCGGTCGGGCTGCTCGCCGTTCCCCCCGGGCTCGTCACCGTGATCTTGCCGCTGACCGCGCTCGACGGCACCGTCGAGGTGACCTGGGTCGGGCCGTCCACGGTGAACGCCGAGGCGACGCCCCCGAAGCGCACCGCGGTGGCGTTGCCGAGACTCGTGCCCGTGATCGTCACCGCCGCCCCCGGCAGGTCCGCGGCCGGAATCTGCGCGATGCGCGGTGCCACCGTGAAGGTGCCCGCGCTCAGCGCGCTGCCCGCCTCGTTCGCCACGCCGAGCTTGCCCGTCGCGACGCCC
>JBGQLG010000266.1:0-6456 GCA_041499965.1 Methylomirabilia bacterium
CCCAGCCCGCCCGGCACGGCGAACGCGTACGGCAGCTCGCCGCGCGCGTAGAGGTAGAGGAAGTAGGCCCCGACGAACCGGGTGAGGTGGAGGCCTACGAGCCACCGCGCGTCGATCGCTGCGAGCCATGCTCTGAACACCCGAAGGAACCACGCGGCGGCGAGGACGAACGCCGTCAGCCCGAACACCACAACGGGTGGTGCCGATGGCGGTAGCGTGCGGACGAATCCGGCCACGGTTGCGATGAAGAACCAGACGAGGCCGACGACGACGACGGTGGGGTGCCGGCGCGGACCGACGGCGACGCCCACAGGACCGATCATCCCGGCTTCACGAGCTCGGGGGGTCTGCTGGCAACCTGAGATCGATCACAACCCGCACGCTCTGGCCGGAGTCATCGGTCCCGGTGAACGTGATCTTCCACAGCGGGATCGGCATATGGGTCCCGGAGCAGTTTCCTGCGAGACTGGCACACCGAAGCGATGACGACATCGGCAGACGAAGCGTGAGCCCCGCGGGAACGACCCACTGGCCCTTGAACGTCGCAACGTTTGAGCCCGTGCCCGGCTGATAGAGCTTGCGCTCCATCTCGGTGAAGGTGATTCGTCGAGTCAGCGTGTTGCGGAGTTCCAGGGTGAAGGAGTAGACCCAGGGGCTGCTCTGGTCCTTGCGATCAAGCTTGAGATCCAAGGCCCGCCATTCGATCGGCTCATCGACGCCAGAGGTCTGAGGGCCCAGTGTTGCACAGCCTTGGATGGCGATGAGCACCACGACCGCAGCAGACAATCGACGCATAGGTCATAGCCTCCGGGCCGGCAATCACACGGCCGAGTAACTGTAGCGCATCTCGCCCGGCTGTTCCGCAGCGTGGTCGGCGACCGGTATCGCGGGCATGGCACCGTCAAGGGCAACGGAGCGCCGGTGATCGCCGCCCCCTAACGCGGCACCCGAGCGAGCACGTCCAGCACCGCGCGGGCCTCGCGCACGATCGAGGCCACCACCTCGCCGGCGCCGGGCACGTCGCGGATGAGGCCGGCGCTCTGCCCGGTGGCCATCGGCAGCCATCCTGGATCCTGACGACGCGCGGCGTCCCTGAAGATGTCGCCGGCGGCGTGGGACTGGACGAGCGCGGGGAGCACCGGGGCGCCGGAGGCGTCGTAGTCGGCGACGAACGTGTTGCGCAGGTAGCGGGCCCACAGCCCGGTGACCGACTGGGTGATCGTCGTCGCGTCGCTCTCGGCCTCCAGCACGGCCTTCTTCCTGAACTCCGGCACCGCCGACTCCCGCGTCGCGACGAAGCGCGTGCCGAGCATGACGCCCTGCGCGCCCAGCGCCAGCGCGGCGACGAGGCCACGGCCGTCGGCGATGCCCCCGGCGGCGATCACCGGGATGCGCACGGCGTCGACCACCTGGGGGATGAGAGCGATCGTCGAGATCGCGCCGTCGTCGCGCGAGGGCTTCCTGACCCAGCTCGAGCGGTGACCGCCGGCCTCGGTGCCCTGGGCCACGAGCGCATCCACGCCGCCGGCCGCCACGGTGCGCGCGTCGTCCACGCTGCCGATCATGGCGATGACCTTCGTGCCGCGCGCGTGACAGCGGCGCACCAGGTCGGCACCCGGATCGCCGAGGGCGATCGAGAAGACGGGGACGCGCTCCTCGAGGATCACCTCGATGCCCGCGTCGATCACGTCGGGCAGGCTGGCCGGCCGCGCCTGCGTCGTCGGCAGTCCCAGGCGCTGCCGGAAGCCGTTGAGGACATCCTGCACGGCGCGCACCTGGCCCTCGGGAATCGTGGTCATGTCCAGCGGCGGCCGCATCTCGGTGTGCAGCCACAGGTTCACGCCGAAGGGACGGTCGGTCAGGCGCCGCACGGCGCGGATGCCCTCGCGGATCTTGTCCGGTGAGAGCTCCAGCCCAGCCAGGATGCCGAGGCCGCCGGCTTTGCTGACCTCCGCGACCAGCTCCGGACCGGCCACGCCGCCCATGCCCGATTGCAGAATCGGCACCTCGATGCCGAGCACGTCGCACAGCGGGGTTCGCAGCGTCATGGCGTCGACTCCTTGATCGCCTGCTCGCGCAGCTTGCCCCGCTGCACCTTGTCGCCGTGCGGTCCCGGCGTGCGCGGCACGTCGCTGACGAAGCGGATGCGCCTGGGAATCTTGTAGGAGGCGATCTTGCCCCGGCAGAACGCGCGCAGCTCCGCCTCGGTCGGCTGCGTCTGCGGCCTGGCGATCACGTAGGCCACCGGGGCCTCGTTCAGCTCGGGATCCGGCACGCCGACGACGAACGCCTGCTCGACGTCCGGGTGCGTCTGCAAGAAGGCCTCGATCTCGCCGGGTGCCACCATGAAGTGGCTGATGCGCAGCGTCTCCTTGAGACGGCCCATGAAGATCGTGTGGCCGTGGCCGTCCTGCACGGCGAGGTCGCCGGTGCGGAACCAGCCGTCCTCGGTGAACGCGGCGCGCGTCTCCTCCGGCTTGTCGTGATAGCCGCGCGTCACCAGGGTGCCGCGGAACTGTAGCTCGCCCTCCTGGCCCGCCTCGCACGGACGACCGGTGTCGGGATGGACGACGCGCGCCTGCAGCCCGGGCGCCGGCACGATACCGGGCTGCAGGCGCAGCTCGAGCGGCTCGTCGAGGTCGTGGAGGAGCGCCATCGCGTTCACCTCGGTCATGCCGTACGGCTGGAAGGCCAGCGGCACGCCCAGGCGCTTGACGACCGTCTCCAGCATGGCAGGCCCGCCGCCGCCGACCGACGCGAAGGCGCCCGTGCGCAGCGAGGAGTGATCGTAGCGGTCGAAGTCCGGATGCTCGAACAGCGGCTTGAGCATCGTGTCGACCGCGTTGAACACCGTGCACCGCTCGCGCTCGATGAGCACCAGCGCGCGCAGCGGGTCCCACGCCTCCATCAGGACGAGGCAGGCGCCGTGGCTCCACGTCGACAGCGGCACGTTGAGGCCACCCCACGTGCCCGGCGCCGGCAGCGCGTGCAGCACGCGGTCCTCGGGCGTGAGCCTGAGCGCAGCCCCGGTGTTCCAGCCGTGCGGCACGCAGTTGCGGTGCGAGATCATGGCGCCCTTGGGAAACGACGTGGTCCCGGACGTGTACAGCAGCGTGAAGAGGTCATCCGGCGCCGGCATGGCGGTGGGCGGACGCGGGGGGGCTTCTTCGCTCAGTGAAGCATTCGCTCTGGAAGCCCCCCCGCCTCCGCCCACCGCCATGCCTCCGCCGGCGGTCTGCACAATGCTGTACACGTCGGACACGCGTAGGCATCCGGGATATGGATCGTCGGCGTCGACGATCACGCGGCGGAGCTTTGGCACCCTGGGGCTGTTGAGCTCCCCGGGGATGGCGTCGGCTAGATCCGGGATCACCTCGTGGAGGGTTTCGAAGTAGTCGATGGGGCCGAGGTGGTCCGTCAGGAGGAGGGTGGTGGCGTTGGATTGGGTGAGGATGTAGGTGAGTTCGTGGGCGCGGTAGCGGGGGTTGAGGGCGACGACGACGATGCCGAGGCGGGCGGCAGCGTACTGGGCGACGAACCACAACGGACGGTTGGGGAGCCAGATCGCCAGCGCGTCGCCGCGGCCTAGGCCGAGGCCGGTGAGGCCGGCGGCGAAGGCGTCGACGCGCGCCCGAAGATCGGCGAAGGTGATGCGCTCGGCGCCGAAGACGATCGCCTCGCGGGTGGAGTGGCGCTGGGCCACGGCGGCCAGCACCTCGTAGGCGGTGGCCTCGTCGAACGGGTTCGGCGTCACGGCTATCCCGGACGGATTATCATCAGGCGTGCCCGGAGCCCTGCGGCTTGTGCTTGAAGTGCCGGTTGAGCGCGTCCAGCAGCCGGCTCAGCGCCTCCTGCTCGGTCCGGCCGTTGACCGTGACCGCGTGCTCCACGGCCGTCGCCACCCAGTCGCCCGTCTCGTTACGATAGACCTCGACCTCGAAGTGCATCGCCCGCCCTCCGGCCGCCTAGTATCGCACCGGATCGAGGCCGTCGCGTGATCGTCGTCGCCGCCAATCCGTATCGGGGGGCGGCGCGGCCGCGGGCCCGCGTGGAGGCGCTGGTCGTCGCGCTGGAGGCCACCGGTGCGGCCGTGCAGGTGGTGTGGGACGCCGCCGAGCGGGCGGCGCTCCTCGGTGATCCGGGCGTGATGGCCGACGTCCGGTGCGTGGTGGCGGCGGGCGGCGACGGCACGGTGGCCGCGGTGATCAACGAGCTGACCTCCGACGTGCCGCTGGCCGTGCTGCCGACCGGCAACGAGAATCTCTTCGCCCGCGCGCTCGGCTTCAACGTGGCGCCGGCCCGCCTGGCCCGGGCCATCGGGGTGGGCACCCGCCAGCGCCTCGACCTCGGCCGCGCGCGCACCTCGACGGGCACGCGGCGGTTCGGCTTGATGCTGAGCGCCGGCTTCGACGCGGACGTCATCCACCGCATTGCCGGGCTGCGGGCCGGCGGCGGTATCCCTCGCCAGGTGGGTCGTGCGCACTACCTGGGACCTGTCGGCGCCGCGTTCTGGGGATACCCCCACGCGCCGCTGTCGGTGACGGCCGACGGTGCGACCGTGTCCGGCGTCTACTGCATGATCGGCAACCTCCCCGACTACGCCATGACCCTGCGGCTCTGTCCCGCCGCCCGAGCGGACGACGGGCTGCTCGACTGGCTCACGTTCGAGCGGGGCGGGCGCACGGCCCTGGCGCGCTATGCGTGGGCGGTGGTGCGCAGGCGCCACGCCCGGCTCTCCCACGTGCGGGCGGGGCGGGCGCGGCGGCTCACGCTGACGAGCGCCACGCCGGTGCCGGTGCAGCTCGACGGCGAGGCCGCGGGATTCACCCCCGTCGAGGTCGAGGTGGTGCCGGCGGCGCTGATGGTCGTGGTGGTATGATCGCGCGACGTTCGCCGTCCTTCACGAGGGAGACATGACGACGCTCACCACTCGCGATCCGAGCCTGCCCGCGGCCTTTTCCGACGCGCTCGACGCGGTCTCCCTGGCGCCGCTGTGGACGGCGCTGCACGCGCTCCTGCCCCACGAGCGCGCGACCGCCGCCATCCCGCACGTGTGGCGGTGGCCCCAGGTGCGGCCCCGCCTGCTCGACGCCGCCCGGCTGGTGCCGATGGAGCAGGCCGAGCGCCGCGTGCTCGTGCTGCGCAACCCGGGGCTGGGCGGCGCCTACGCGATCACCTCGACCCTGTTCGCGGGCTTCCAGATCATCCTGCCGGGCGAGATGGCGCCGAGCCATCACCACACGCCGGCCGCCCTGCGCCTGGTGGTCGAAGGCCAAGGCGCCTACACGACCGTCGAGGGCGTGAAGTGCCCGATGGAGGCCGGCGACCTCATCATCACGCCGCCCATGCGCTGGCACGATCACGGCCACGAGGGCGCCGAGCCGGTCATCTGGCTCGACGGGCTCGACATCCCGCTGGTGCGCAGCCTGGACGCCGCCTGGGCGTCCAAGATGCGCCCGGCCCAGCCGCCGGTGACGGCGACCGACCCGTCGGCCGACGAGTTCACCGCGGCCGGCTTGGTGCCGCGCGCCTCGCGCTATCCGGCCACCGGCTATCCGCAGGTGCGCTGGCCGTGGCGGACCGTGCGGGCCGCGCTCGAGCGCCTGGCCGCCGCCGCCGCGCCCACCACGCCGGTGACGCTGCGCTACGTCGACCCCACCTCCGGCCGCGCGCCGCTGCCGACGATGGGGGCCGAGGCCCAGTGGCTGCGCCCGGGCGAGCGCACCCGCGGCGACCGTCGCACCACCAGCCGCATCTTCCACGTGATCGAGGGGCGCGGTCAGAGTCGCGTCGGCGAGCACGTGCTGGCGTGGGCGGCGGGCGACACGTTCGTGGCGCCGCCCTGGCACTGGCTGGAGCACGAGCAGCGCGGCGACGGCCCCGCCTGCCTGTTCCAGTTCAACGACGAGCCGGTGCTGCAGGCGCTCGGCCTCTGGCAGGACGAGAGCCGGTGAGGGTGGGCCGGGCCCGCCGGTGAGCCCGGTCGCGGCCGAGCGCTACGAGGCG
Source organism: Methylomirabilia bacterium (assembly GCA_041499965.1). Taxonomy (GTDB): domain Bacteria; phylum Methylomirabilota; class Methylomirabilia; order Rokubacteriales; family CSP1-6; genus AR5. Next base: position 6,007 of record JBGQLG010000266.1, read on the forward strand.
CTCATGGACGTCGTGCGCCACCGGATGACGAATCGCGCGTTCGCGCCGTTCGACGTCCCCCGCGAGCACTTCGAGCTGATCCTGGAATCGGCGCGCCACGCGCCCTCCGGCGCCAACGCCCAGCCCTGGCACTACGTGATCGTGACCGACCCGGCGGTGAAGCAGACGATCGGCCAGTGCTTCGTCGACGAGCAGCAGCACCGCGCGAAGCTGCGCATGGGCTTTCCCACTCCGAACTACCACGGCGTGAAGACCGCCCCCGGCCTGATCGTCGTCGCGGCGGACTTCCGCTTCGTGCGCGCCTTCCCGGTGCTCAACGACGGCTCCGACCTCGACCGGCTCTACCAGCAGAACGCCGAGCGCATCCTGCTGCAGTCGGTGGCCGCGTCGACGATGTCGGCCCACCTGGCCGCCGCCGCGCTCGGCTACGCCGTCTGGTGGATCACGGCC
>JBGQLG010000267.1:0-6429 GCA_041499965.1 Methylomirabilia bacterium
CGTGTAACGCCACACGTAGGACCAGGCTCCGACCGCGCCTTCGCGACGCGGGTCGTCTCACGCGGAACCTCAGGAGCCCCTGTCACCCCGCCGCCCACGCCGGGGGCCGGCGCCGCGCCCTGTCACGTCGACGAATGTCTGACTCGGGACACTCGCCGTCAATCCTTCACCGCGATCACCTCGATCTCGACCATCAGGTCGGGGTGGGCGAGCTTGCTCACCTCGATGGTCGTGCTGGTCGGCATGGCGCCGAAGTACTCCATGCGGACGTCGGTGTGCTTGAAGAACTCCTCGATGTTCGTGACGTAGGTGTTGGTCTTGACGATGTCGTTCAGCGTGGCCCCGGCCGCGGCCAGCGCGGCCTTGATGTTCTCACCGGTCTGGCGGATCTGGGCCCGCATGTCGCCCTTGCCCACGACCTCGCCCTGGCCGTCCCGCGCGAGCTGGCCGGAGACGAAGATGGTCTTCCTCGCCTCGATCACCACGACGTGGGAGTAGAGGGTGTGCCCGCCGACCACGCGCCTGGCCAGCGCCTCCGGCTGGATGTTCTCTCGCCTCATGGTGTCCTCCTGATCCCCGTGTCCGCTCTCGATTCGCGGAGACTCTTCTGATGCGCGTGAGCGTAGGCAGCTTGCGGCAGGTGGTCAAGCGGGATTGTGCCCCGCGCCACCCTCTTCACCGTCGCTGGCGCGAGGGAATGGCCGTGGCCAGCGGGGAAATCACGTTGCGCAGAATCGACGGCTGGCGGAGAATCGCCGCCGTGCTCGGCCAGCATTTGTCGGCGGCGTGATGATGCTATGCGCAGCCCGGTCAGATGACCACATCAAGGGGGAGCTCATGAGGAGCGCATTCGTCTTCATCGCGATGGTCGCCGTGTGCTCGGCGCAGCTGCTGTGGGCCTCCCCGGAAGCGGCGGCGCAGCCGGCGCAGAGTGGACCGGGCCGGTACGGCGCCGTGCATTTCCCGATCTCGTGCCGGTCCGGCGTCCAGGAGCAGTTCGAGCGGGCCGTCGCGATGCTGCACTCGTTCTTCTACCCGGAGCATGTCAAGGCGTTCGAGGCGATCATCGCCGCCGACCCGGACTGCGCGATGGCCTACTGGGGGCTCGCGATCGGCCAGCGGCCCAATCCACTCGTTCCGCCGTGGGCCACCGAGAATCTCAAGCGTGGGCTCGACGCCGTTCAGAAAGGGAAGGCGCTCGCCAAGACCGAGCGCGAGGGCGACTGGCTCACCGCGCTGGAACAGGCATACGCGGGTTACGACACCGTTCCAACGACGACGCGCAGCGAGCGCTATGAACAGGCGATGGAGCGACTGGCCCGCAGGTATCCCGACGACAAGGAAGCGGCGATCTTCTACGCGCTCGCCTTGCTGGAAGCCGTCGACCACGGTGACAAGACGTACGCGAGGCAAATCAAGGCGGGCGCCATCTTGGAATCGATCGATCGGGTCCAGCCCGATCATCCGGGACTGGCGCACTACATCATTCACGCCTACGACTTCGAGCCGCTGGCGCCCCGGGGTGTGAGCGCCGCTGACAAGTATGCCAAGGTCGCTCCCTCGGCGCCGCACGCCCAGCACATGCCCTCCCACATCTATTCGATCCTCGGGCGATGGGAAGACTCGATACGCTCGAACCAGGCCGCGGTGAAAGCCTCGCGCGAGTACGCGGCCAGGAATGCTCCCGGGACGACGTTCTCGCAGGAGCCGCACGCGCAGGATTTCATGGCCTACGCGTATCTGCAGCTCGGCCAGAATCGTGAGGCCAGACGCGTGATCGACGAGCTCGCGCCGATCACAAAGTTCAGCGGAGGCCGGACCTACGGACGAGACACGGGACAGGCCGCTCCGGCCTCCCGCTTTGTGCTGGAACGCGCGGCATGGTCCGAGGCGCTCACGCTTCCGGTTCGCACGGACGCCTATGCCTACGCCCAGGCGATGCCCCGCTTTGTCCGCGCGGTCGGTGCCGCGAAGCTCGGCAAGCTGGATATGGCGAAAGAGGAAATCGCGCACCTGCAGGCGCTGAGCAAGGCGGCGGAGAACAGCTACTGGAGCGAGCAGGTTCACGCCCTGGTCCTGGCGGCGAGTGGCTGGCAGGCGCGCGCGGAAGGACGGAACGACGAGGCTCTGAAGCTCATGCGGGCAGCGGCCGACCTCGAAGACTCGACCGAGAAGCACGTTTCGATGGAGAATCGGCTCTACCCGATGCGCGAGATGCTAGGCGATCTGCTGCTCGAGACCAGCCAGCCGGCTCTGGCCTTGCAGGCGTACGAGGCGTCGCTGCACGCGGCGCCGAACCGGCTGCGGGGGTTTTACAGTGCGGCGAGGGCGGCGAAAGCCGCCGGCGACTCCGCCACGGCGCGCAAGTATTTCGAGAAACTCGCCGCGCTCGCCAGGAACGCCGACCCGGAGCGGGTCGAGGTCCAGGAAGCCAAGGCATTTCTTCTCGCCCGTCCATGACGCGCCGGCGATCGTCGGCGAGAGAGGCTTGAAGAGGGACGACCTCCTGCACCACGCCGTCATCGCGCTGGCGCCTGTGGTTCTCGCTCTTTCTGTCCTTGGGGCATCTGGGGTGTGGGCAGACCCCGGCGAAGAGACGCCGGACGGAGTGAGCGTTGGTGCCGAGTACACGCTGGGCAGGAAGGCCGTGGAAGCGAAGGACTGGAGGAAGGCCGTCGAGTTGCTGACCAAGGCCGAGGTGCAGGATGACCGCAACCCGGATCTTGAAAACCTGCTCGGCTACGCGTATCGGCACATCGGCCGGTTCGACGAAGCGTTCAGACACTATGAAATCGCCCTGCGCCTACACCCCCGGCATCGCGGAGCCCACGAGTACATCGGCGAAGCGTACTTGATGGTGAACAACCCCGCGAAGGCCGCCGAGCATCTCGCGGCATTGAAGGAAATCTGCCTGATCCCGTGTGAGGAGTACGCGGACCTCGAGAAAGCGATCGCCGCCTACCGGGCAGGGCACCGAAAGTGAGGGCTTGATCCGCTCTCAATCTCGGACTCCCTCGATCTATCTTCTGATCGAGACTACGCGTCGCGTTCTCGCAGCGCGCGCCACACGCGCTCCGGCGTGAGCGGCAGCTCGCGGAAGCGGATCCCGGTCAGGCGCGCCAGCGCATTGCCGACGGCCGGGCTCACCGGCACCAGGCTACCCTCGCCGGCCCCCTTGGCGCCGAACGGCCCCGGCCCATCCGCGTTCTCGACGAAAAAGCAGCGGAGCCGCCCGGCCACGTCGTCGGCGCGCGGCAGGCGATAGTCCAGCAGCGTGCCGTTCAGAAGCTGGCCGCCGTCGTAGACCATCTCCTCGAACAGCGTGTGACCGAGGCCCTGCACCACGGCGCCCTCGTCCTGCGTCTCGCAGGACAGCGGGTTGATGCACCGTCCGACATCCGCCACCGAGACGTAGTCCTCCACGGTGACCGCGCCCGTCTCGACATCCAGCGTGACCTCGGCGGCGCCGACCGCGGTCTCCCAGAACGGCGTGCTGCCACCGAGCGGCGCCGCACTCGGCCCCGGCGCCACCACGCCGCGCCCGATCAGCTCGCCGCCGGCCATGCCGAAGTGGGCCCGCAGCAGCGCATCGTACGCGAGCCGCCGCTCGCCGTGCCCGACGGTGCCCTCGTCGATGCTCAGCGCCGCCCCGGGCGTGTCGAGCACCTTGGCGGCGATCCGCACGAGCTGCTCGGCGACGTCGCCTGCGGCAAGCTGCACGGCCTTCCCGACCATGGTCGTGGACCGGCTGGAGCTGGTCGTCTGGTCGTACGGGGTCACGCTGGTGTCGGGCAGCAGGACCGTCACGCGCTCGATCGGCACCGCCAGCACCTCGGCGGCGATCTGCGCCATGACGGTGCGCGCGCCCTGGCCCAGCTCGACGGTGCTGGCCAGCACGGTCACGCTGGCGTCGGCATGCAGCCGCACGATCGCCTCCGACACCGAGGGCGCGATGCTGGCCTTGAGCATCATGGCCACGCCCCGCCCGCGGCCGGCCGCGAGCGGCTGCCTCCAGCCGATGGCCTCGGCGGCGCGTGACAGGCTCTCCTCGAACTTGCCGTCGATCGGCGTGTCGCCGGGCGCGAACTCCTCGCCGTGGGCGAGCAGGTTCTGGCCGCGCAGCTCCACCGGGTCGCGGTCGAGCCGCCGCGCGGCCTCGTCCATCAGCGACTCCACCGCCCACGCCAGCTGCGGCACGCCGAAGCCGCGGAAGGCGCCGCCCGGCGTCGTGTTCGTGTACACGGCGGCGCTGGCCAGCCGCACGTGCGCGACGCGATAGGGCCCGGTGGCGGTGTACGTCCCCTTCTGGATGATGCGCGGACCGATGTCCGCGTAGGCGCCCACGTCGAAGTCGGCGTGGCAGTCGACGGCCACCAGCGTCCCGTCGCGGCGGAAGCCCAGGCGCACGGACGAGCGGGCATCGCAGCGGCGTACGGTACGAAACGCCTCCTCCACGGAGATCGCCAGCTTGACCGGGCGGCGGACCACGCGCGCGAGCACGGCGGCGATGGGCTCCAGCTTTGCGTACGTCTTGCTGCCGAAGCCGCCGCCGACCAGCGGCACCACGATGCGGATGTGGCCGAGCGGCGCGCCGAACATCTTGGCCAGCTCGACGCGCACCGAGAACGGGTTCTGGGTCGAGGCCCACACCGTGAGGCTGTCGGCGTCGTCCCAGACGGCGACCGCCGCGTGGGGCTCCAGCGCGACGTGCTGCACACGCGGGAACGCGAACGCGTCCTCGACGACCACGTCCGCCTCGGCCAGCGCGCGCTCGACGTCGCCCCGGGCGTAGGCGAACTGGTGGCAGACGTTGGTGCCGGGCCGCGGGCGCAGGCTCGACAGATCGGCGAAGTGGCCGGACAGCGGCTCGGCCGTGTGGACGAGCGGCGCACCCGGCCCCAGCGCCTCCGCCAGCGTGGTCACCGCCGGCAGCTCGTCATACTCGACCTCCACCAGGTCCAGCGCACGGGCGGCCGTCGCCGCATCCACGGCCGCCGCCGCGACCACCGGCTCGCCCTCGAAGCGCACCACGTCGATGGCGAGCACGGGCCGGTCGCGGAAGGCGGGACCGTAGTAGGGATCGCACCAGGTCAGGTCGGCGCCGGTGAGCACCGCGTAGACGCCGGGCACGGCGCGGGCCGCGCGCGTATCGATCCGCACGATCCGCGCGTGCGCGTAGGGCGACCGAAGGAGCGCGGCGTGGGCCATCCCCGGCAGCTCCAGGTCGGTCACGTAGCGCGCGCGCCCGGTGACCTTGTCGCGCGCGTCGCTGCGCTCCACCGAGCGACCGACCACGCGCAGCGCGCCGGCCGCGGCCGCCGGCCGCTCCGTCGCCGGCGCGCCGGCGGCGATGGCGTCGACGATCTTCTGGTAGCCGGTGCAGCGGCACAGGCTGCCGCGCAGGTAGTGCAGGATCGACGCGCGCGTCGGCGCCGGCTCCTCGGCGGCCAGCGCCTGCGCCGTCATCAGCATGCCGGCCGTGCAGAAGCCGCACTGCACGGCGCCGCGCGCGGCGAACGCGTGCTGCAGGGGAGCCAGGCGCCCCTCCTGTTCGAGGCCCTCGACGGTCCGTACCTCGCGCCCGTCGGCCTCCACGGCGAGATACGTGCACGAGCTCACGGCGGCGCCGTCCACCAGCACCGTGCAGGCGCCGCACACCTGGGCGTCGCACGAGCGCTTGGCGCCTTTGAGCCCGAGCCGGTCGCGCAGCACGTCGAGCAGCAGGGCCTCGGCGGGCAGCGTGAGCGCCTCCGGCCGCCCGTTCACCCGCAGCGTGACGTCAAACGAGGATGGCATGGGGATACCGGGCCTCGAGCGGGCGGCTCTCGGCGCGCGCGATCACTGCCCCGAGCGCGCGCCGCGTGAAGACGCGGACCAGCTCGCGCTTGTAGTCGGCGCCACCGTGCAGGTCGCTCACGGGATCGCTGGCCGCGGCCGCGAGGGCACCGATCTCGTCGGCGACGCGTCCCACCGTGTCGAGCGGCCGCCCGACCAGCGCGCGCTCCGCCGCTTCCACGCGATGCGGCCGCGGGCTCACGCAACCCACCGCCAGGCGCGCACGGCTCACGCGGTCGCTCTCGATGGTCAGCGCCAGGGCGAGCCCGAGCGACGGCCGCTCCTGCGGGCCGAACTTGGCGTACACGCCCGTGGTGCCGGCCGGCCAGGGCGTCAGGCGCACGCCGGCCAGCAGCTCGTCGGCCCGGCGCACCGTCTCGTAGGGGCCACGCACGAAGTCGGTCAGCGCCACCTCCCGCGGCCCGGCGGCCGACGCCAGGCGCACCGTGGCGTCGAAGAGCAGGAACAGCGTGGCCAGGTCGCTGTGCGGATCGGCGAACGCGAGGTTGCCGCCGACGGTGCCGACGTTGCGCACACGCACGTTGGCGACGTGCGCGGCGACGCCCGCCACCAGCGGCCAGCGTTCCCGCACCA
>JBGQLG010000268.1:0-6427 GCA_041499965.1 Methylomirabilia bacterium
GGCGACAGCGTGCTCACGAGCGCGGCTTCCATCGCCCCGGTGCCGGAGCAGGCCAGCGGGATGACCTCCTGCGACGTCTGCACGAGCCGCTTGAGCCCGGCGCGCACCTCCACGAACAGCGCCTCGTACTCCGGCGTGCGATGGTGGAGGATCGGCTGCGCCATGGCGAGCAGGACCTCGCTCGGCACGGGCGTGGGTCCGGGCGCCATCAACTGGTACTTCTTCATCGCCTCACGACCTCCTCGGCGGAGCTTGAATCGCGTTCGATAGTAGCACGCCACTTTGCGCCGATCCCCCGCGACCGAGCGCGGTGACGAAGATCGCGTCGCGTCCCGCCGCGTGCGGCGAGAAGAAGCGCACGACGTCGGCGTCGTAGAACGTGAGCCCGCTGGCGCCGAAGCCCGCGCCGTACGCCGCGAGGTACGCGCGGCCGCCGGCGATCCCCGCCTCCAGATTCGCCAGGCGATATCCGCGCTCGCCCCAGGCGGCCAGCAGCGCGTCCAGCGGCGCCAGGAAGAAGATCGTCGCCGCCGCGTCGCCGCCGAGCGCCTGCTCGAGGGTGAGATATGCCGCCTCGCGGCGGAACTCCCCCTGGCGGATCGTCTCCAGACCGCGTCCCGGCCAATACGCGTACGCGCCCGGGGCGACCCCGTCCACGGCGTTGACGATCACGTAGAGGTCGACGAGGCCGCCGGGCACGTCGGCCGGCACCGGCAGCGTCGCCGCCCACAGCGCGTTTGCCAGCTCCTGCGCGGACAGTGCCGCGTGGCCGAACTGGCGCGTGGAGCCGCGGCGCTGGATGGCCTCGCCGAGTGGACGGCCGTCCAGACCCGGCGGCGGCAGCGCGGTCAGCGGGCCGCCCGGCTTGCGCCCCGGCGGCGCGCTCACCCGTCGCCACGCCGCTACCTCGGCGGCGGTGGCGAGGCTGGAGACGCGCTGCATCTCGCGGAGTGCCGGGTAGTCGACCGCCTCCTGGGACAGCGGCATCACGTCGTACGCGAGCGCGGGAAGCTCGCTCGCGGCGGGTGCCGGCGCGCCGTCGGGGCCGAGCGCCAGCAGCTCCAGCGATGCCTCGTGCTCGGCATCGAGGCCGAGCAGCCGGTTGACGTCGTCGTCGACGAAGCCGGTCAGGAGCGACGGGGCCAGGCCGAGCGCGTCCCCGACGGCGAGCGCGTTGGCGAGCATGGTGCCCGAGTCCCAGAAGAGATGCCGGAAGCCGCGCGCCTGGTACTTCCACGTGTTGCGCCAGTAGATCGCGCTCAGCACGAGCGTGGCCGCCCGGCGCGCGAGCGCAGGATCGGCCGCCGCGGCGGCCAGCGCGCCGCGCACGTCTCCCTCGCGCAGCCGCCGCAGCGTGAAGTCACCCGGGCAGAAGTGATAGAGGCCCGCCGCCAGGCCGTCGACGTCGCCGGCGACCACGTAGACCTCGGTCTGGTAGAGCGCGCCGGTGGACGCCGCCGCGCGGAACAGCACCTCGCCGCCGCCCGGGTACGTCTTCTTCTTCGTCACCCCGGCCGTGTAGTAGAGCAGCGCGGTCAGGGCACCGAGCGTCAGACGCACGGCCGGCGGGGCCGGCGTCGCCAGCGCCGCGAGGGTCGGCACCGCCAGCACGTCGATGTCGCGCGACAGTGCCATCGCCGGCACGTCGGTGTAGATCTTGAACGGGAACGGCTTGTTGTCCCAGTCGAGCGCGTGTCCGCTCGTCCGCACGGAGTACGGCGTGTGTGCAGTCTCGTCGTGGAACCGCCGCGCGATGAACGCCACGCGGCCATTGTACCGACGGCCGGCCGGGCGCGCGCGGTGAGGCGACCCCGGTCAGAACCGGTAGGGCGGCCGGAACACTCCCCGCTCGGTGACGATGGCCGAGATCAGCTCGGCCGGCGTCACGTCGAAGGCCGGGTTGAAGACGGGCGAGGTCTCGGGCGCGGTGGCGTGGCCGGCGACGTGGCGAACCTCCGCCGCGTCGCGCTCCTCGATCGGGATCTGCACGCCCGAGGGCAGCGCGGGATCGATCGTCGAAAACGGCGCGGCGATGTAGAACGGCACGCCGTGATGCCGGGCCAGCACCGCCAGCCCGTAGGTGCCGATCTTGTTCGCGGTGTCGCCGTTGGCGGCGATGCGGTCGGCGCCGGTCACCACGAGATCGACCTGGCCGCGGCCCATGAGCGAGGCGGCGACGACGTCGGCGATGAGCCGGTGCGGGATGCCGTCGCGCACGCACTCCCAGGCGGTCAGCCGCGAGCCCTGCATGACGGGGCGCGTCTCGTCCACCCACAGCAGCGCCACCTTGCCCTGGGCGTGGGCGGAGCGCACGATGCCGAGCGCGGTGCCGTACCCGGCGGTGGCCAGCGCGCCGGCGTTGCAGTGGGTGAGGATGCGCGCCTTCGGCGGCACCAGCGTCGCCCCGTGCTCGCCCAGCGCGTGGTTGGCCGCAAGATCCTCGTCCAGGATGGCCTGCGCCTCGCTCAGCAGTCGCCGGCGTACCTCGTCGAGCGGACGGCCGCGCAGGGACTCGGCGGTGCGGCGCATGCGGTCGAGCGCCCAGAAGAGATTGACGGCCGTGGGGCGCGTGCCGGCCAGCCCTTTCACCGCCGCCTCGAGGTCGGCCCTCAGCGCGTCGTACGTCGTCGCCCCGCTGGACCGGGCGGCCAGCACGACGCCGAACGCCGCCGCCACGCCGATGGCCGGGGCGCCCCGCACGGCCAGCGTGCGGATGGCGTCGGCCACGTCCTCCCAGCGCCCGTACACCCGCTCGAGCTCCTGGGCGGGCAGCCGCCGCTGGTCGAGGAGTACCAGCCGGTCGTGCTCCCAGCGGACGGGCGTGATCGTCGTCGTCAGCATCCGGAGCCTCCGATGCGTCGCCGGACCTCGGCGGGCGTCAGGCCGGCCACGCGCACCAGCTTGTCACGACCGTGGGCGCCCCGCGCGACCGTCACCGCGGCGGGTCGCAGGTCGAGGGCGTCGGCGAGCAGTTCGGCCAGGGCGGCGTTGGCCCGCCCCTCGACGGGGGGCGCGGCCACCCGCACGCTCAACGCGCCGTCGGCGCGCCAGCCCACGATCGCGCTGCGCGCCGCCCGCGGCTGCACGCGCACGCGCAACAGCTCGTCGCTCACTCCAGCTCGGGGGTCTCGCCCTCCGCCTCCAGCAGCCGCTGGTAGCGCTCCAGCGTGGCGGCGAAATCGCCGACGAGCTGGCGGCGGATGCGCTTGAGCGACTGGATGTCGGTGCGGATGCGCGCCTCCTCGGCGCGGGCCGTCTCCAGCGTCTTGTCGCCGCGCAGCTCCGCCTCGCGCACGATCAGCTCGGCCTCGTGGCGGGCGGCCGTGCGGATGTCCTCGGCCTCGCGCTTGGCCGCCGCCTTGAGGTCGTCGGCCAGGCGCTGCGTCGTCACCAGCGTGTCCTGCAGCACGCGCTCGAGCTCCAGCACGCCGCGCGAGCGCTCCTCCTGGGTCGCCACCTGCTCGCGGAGCAGCTGCGAGTCCTTCAGCAGCGTCTCGTAGTCGTCGGCCACGTCCTCCAGGAACGCGTCGACCTCCTGGGGATCGAAGCCGCGAAACATGCGGACCGTGAACTGCTGCTGGCGGATGTCGTTGGGCGAGATGCGCATCGAACCCTCCGGCTCGCTATTTGAGGCTGTAGGCGAGATCCCGCAGCGACTCCACCAGGAAGGTCTGGAGGAAGTAGATCGCCAGGATCACGACCATCGGCGAGAGGTCGAGGCCCATCTGCATGGTGGGCAGCCGGCGGCGGATGGGGCGCAGCACCGGCTCGGTCACGCGATAGAGGAAGCGCACGATCGGGTTGAACGGATCGGGATTCACCCACGACAGCACGGCCCGCGCGATGATGATCCAGAAGTAGGCCTGCAGGGTGTAGTTCACGAGGCTGGCGAAGGCCATGACGAAGTTGCTGGAGACGTTCATCAGGCCGGGCCCCGGCCCAGCTCGCGCGAGCGCTGGGTGGCCCGCTCGACCGCGCGGATGAGCGTGGTGCGCAGGCCGCCCTCTTCCAGCGCCGTGATGCCGGCGATGGTCGTGCCGCCGGGGCTCGACACCATGTCCTTCAACGCGCCCGGGTGCATGCCGGTCTCGGCCAGGAGCTGCGCGGTGCCCAGCACCGTCTGGGTGGCGAGCATCATGGCGGTGGCGCGGTCCAGCCCCATGTTGACGCCGCCGTCGGCGAGCGCCTCGACGACGATCGCGACGTACGCGGGACCCGAGCCGCTCAGCCCGGTCACCGCGTCCATCAGACTCTCGTCGAGGATCACCACGCGCCCCACCGCGCCGAAGATCGCCTCGGCGGTGGCGAGGTCGTCGGGCCCCAGGCCCCGGCCCCTGGCGATGGCGGCCGCGCCCTGCAGCACGAGGGCGGGCGTGTTCGGCATCACGCGGATGATGCGCGCCTCCTTGCCGAGCCCGGCGCGGATGGCGGCGGTGGACACGCCGGCCGCGATCGAGATGAGCAGGTGCCGGGCGGTGACCGCGGGGGCGATCTCGCCGAGCACCGCCGCCATGATCTGGGGCTTCACGGCCAGGATGACGACGTCGGCCTCGCGCACCAGGCGCGTGTTGTCGTCGTGGGCGGTGATCCCGAACTGCTTGGTGAGCTGCGCGGTGCGCTCGGCCCGCACGTCGGTCGCCGCCAGCAGCTCGGCCGGGACCTGGTTGGTGCCGAGCAGGCCGCGGATCAGCGCCTCGCCCATGTTGCCCCCGCCGACGAAGCCGATGCGCTTGCCCTTGAGGCTCATGCGCCCTCTGCCGCCGCGGGCCGGACCGGCCGGGGGCCGAAGATCGCCGTGCCCACCCGGACCATCGTGGCGCCCTCCTCGACGGCGACCTCGAAATCGCCGCTCATGCCCATCGACAGCTCGGGCAGACCGTGCCGCTCGGCCAGCTCGCGCAGCCGGCGGAACCACGGGCGCGCGTCGTCGGGGCGCTCGGCCTCGGGCGGGATGGTCATGAGGCCGCGGACGCGCAGGTGGGCCAGCTTGCCGATGGCGTCGAGCGACTCGCCGACGGCGTCGGGCCCGACGCCGCCCTTGCTCGCCTCCGCCGCCACGTTCACCTGCAGCAGCACGTCCACCACCTTGCCGCGTGCCGCCGCGCGACGGTCGAGCTCGCGGGCCAGCTCCAGGCGGTCGACGGAGTGGATGACGTCGAACAGGTCGAGCGCGTCCTTGACCTTGTTGGTCTGCAGGTGACCGATGAGGTGCCAGGCGGCCGGGCGGCCCAGCGCGTCGACCTTCGCCTTGGCTTCCTGCACCCGGTTCTCGCCCAGCGCCGTCACCCCGGCCGCCACCGCCGCCCGGATGCGCTCGACCTCGACGGTCTTCGACACGCCGATCAGCAGCACGTCCGCCGGCCGCCGGCCCGCGCGCTCGGCGGCGCGCGCGATCCGCTCGCGCACACGCTCGACGTTGGCCGCGATGTCCGAGGGCATGCGCGATTCTAGCACGCAGGTTCGCGGACTCAGGGCAGCGCGGCCACGGTCACCAGCCGGCCGCGGGTGCCCTTGCGGTAGGAGTAGAGCAGGTCGGGATGGCAGGCGGTGCACAGGCGGGGGTTCTCGATCTGCGCGGGATCGACGCCGGCCTCGGCCAGCAGCGCCTCGTTGGCCGCCCAGAGATCGAGCATGGCGTGGCCCTCGCGGCCCGGCGTGAACCACGCCCGCGCCGGCCGGCCGAAGGCGCCGCCGAACTCGCGCAGGACCGGCTCGTCCACCTCGTAGCAGCACGGCCCGATCGACGGCGCGATCGCCGCGTGTAGCTGATCGGCCCGCGCGCCGGCGGCGACGGCCGCCCGCACGGCCGCCCGCGTGGCGCCGCGCACGGTGCCGCGCCAGCCCACGTGCGCGACGACCAGCACGTGGGCCACCGAGTCCCACAGCGTCAGCGCCAGGCAATCGGCCGTGAAGATCGCCAGCGGCACGCCGCGCTCGGTCGTGGTCAGCACGTCGCCCGCCCCCGCCCACCCGCCGCCGGGGGGGGCCCGCAGCACCTCGGCCCCGTGCACCTGCCGCGCATACGCCACCCGAGCCGCATCGAGCCCCGCGTCCCGAAGCGCGGCCCGGGCGCCGTCGTCAAACGGCGTCGTCGGCTGCGACGGCGCCGTCACCCCCGGAAAATGCCGCGTCGTCGTCGCATGCGGCAGCCCCAACGCCCCCAACCCACTGAACGTGAAGTACGTCGCCGGCTCCCCATGGGGCACCAGCCGCGACGTCGAGGCAGGGCTCATGGATCCAAGAATACCGATGCTCGCGCCCGAGCGGTGACCCCGAGTACTGCGCCACCGTGTACTCGACGGCGGCCGAAGCGCGAAGGCCGCAGGGGTGGGGGGGGGGCCCCGCCCCCCCCCCCCCCCCCCGGGGGGGGCTGCTAAAACCCGCAGGTGGGGGGCCCGGGGGCCCGGGGGGGGGGGGGGGCCCCCCC
>JBGQLG010000269.1:0-6249 GCA_041499965.1 Methylomirabilia bacterium
CGCGGGCGCGCCAGCACGGCTCGCCTGTCGCCGTAACTCGCTCCGGGCTCGGCTCGCTCGGGCCCCCCAACCCCCAGAGGGGGCTGGGTCGTGGCCTCTTCGAGTTGTTGGCGGCTCGCTCGCCGAGCCCGGAGCGACAACGGCGACGACGGCTCGCCGTGATGGCGCGCCCGCGGCGCTCGCGTCCGTGGGGCTCGCGTCTGCGGCCCTCGCATCCGCCCCACGACGTCGCCGAAGTCCACGCGGAGCATCAGCGACCGAACAGGCCGGCAGGACGCACGGCCAGCGCGAGGAGGAGGATGCCGAACGACACGGCGAGCGACCAGGACGGGCCGAAGAACGTCGACATCAGGCTCTCGGCCACGCCGAGGACGACGGCGGCGACGAGCGTGCCCCCGATGCTACCCATGCCGCCCAGGACGGTGATGGCGAACATACGGCCGATGTAGTCGCGATCGGTCGACGGGATGACGGGCGCGATGCTGATCAGCAGGGCGCCGGCCAGGCTGGCCGCCGCGATGCCCACGCCGAACGCGATGGTCTTGATCTGGACGGGATTGGCGCCCATCAGGCGCAGGGCCAGGCGGTCCTGGGAGACGGCCATGATGGCCCGGCCGTAGAACGTCCGGGCCAGGAACAGGTGGAGCGCCAGGGTCATCGCGACCCCGACGACACAGGGCACGAGGTAGCGGAAGGCGACGCCGACGCCGGCGAACTCGATCGAGCGGCTGGTGTACGCCGTCTGCACCAGCCGGTAGTCGACGCCGAAGGCCATGCTGAGGCTGACCTCCATGATGAAGAGGATCCCGAAAAAGAATACGAGGCCGCGCAGCGACTCGTCACCGCGCCGCTCGAAGCTGCTGTAGTAGACGCGGTAGACGGCGGCGCCGAGCAGGTAGAACACCGGGGTGAAGAGCAGCCCGGTGAGGATGGGGTCGAAGCCGAAGGAGCTGTTCATCACGTACGCCACGTAGGCGCCGAGGATCACGAACGCCGGCTGGGCGATGTTGGCGATGTCGAGCAGGCCAAAGATGAGCCCGACGCCCAGGCTCACGGCGGCATAGAAGCCGCCCAGCAGCAGTCCGGCGACCACCGCGTTCGCCAGCAGGTCCCAGGAAAACAAGGGGCCGGGGGTTATTTCAGCGCGGCCGAATACGGATAGACGATGCTCCCGGACTTGAGCTCGTCGGGATAGAGCACGACCTTCTTGCCGGGCCCGCGGAACTGGTCGATGCCCGTGCCCTCGATCTTCTGGTACTGGACCATGAGCGTGCGCCCCTTGGCCCACTCGCCGTTCTTGCCGAACTTGACCTTGCCGATGACCGTGTCGAACTCGGTGCTGCGCATGTAGTCGGCCAGCTTCGCCTGGTCGAGGCCCTTGGTGGCCATCACCGCCTGGGCGAGCACCTGCCCGACCGCGTACGAGTAGGGCGGCAGGTAGTAGCCGAGCGGATCGACGCCGGCCTTCTCGGCGCGGGCCTGGTACTCCTTCAGGAACTCCTTCACGCCGGGGACCGACAGCATCGTCGGCTCGGGCGCCCAGAAGTCGTAGTTGACGATGCCGTTGAGCATCGGGCCCATGCTCGTCATGACGCTGGTGAACTGCAGCCCCACCATGCCGCCGCCCATGATCTTGGGCTGCAGGCCGACCTCGTGGGAGGCGCGCAGCATGCCGACCGTGTCGGGTGGATACGACGCGATGAAGACGATGTCGGGGTTGGTGGCCTTGATCGCCCGGACGATCGGCGTGTAGTCGACGGTGCTGGGCGGGTAGGTCCGGTCATAGACGGTCTTGAGGCCGAGCTTCTTGATCAGCTCGCGGGCCCCGACCAGCGCGTTCTGTGGATATTCGGCGTCGGCGCCGACGATGGCCACCGTCTGCGGCCGGGGGGTTTGCCTGACGGCCAGCTCGAAGAAGCCGATGGCCGTGCTGGTCTGCGGGTCGGGCCCGGCCGGCTGGATCTGGAAGTAGCCCGGGTACTGGTATTTCTCGTTGTTGGCCAGGCCGAACATGCCGATGAGCGTCAGCTTGCGCTCCATGGCGATGGGCAGGAGCGGGGCGATGAGGTTGGTGCCGTAGCCGGAGATGACGAGATCGACCTTGTCGACCTCGAGCAGCTTGGTGTAGATGCCCGGGATGGTGGCCGGGTTGGTCTGGTCGTCGTAGTAGACGAGCTCGACGGGCCGGCCGAGCAGGCCCCCCTTCTTGTTGACGTCGTCCTTCCAGATCTGCAGGGCCAGCAACGCCGGCTTGCCGTTGGCCGAGAGCCCGCCGGTCAAGGCCATGCCGAAGCCGATCTTGATGGGATCGGCGCCCCGGGCCACGAACATCGCGCCACTGGCGAGCAGCAGCGTCATCACCGTGGCGGTCAGGGTCACGGCGAGCCTCAGGCTGCGTTGCCGAATCATGTCGTCCTCTCTCTCCGGGTCGGGTCGGGCCGGGCTAGTTCTTGGCCGCGGCGTAAGGGTAAACGATCGTGCCGGACTTGAACTCGTCGGGGTAGAGCACGACCTTCTTGCCCGGCCCGCGGAACTGGTCGACGCTCGAGCCCTGGATCTTCTGGTACTGGACCATCAGCGTGCGGCCCTTGGCCCACTCGCCGTTCTTGCCGAACTTCACGGCGCCGACGATCGTCTGGAACTCGTGACTGCGGATGTAGTCGGCCAGCTTCGGCTGGTCGAGGCCCTTGGTGGCCTCGATGGCCTGGGCCAGGACCTGGCCCACCGCGTACGAGTACGGGGGCAGGTAGTAGCCGAGCGGGTCGACGCCGGCCTTCTCGGCCCGCGGCTGGTACTCCTTGAAGAACTCCTTGATGCCGGGGAACATCATCGTGGACTCCGGCGCCCAGAAGTCGTAGTTGACGATGCCGTTGAGCATCGGCCCCAGGCTCGTCATCACGCTGGTGAACATCAGCCCGACCATGCCGCCGCCCACGATCTTGGGCTGCAGGCCGACCTCGTGGATGGCGCGCAGCATGCCGACCGAGTCGGGCGGGTAGGACGCGATGAACAGGATGTCGGGGTTGGTGGCCTTGATGGCCCGCACGATCGGCGTGTAGTCCACGGTGCTGGGCGGGTAGGTCCGGTCGTAGACGGTCTTGAAGCCGAATCGCTTGATCAGCTCGCGGGCGCCGACCAGCGCGTTCTGCGGATACTCGGCGTCGGCGCCGACGATCGCCACCGTCTGCGGCCGCGGATTCTGCCGGGCGGCCAGCTCGAAGAAGCCGAGCGCGGTGCTGGTCTCCGGCTCGGGCCCGTTCGGCGAGATCTGGAAGTAGGCCGGGTACTGGTACTTCTCGTTGTTGGCCAGGCCGAAGACGCCCATCACGGTGAGCTTGCGCTCCATGGCGATGGGCAGCAGCGGGGCGATGAGGTTGGTGCCGTAGCCGGAGATGACGAGGTCGACCTTGTCGACTTCCAGCAGCTTGGTGTAAATGCCGGGCACCGTGGCCGGGTCGGTCCGGTCGTCGTAGTAGACCAGCTCGACGGGCCGGCCGAGCAGGCCGCCCTTCTTGTTGACGTCGTCCTTCCAGATCTGCAGCGCCAGCAGCGCCGGCTTGCCGTTGGCCGAGAGCCCGCCGGTCAGCGCCATGCCGAAGCCGATCTTGATGGGATCGGCGCCCCGGGCGGCGAACATCCCGCCGCTGGCGAGCAGCAGCATGACCACGACGGCGATCAGGGACGCACCGAGCTTCAGGCTGCGTTGCCGGCTCATAGGATCCTCCATCTGGGCGCAGGGGTCGTGGGGGCGACGGTCACTGGCGGGCCCCAAACTGCGCCAGCGGGCTCGTGCTTGTCAAGGCCGGGCGCTCGGGGCACTATCGGCGGCATGCGCTTTGGGATCTTCGGCAGTGCCCAGGCCCGGCGGGGCGGCCCCGACGTCGACAGCGGGGCCGGGTTTCGCGATTTTGTCGACTACAACGTGGAGGC
This sequence comes from Methylomirabilia bacterium, assembly GCA_041499965.1. Taxonomy (GTDB): domain Bacteria; phylum Methylomirabilota; class Methylomirabilia; order Rokubacteriales; family CSP1-6; genus AR5. Next base: position 3,931 of record JBGQLG010000269.1, read on the forward strand.
CGAGGCTCTCGGCTATCACAGCTCGTTCGTGGTCGAGCACCACTTCACCGGCTTCGGCCAGATCTCGGCCACGCTGAACCTCCTGACCTGGATCGGCGCCCGGACCTCCACGCTGAGGCTCGGCACCGCGGTCATGACCTTGCCCTGGCACAACCCCGTCCTGCTGGCCGAGCAGGCCGCCACCATCGACCTGCTGTCGAACGGCCGGCTCGACTTCGGCATCGGCCAGGGGTACCGGCACAACGAGTTCGCGGGCTTCTGCGTTCCCATGGAGGAGGCGGAGGCGCGGTTCGAGGAGGCGCTGGAGGTCCTGCTCAAGGCCTGGACCGCCGAGGCCCCCTGGTCGCACCGGGGCAAGTACTGGCAGTTCGACAACGTCGTCGTCGAGCCCCCCACGGCCCAGAAGCCGCACCCGCCGCTGTGGATGGGCGCCGGCCGCCCGGCCTCGATCAAGAAGGTCGCCGCCTACGGCTACAACCTGCTGCTGGATCAGTTCGCGCCGATCGCCCAGATCGGCGAGCGCATCGCGCTCTTCAAGGCGGAGGTCGAGGCGCGCGGCCGGGTCTTCGACCCCATGAGCGTGGCGGTCACGCGCTCGATCAACGTGGTCATGACCGAGGCCGAGCGCGCCAAGGCGTTGGAGACCCGCCTGGCCGCGCGCCGGCGGATGGATCGCCTGGCCCAGCGCCCCGACGGCCAGAATCAAGCCAGCATGATGTCGTACGCCGACACGCTGGAGGCCGCCGAGGCCGGTGCGCTGTACGGCACGCCGGACGAGATCGCCGCCAAGCTCTCGACGCTGCGCGACGCCGGCGCCGAGTACGTGTTGCTCAACAGCGCCGGTGGCCTGGCCAGCCTGCGCCGCTTCGCTCACGAGGTGCGGCCCGCCTTCGCCGGGTCGCGCTGAACCCCACGGGGAGACCATGCGCAGCATCGACATCCACGCCCACGTGACCCCGCAGTGCTTCTGGCGCGCCACCGAGAACGGTGGCGACTGGCACACCCTGCGCCGCGAGAAGGACGCGCGGGGTGGAGAGATCGCGCTGGTCGGCGGCCACCGCCAGGCGCTGCCGCCGCGGGCCCGCTGGACGCCGGAGGAGCGGATCGCCGACATGGACTCGCTCGGCGTCGACGTCCACGTCGTCTCGCCCTACGTCGGCTTCTACAACTACCAGCTCGACACCCCAGTGGCGCTGGCGACCTCGCGGGCCACCAACGACGAGATCGCCGGCATGGTCAAGGGCTGGCCCCAGCGCTTCGCCGGCCTCGGCACGCTGCCCATGCAGGATGTGAAGGCCTCGATCACCGAGCTGGAGCGCTGCATGACCCAGCTCGGTCTCAAGGGTGTGGAGATCAACGACCACGTCAACGGCCGCACCTTCGAGGAGCCGGAGTTCCGGCCGTTCTGGAAGGCCGCCGAGCAGATGGGCGCGGTGATCTTCTTTCACCAGGCCGGCGAGACGCTCGTGGCCCAGCGGAGCAAGCGCTACCACCTGCCCAACTCGATCGGCAACCTCGTGGACCGCGCCGTGACCTTCGCCACGCTGGTGCACGGCGGCGTGATGGACGCCCACCCCGATCTGAAGATCGTCCTCGGCCACGGCGGCGGCTACACCTGCTACGGCATCGGCCGCATGGACCACGGCTGGCAGGTGCGCTCGGAGGCGCGCGAGCACATCAGCCAGCCGCCCAGCGCGTACCTGCGCCGCTTCTACTACGACTGCATCGTGTACACCGAGCCGGCGCTGCGCTACCTGATCGACACCGTCGGCGTCGACCGCGTCGTGTTCGGCACCGACTGGCCCTACGATATGGCGCTCGACTGGCCGGTGTCGTGGATTCTCGGCATGACGAGCCTGTCGCAGGACGAGAAGGACGCCATCCTCAGCAAGAACCTCGAGCGGCTGCTGGCGATCTGAGGCCGCCGCGATGAGGATCGACTTCGGGATCAGCCTGGGCTCCAGTGTCGGCCTCCTCGGCGGCCCCGACTCGCAGAAGTTCATGGAGCTGGTGAAGATGGCCGACGGCTACGGCGCCGCCGCCATCGGCACGTACGACTCCGCCTTCCTCGGCGGCGACGCGTACGTGCGGGCGACGCTGATGGCGCTGGCGGCGCCGCGCGCGCAGATCGGGCTGCGGCCGAGCAACCCGCTCACCCGCGAGCCGCAGATCATGGCCTCGTTTTTGGCCTCGATCGATCAGCTCACCGGCGGCCGGGCCTTCCTGGACATCGCCAGCGGCGACAGCGCGGTCTTCAACATCGGCTACCCGGCCGCCTCCCGTGCGCGCATCGAGGACTACGTGACGTGCGTGCGCGGC
>JBGQLG010000270.1:0-6205 GCA_041499965.1 Methylomirabilia bacterium
ACGCTCGACGTCTGCAGCAGCTCGACGTCGGGCGTGAACGAGGTGCGCACCTGCCAGAAGAACGGCGTGGCCCACGCCGCCAGCAGGAGCAGCACGGCCACGTCCCCGGCGCGCAGGCGCCTCACGTCGCCAGCCCCTCACGGCGCAGGGCCCGGAGGTAGCCGCCGGCCACGAGCATCACCAACCCGAAGATCACCACGCCGATCGCCGAGCCGAATCCGAGCTGCAGCGTCTGGAACAGGCTGCGATAGGCGTAGACGGTCAGCGTCTCGGTGGTGCCGGCCGGGCCGCCGCCGGTGAGCACGAACATCAGGTCGAAGGCGCGGAGGGCGTCGAGCGTGCGGAAGAGCAGGGCGACGAGCAGGATCGAGCGCAGCAGGGGCAGCGTGATGGACGTCAGCGTGGCCACGCGCCCGGCGCCGTCCACGCGGGCCGCCTCGAAGATCTCGGGGGGGATCGTCAGCAGGCGCGCGTAGCAGAGCAGCGCGACGAACGGCATCGTGCGCCAGACGTCGGCCGCGATGAGCCCGGGCAGTGCGAGCGCGGGATCGCCCAGCCAGTTCCACGACCCGCCGCCGACCAGCAGCGTCACGAGCCCCGCCGAGGGATGGTAGAGCCACTCGAAGAGCTTGGCCGTCACCACCGAGGGCAGCGCCCACGCCAGCAGCAGCAACGACAGCGCCAGACGCCGGCCGGCACGCTGCCGCTGGAGCGCGAGCGCGACGAGCATGCCGAGCACCAGCTCCAGCGCGACCGACACCGCGGTGAACACCGCCGTGACGCGCGCGGCGTTCCAGAAGCGGGGATCGGAGGCGAGGAAGACGTAGTGGTCGACGCCGACGAAGCGCGCGATGCGGAAAATCGGGATGCGCTGCTGCAGTGACAGCCACAGCACCCATAGGCCCGGGTAAATCGCTAGCGCGGCCAGCGTGAGCACGGCCGGCGCCACGAAGGCGATGCCCGCCCGCCGGTCGGCACGCTGGCGCGCGGTCACCGCAGGCCGCCCAGCATGTACTCCAATCGGCGCTTGGCGTCGGCCAGCGCCTGCTCCGGCGTCTTCACGCCGACCAGCGCCGCCGAGAATTCCGGCTGCACGGTCGTGGAGAGCATCAGGTAGTACGGCGTCACCGGGCGCGGGCGGCCGCTCAGGGCCAGCTCGTGAAAGCGCGGCATGAACGGATGCGCGCGCACGGCCACGGGGTCGCGGTAGAGCGCAACGCGCGTCGGATAGAGGGCGACGCCCGCGGCCGTCAGCGCGCGCTGCCCGTGCTCGCCGGCGAGGAAGCGGATCAGCGCGACGGCGGCCTCGGCGTGACGCGTCCGGCGATTCACGGCGAGGTGGAAGCCGCCGGTGGCGCCCACGCCGGCGCCGCCGTCGCGATGGCCCGGCAGCGGCGCGATGCCCACGCGGCCCCGCACGGGCGAGCCCTCCGCCTCGAACAGGTCCATGGCGTACGGCCACGAGCGCAGGAAGATCGCGCGGCCGTCGCCGAACGGCCGCCGGGTCAGCTCCTCGTCGCCGGCCGTCACCCACGACGGGCTGACCCCGGTGTCGATCATCCTCCGCATGAACGCCAGCGCGGCGGCGGCGCGGCTCGGCTCGGGCAGCACGCGATCGTGGCCGTCGAGGAGCGAGGTGCCGCTGGCCCACAGGTGCTCCAGCGTGTTGACGACGAGGCCCTCGTACTGCTTGCCCTGCCAGAGCACGCCGTTGAGCCGTGGGTCGCGCTCGCCTTCGCGGATGCGCGTGGCCTGCTCGACCAGCGCCTCCCACGTGCGGGGCGGCGCCAGCCGGTACTTGGCCAGCAGGTCGGCGCGGTAGTAGAGGACGCCGACGTTCATGTTCCAGGGCAGCCCCCACACGCGGCCGCGCCAGCTCGCCGCCGCAGCGGCGGCCGGGAAGTGCGGCGCCAGCTCGGCGCGCGTCACCCACGGCGAGAGGTCGAGCAGCCAGCCGGCCTGCGCGAACTCCGGCACCCAGATGACGTCGAGCATCAGCACGTCGAAGGTGGGGCTCGCGCCCTCCAGGTTGATCACGTAGAACTGGTGCTGCTCGTCGCTGGTCCACGTCAGCGGCTCGCTGCGCACGGTGACGCCGGGATGGGCCCGCTCGAACTCGCGCAGCAGGCCGGGAATGGGATCGGTCGGGCCGAAGATCTTGGCGTGCTTGAAGACGAGCGTGGCCGGCCCGCCGCCGTCGGGGCGCTCGGCACAGCCGGCCAGCGCCACGAGCGCGGTCAGCGCCAGTGCGAGCCAGGCCATCAGGGCGCCCGGAGCAGTCGCGGCAGCAGCTCGCCGAAGATCGTGGCGCCGAGGCGAAAGGCGTCCACCAGCGAGGCGGCGGCGCCCGGGGCGCGCGAGGCCGCCCACCATTCCGCCACGTGCTCTTCCGACCGGAAGAAGTTGAGCGTGTGTCAGAGGGCGGTGCAGGCCTTGCCGCGCAGGTCGCCGCGCTCGCCGATCCACGCCATCACGCCGGCGCCGTCGAGGGGCCCGGTCGGCGTCAGGGCCAGCTCGATGCGCGCCGCGCAGTGATGACAGCTCGCCCGCACCGTCACCGGCTGGCCCAGCATGGCCGGCACGCCGAGCGCGTCGATGGCGCAGCACGCCCAGCGCTCGCGGCCGTCGGCCAGCACGGTGACGAACGCGGTCGGCGTGCCCGACCACGGATAGGCCAGGACGACGCGGCCCTCGCTGGCGTAGACGAGATCGCGCTCGTCCAGCTCGGCCACGGCGCCACCGTGACGGAGTGAAGCGATCTCGATCGGCGCGCCGTCGGCCACGAAGCGATCGAGAATCTCGTTCAGCGCCGCGCGCGCATCGGCGCCAAGCGTGGCGCGGTCGGCCCACTTGGCCAGGAACGTCGCGTCCATGATGGGGTCCGCGCTCCGGCGGGGAAACGTCTCGCTCATGTGTCTGCAATACCACGAACCGCCGGGGTCAACGCGCGCGATCGAGCCGGGCGAGCGCACCGGCGATGTCGATGCCCTCGCCCAGCACCGGCGCGACCGGGTCGCCTGATTTGTCCAGGCGCGGCGGTACCGTGCGGATGGTGAACCGGCGCGGATCGAGTCGCGCCGTCACCTCCGGCCAGCGCAGCGGACACGACACCGGCGCCCCGGGCAGCGGCCGCACCGACAGCGGCGCCACGACGGTCTGGCCCATTCCGTTCTGGCCGAAGTCGACGTAGACCTTGCCGCCGCGCGTGTGGATCATCCGCGCGATCGTCGAGATGGCCGGCACCGCCTCGACGGTCAGCGTGGCCAGCAGGCGGGCGAACGTCCGCGTCTCCTCGTAGGTGTAGCGCGCGCCCAGCGGCAGCAGGATGTGCAGGCCGGTGGCACCCGACGTCTTGGGATAGCTCGGCAGCTCCAGTCGATCGAGGATGCGCCGGAGCGCGAGGGCCACCTTGACGACGTCGGTGAACGGCGCGCCCTTGGGGTCGAGGTCCAGCACGAGCCAGTCTGGTCGCTCGAGCGAGCCGACGCGCGAGGCCCACGGGTGCAGCGGGATCGTCCCGGTGTTCGCGACGTAGCGCAGCATCTCGACGTCGTCCACGACGAAGTAGTCGATGTCGCGCTCGACGCCCCGGGCGTGGATCCGCTCCGTGCGCACCCACGCGGGCGTCCATTCGGGCGCGTCCTTCTGGAAGAACGACTTGCCGGTGATCCCGTCGGGATAGCGCGTCAGCACCACCGCCCGGTCGCGCAGGTACGGCAGCAGCCACGGCGCCACCCGCTCGTAGTAGCCGACGAGATCGGCCTTCGTGTATCCCTCGTCGGGCCAGAACACCTTGTTCGGGTTCGTGATCGTCACCTGCCTCGGCTCTTCCACGACAGCGCCAGAGCTCGACTCGCGTGGCGCGCGTGGCTGGCGTGGCGCGCGTGGCCCGTCTGGCCTGTGTGGCCCGGCGTCGCCCGCGGCCCGCGAGGCTTGCTCGCGCCGTACATCGCGCGCGCTCTTGTCGTCGCGCAGGCCGAGGAAGCTCGGGTGGCGGATGCCGCCGTCCTCCGTCCACTCCGAGAAGCGCACCTCGCACACGAGCGTGGGCTCGACCCAGTGGTGGCCGCGCCCGCCCGGCGAGCGGACGTCGAACGGCGAGGCGGCGCGTTTGAGCGGCTGCAGGCGATCCCAGACCAGCCGGAACGCCGCCTCGTCGAAGCCGGTGCCGACCTTCCCGACGTAGACGAGCCGGCCGTCGTCGTAGACGCCGAGGTGCAGGGCGCCGAACCAGCCGCGCGAGCCCTGCGGCTGCGTCCAGCCGCCGATGACGAACTCCTGGCGCAGGTGGCACTTGATCTTCAGCCAGTCGCGCGTGCGGCCGCCGGTGTAGCGGCTGTCGGCGCGCTTGGCGACGATGCCCTCCACGCGCTGCTCGGCCGCCGCCTCGTAGAATGCCTCGCCGCGCTCGAGCACGTGGTCGCCGTAGTGGATGACCCCGCGCGCCGGCAGCGCCAGGGCCAGGCCGGCCTTGCGCTCGCGCAGCGGCAGGTGGCGGAGGTCGCGGCCCTCGAGGGCCAGCGCGTCGAAGAAGATCGCGCTCACCGGCACCGTCGAGCGGGCGCGCTCGACGTCGGCCGGCTTGGTGAGATGCATGCGATTCTGCAGGCGCTGGAACGACGGCCGCCCGGCCTCGTCGAGCGCGACCACCTCGCCGTCGAGCACGAACCGCGTCAGCGGCAGCGCGCGCAGCGCGATGACCACCTCCGGGTAGCGCGCGGTGAAGTCCTGGCCGGCGCGACCGTGCAGCGTGACCCGCGCGCCCTTGCGGGCGGCCAGCACGCGCACGCCGTCGTACTTGATCTCGTAGAGCCAGGCGGGGTCGGAGAACGGCTTGTCGGCCGGCGAGGCCAGCATGACGGGCTGGCCGGCGGCATCCACGTCACCCGCCGGCGCCTTCGCCAGGTGCGCGCGCAGGACCTCGACGCGCGCCGAGCCGTCGCGCACCTCCTCGACGGTGAGGCCCGACAGCACCGACTCCGGATAGCGCTCGGTCGCTTCTTCAGCGCCGGCGTAGGCGTCGGCTTTCTTGAGCAGCAGCCACTCCTTGTCCTTGCCGCCCATGCGCGCTAGCGTCCACCGCCCGCGCAGCTTCACGCCGAACAGGTCCACGTCGAGCCGCCCGGCGCGCAGCTGCTCGGCCGCCGGCGCGTCCTTCACCGGGCGATACCAGCCGAGGTCCCAGACGATCACGGCGCCGGCGCCGTAGTTGCCCTCGGGAATGATGCCCTCGAAGTCCGCGTACTCGACGGGATGGTCCTCGACGTGGACGGCCAGGCGCTTCTCCTCGGCCTTGAGCGAGGGGCCTTTGGGTACCGCCCAGCTCTTCAGGACGCCGTCCATCTCCAGGCGCACGTCGTAGTGCAATCGCCGGGCGGCGTGCTTCTGGACGACGAACATCCGCCCCTCGCCGCCACGCGCCGGGCCGAAGGGCTCGGGCGTGCGCGCCGGGTCACGCTTCTTCTGGTAGTCGTCGAGGGGGGCGGGCACCGCAATCCCTTGGATATTCGCGCCTTGGCGCATGATAGGCGGACGCGTGCTATCGTGCAAAGTCTCAGGAGGATTCGTGATGCCGCCGCATTCGCTAGGCTCGGGAACGATCTCCTTCGGACTGGTCTCCATCCCCGTCCGGCTCTACACCGCCGCCTCTCCGGCCAACGTGTCGTTCAACCAGCTACACGGCTTCTGCGGCACGCGCATCAAGCAGCAGACCTTCTGCCCCAAGTGCAACAAGACGGTGGAGCGCGCCGAGCTGGTGCGCGGCTACGAGTTCGCCAAGGACCAGTACGTCCAGGTGAAGGACGACGAGCTGAAGGCGCTGGAGGGCGAGGGCTCCAAGATCATCGACATCGCCGAGTTCGTCCCGCTGAGCGAGGTCGACCCGATCTACTTCGAGAAGACGTACTATCTCGGCCCCGACAAGGGCGGCGAGAAGGCCTACCGGCTGCTGTCCGACGCGATGGAGAAGGCCGGCCAGGTGGCGCTGGCCAAGTACGTCATGCGCGGCAAGGAGAGCCTGGTGCTCATCCGCGCCGCCCAGCACGGGCTCATGCTGCACACGATGTACTTCGCCGACGAGGTGCGGAACTTCGACGAGGTCGACAAGGGCCAGTCGGCGAAGATCAAGGAGGGCGAGCTCGACCTGGCGCTGCAGCTCAACAACGGCCTCGCCACGGAGTCGTTCTCGCCCGAGCGCTACACGGAC
>JBGQLG010000271.1:0-6173 GCA_041499965.1 Methylomirabilia bacterium
CCCATCTCCGGGTGCACGAGGCCGTGGACGGGACGCCCGTCGATCACGGCGCCGCCGCCGATACCGCTGCCCACCGTCACGTAGACGGCGCTGCCCACGCCGCGCGCGGCACCCCAGCGGTGCTCGGCCAGCGCCGCGGCGTTCACGTCGGTGTCGATCGCCACCGCGGTGCCCAGCGCGGCCAGCGGCGTGACGAGATCCACGTCCCGCCACCCGGCCTTGGGCGTGGTCGTGATGAAGCCGAACGTCGCCGAGCGCGGGTCGAGGTCGAGCGGACCGAAGCTCGCGATCCCGATCGCGGCCAGCGGGGCGGGCGCCGCGGCCTCGGTGAAGAACTCGACGGCGCGCCCGAGCGTCTGCTCGAGCGTGGTCGTCGCGAAGCGCGCCTCCGCGCGGACGTCGCCGGGGCCGGTGCCCACCGCGCAGACGCACTTGCTCCCACCCGCCTCGAGGCCGCCGACCAGGCTCGCCATGCCGGTATGGTAGTGCGACACCGGCACGATCACCGGGCTGAGATACACTCCGGGCGGGAGGACGATCCATGAGCGATCCGATCACCGCCCCGCCGATCGCGCAGAGCGGGCATCAGCCGATGGAGGCCGTGCACGTCGACGAGCGGTCGTGGGAGACGCTGCGCTGGACCGGCCAGTGGAGCAAGATGCTCTTCCATCCGAGCCCCGATCGCCCCACCGAGCCCAACGCCGGCCTCGTCCGCTACGAGCCGGGCGCCCATCATCCGCAGCACCAGCACGACTTCGCTCAGGTCTGGTACATCCTGGAGGGCGAGTTCCGGATCGGCGGCCGCCCGTATGGCCCGAACACGATGCTCTTCTATCCCGATCCGCACGTCGAGGAGCCGCTGGTGACCGAGACCGGCGGCCTCATGCTCTTCGTGCAGTACCAGGGGCCGACGACGACCGGACGACCGATCTACGACGGCCGCTTCAACGTGGCCGAGCGCCGGCCGGAGGCCGAGCGCGTCGACGTCTGAGCCTCTCCGCGCCCTGACGCCTGCCGCATGCTGCTGACCAACGGACGCGTCTACACCCTCGACCCGCGCGGCACCGTCGCCGACACGCTCGTCGTCCGCGACGGGCGCATCGCGTTTGCCGGCCGCCGCGGCGACGTCAACGCCGCACCGGGCGAGGAGACGCTCGACCTCGGTGGGCGCGCCGTGCTGCCCGGCCTCGTCGACGGGCACGGGCACCTCATGCACCTGGCCCGGGCGCGGCTGAGCTTCGACTGCCGCGACTTCGCCTCGGAGGAGGAGATCGCGCGGCGGATCGGCGAGGGCGCCGCCACGCGTCCCCGCGGTGAGTGGATCACCGGCCGCAACTGGGACCAGAACCTGTGGCCGGGCCGGCAGTTTCCGAGCAAGGCCACGCTCGACCGCGCGGCGCCCGATCACCCGGTGGCGCTGGTGCGCATCGACGGCCACGCCACGTGGGCGAACTCGGCGGCGCTGGCCGCCGGCGGCATCGATCGCGGCACGGTCGATCCGGCCGGCGGCATCGTCGCCCGCGACGCGCGCGGCGAGCCGACCGGCCTGCTGATCGACACCGCGCAGCGCCTGCTGCAGGTGGTGGAGCCGCGCCCTTCCGACGTCCAGTTCGACCGCGCGGTCCGCGAGTGCATCGGCGACTGCCTGGCGGTGGGTCTCACCGGCATCCACGAGATGGGCGCCGAGCTGTACGCGCTGGCGTCGTACCGCCGCCTGATCGAGCGCGGGGACTTCCCGTTCCGCAACTACGTGGCGGTGGCCGGCCGCTCGGCGTCGACGTGGGATCACTATCGCCAGCGCGGGCCCGAGACGATCGGTGACGGCCGCGTGGTGATCGGCGCGCTGAAGCTGCTGGCCGACGGCGCGCTGGGCTCGCGCGGTGCGGCGCTGCACGACGCGTACTGCGACGATCCCGGCAACACCGGCCTGGTGCTGGTGCCGGGCGAGGAGGTCGAGCGGCTGACCCTGGAGGCCGGGGCCCTCGGCTTCCAGGTGTGCGTACACGCGATCGGCGACCGGGCCAACACGCTCGTGCTCGACGCCTTCGAGCGCGCGCTGGCCCGCGCGCCCCGGCCCGATCATCGCCTGCGCGTCGAGCACGCGCAGATCCTCACCGAGCATGACGTGCCCCGCTTCGCGCGCCTGGGCGTGCTGCCGAGCATGCAGGCCACGCACTGCACGTCGGACATGGCGTGGGCGGCCGAGCGGCTCGGGCCCGAGCGCCTGCGCGGTGCGTACGCGTGGCGCTCGCTGCTGGCCACCGGCGTGCGCATCGCCGGCGGGTCGGATTTTCCCGTCGAGAGCCCCAACCCGTTCTATGGCCTCCACGCCGCGGTGACGCGCCGCCCGCGCACCGGCGCCGATCCGCGCTGGCAGCCCGAGCAACGCATGACGCGCGCGGAGGCCGTCCGCTCCTTCACGGGCTGGAACGCCTACGCCTCCCGGCAGGAAGCGTCCCTGGGCTCGCTCGAGCCGGGCAAGCACGCCGACCTGATCGTGCTCTCCGACGACGTCTTCACCTGCCCCGAGGCGCGCATCCCCGACATTCACCCGACCCTCACCCTGGTCGCTGGCGACATCGTCTTTCGCGCGTAGAGCCGGCGTCGCGTTGACCCGGCCGGCGGCGAGCGGTACGGTGCGGGCGAAGGAGACCACGCGATGCTGTTACTGTTGGCCGCGTTCCTCGTCGCCCTGCTCCCTGCGCTCGGCGGGGCGGCCGAACCGGACTGGAAGGCCGTGGAGAATGCGCTCGGCAAGTCGGGGCAGCTGCAAGCCGGCGACGTCTTCCGCATCGGCATGCCGCGCACCGACCTGGCGGTCACCGTCAAGGGCGTGCCGGTGAAGGCCGGCTTCGCGCTCGGCTCCTACGCCGCGTTCAAGCAGATCGGCGATCACGCGATGGTGATGGGCGATCTGGTCCTGCTCGACCAGGAAGTGCCGGCCGTGATGTCTGGACTGTTCGGCGGCGGGTTCGACGTCACCGCCGTGCACAACCACCTGAACGAGATGTCCCCGCACGTGATGTACATGCACTACGAAGGCCACGGCGACGCGGTTCGGATGGCGGCCGCGCTGCGGCAGGCGTTGTCGGCCAGCGGAACGCCTCTCGGCGGCACGGCCACGACGCCGACGGCGCCCGCGCCGCCCGCGCTGGACGGCCGGCCGATCGAGCAGGCCCTCGGCCGCTCCGGGCGCGACCTCGGCGGCGGCGTCTTTCAGGTGACGGTTCCGCGCGCGGAGGCGATCACCGAGATGGGCATGCCGCTCTTGCCGGCGATGGGCGTCGTCACGGTCCTGAACTTCCAGCCGACCGGCGACGGCAAGGTCGCGACCACCGGAGACTTCGTGCTCGTGGACAAGGAAGTCAACGAGGTCGCGCGGGCGCTCCGGCAGCACGGGATCGAGGTGACGGCGCTGCACAACCACGGGCTGCAGGACGCGCCGAGGTTGTTCTACATGCACTTCTGGGCCGTCGACAACGCGGCCACGCTCGCCCGTGGCCTCAAGGCCGCCCTCGAGCGCACGAACAGCCGGAAGCCCGAGTAGGTCGCCATTCGCTCAGCGCGCCGCCGGGGCGCCGCGGACGGCGAGGTCGTCGAAGGCGGTGATTGAATCGGCCTTGGTCCACAGCCCGACCCGGCCCGCCCGGAAGCGGCCGTCACGATGGTCGATGCGCAGGGCGCCGTCGAGATAGGCCTGGATGCGATCGCCGACCGCGACCACGCGGATCGTGTGCCACTGGCCGAGCGCCGGCGGCGTGACGCGCGTGCTGGCGAGCTGGCGGCGACCGCGGTCGTAGGCGTAGAGCCGGACGTTGTCCTCGAGGGCGTTCGCCCGGACGACGTAGTAGCGGCCGTCGGCGAAGCGGAACACGACGCCGCCCGAGGCATCCTCGCGGCCTGACATCGGCTTGAAGGTCACGCTGACGTCGACGTCGCCGTACGGGCCGCCCGGCGCGACGATCACGTCGAACGCCTTGCGGGTCTCGCGCTGGACGAGCGCGCGGCGACCGCTCGGCGCCCCCGCCATCGCCTCGAGCGTCCAGCGGCCGTCGACGACCTGCCAGCCCTCCAGCCCGCCGGTCTCGAACGCGTAGCGCTCGAGTGGCGCCGTCCCGCCCACCGCGATGGCGTCGGCGGCCAGCGCCGGCGCCACCGAGCCCGCAAACATCACCGCCGAGAGCCACGCCGCGCGTCGTCCTGTCCGTCTCATCGTGTCCGTCCTTTCGGTGGCTCCGAGCGGGCCACGCCTTCCGCTTGACAGCGAGATGTAACTATTGTTACATCACGAAACAACATGAGTCTACCACTGCTCCTCCTGCTGGTCGGCGTCCCGCCCCATCCCTCGAGCCTCCGGGTGCGGGTGTGGCGGCGGCTGCGCTCGCTGGGCGCGGTGCCGATGAAGCGCTCGGCCTACCTGCTGCCGGACACGCCCGACCGCTACGAGGACTTCCAGTGGCTCGCCCAGGAGATCCAGCGCGAGGGCGGGGACGCCACCCTCATGCGCGTGCAGCAGATCGAGAACATGTCGGAGACGGAGGTCCTGCGGCTGTTTCACGAGCCGCGCGACGCCGACTACCGGGCGATGGCGGTTCGCTACCGCAAGCTGCTGCAGGCGGTCGATCGCAAGTCGGCGGCCGGCAGCGCCCGCGTGCGCGACGAGCTGGGGCGGCTGGCCAAAGAGCACCAGCGCATCCACGAGATCGATTTCTTCGGCGCCCCCGGCGGGGCCGAGGTGAGGCGCCTGGAGGAGGCCCTGAGCATGCGAACCCGACGTCCGGAAACCGCCCGGCGCGAGGCGCCCCGACCCACGCTCGATCTCGCCACCCTCCGGGGCCGGCGCTGGGTCACCCGGCCCCGGCCCCAGGTGGACCGCATCGCCTCGGCCTGGCTCATCAAGCGATTCATCGATCCGCAGGCGACCTTCGTCTTCGCCGACCCGGCCGCCTTCCCCGCCGACGCCATCCCGTTCGACGCGCCGAACGTGGAGCTGAGCCATCACGGCGAGGACTGCACCTTCGAGACGCTGGTCAAGCGGGCGCGCCTGCGCGACCGGCGGCTCGTCCGTCTGGCCGAGATCGTCCACGAGGCGGACCTGCGCGACGGCAAGTACGCGCACGCGGAAGCCCGCGGCATCGACGCGGCCATCCGCGCGCTGCTGGCCGCCTCACCCGACGACCAGCAAGTGTTGGCTCACGGCACCCTGCTGTTCGAGGGGCTCTACGCGAACACGTCCACGCGATGACGGCCACGGGCGCCCGGCCAGACGCGACCCTGATCCTCACACGCAGCGACGTGCTCGCGCTGCTGACGCTGCCCGAGTGCATCGACGCCGTCGAGGACGCGTTCCGGCGCCACGCCGCCGGGCGGACGCTGCCGCCCGGCGTGCTCGGCGTGCCCGCGACCGGCGGCGGGTTTCACATCAAGGCCGCCGGGCTGCTCGGCGAGCCCGGCTACTTCGCCGCCAAGACCAACACCAACTTTCCGGCCAACGCGCGCGTGGGCCTGCCGACGATCCAGGGCACGGTGCTCCTCGCCGACGTGAGCACCGGGGTGGTGCTGGCCGTGATGGACTCCGCCAGCATCACCGCGCTCCGCACGGGGGCCGCCACCGCGGTGGCCGCGAAATATCTCGCCCGGCCCGACGCCCGCACGGCCACGATCGTCGGCTGCGGCGTGCAGGGCGAGATCCAGCTCGCCGCGCTCGCGGCCGTGCTGCCGCTGGCGCAGGCGTGGGTGATCGACCTCGACTTCGACCGGGCGGCCGGGCTGGCCAAGCGTGCGACGGAGGCGCTCGGGCTTCGCGTCGAGCCGGTCACCGATCTGGTGGCCGCGCTCCGGCGCAGCGACGTCTGCGTGACCTGCACGACGTCGCGGCAGCCATTCCTGCGCCAGGCCGACGTGCGGCCCGGCACGTTCGTGGCCGCCGTCGGGGCCGACAACCGGGACAAGCAGGAGCTCGAGCCGGCGCTGCTGGCCGCCGCCACGCTGGTCGTCGACGTGCTCGAGCAGTGTGCGGAGATCGGCGAGCTGCAGCATGCCCTGGCCGCCGGCCTCATGACCCGCGAGCGCGTGCACGCCGAGCTGGCCGACGTCGTCGCCGGCCGGCGCCCCGGGCGCACGCGGGCCGACGAGATCACGGTCTTCGACAGCTCGGGCACGGCGCTGCAGGA
>JBGQLG010000272.1:0-6048 GCA_041499965.1 Methylomirabilia bacterium
GCACCGCGGCGCGGGATTTCGTGCGACCCTTCTTCCTCTTGGCCATCGCCCGTCTCCTCTCCCGGATCGGAAGGGGGAGCGGCGGCTGGAAGATCGTTCAGCCGCCGCCCCGATCGCCCCCTCGAGTGCGTCCCCTCACTAGCCGCCTCTCGCCGCCGTCTGGAGCGCTCCGCCGAAATTCTTCATGACCTCGCTGACGGCACTGCCCATACCACCCTTGGCGTTCTTCGCCTTGGCGTCGGAGACAGGCAGATCCTTGACCCCGCGCTTTCCGGCCGGCTTGCCCTTGCCGCTGCTCTTCTTCGACTGCATGGCACCCTCCTGGGACGAAGATGACGGGCACCGTTCGCATGGTCGGTGCCACCCGGGATTGTAGGCAATTTCGTCGGTCTGGGGCGGGCGGCTCGGGCGTCATGCCCGGCCCGCTGCCTTCGTGCCGGCGGCAGGCTGCCCGCGAACGAGAACCTCGTCGCCTCCTTTGAATGGCGGCGCGTCAGCGTGCGGCGGGGCCCAGGCGGGGGAGGAGATCGCCGAGCAGGCGCTCGAACTGCTCGGCCTGGTGCCACGACGTGATGCGCAGTGTCACGGTCTTCGGACCCTCGGCGGCCAGCCCGCGCAGATGCTCGGCGCACTGCTCGGACGTGCCCGCCGCCGTCCACGCCTCGACCATGGCCGGGGTGAACACCGGGCCGTAGTACGCGTCGAGGAAGCGCTTGGATTCTTCGAGCGCGGCCTGCCGGTCGGGGTTCAGGTTGACGTTGTGGTAGGCCATTGTCGGGAAGGCGGCGGGGTCGCGGCCCTCCTCGCGCAGGTAGCGCTCGATGCTCGTCCAGTTGTTGCGCGCGTAACCCATGGCGAGCCGCGTCGTCATCCAGCCGTCGGCCAGCTTCGCCACCCGGCGCAGCGCGCGCTCCAGGGCAGGTCCGGCCAGCGGAGGCCGTGGATTGGACGCGATCCAGATCGGACACGGCTGCTGCACCGGTCGCGGCGACAGCGTGACGTCCTCGAACGACCGGAACCGGCCCTTGTACGAGACGTGCTCGTCCGCCCACAGGCGCCGGCAGATCTCGACGTTCTCGACCAGACGGTCGGCGCGCTCGCGGTCGCTCACACCCCAGTGCGCGCCCTCGCGCGCGCTGGCGCCGCCGGCGACCAGCCCCGTGCACGCCGCCAGCAGCATGCGTCCGCTCGAGATCAGGTCGAGCGTCGCCCACTGGTAGGCGAAGACGAGCGGGTCGCGCACCGGGAACGACGCCATGCAGCCCACGCCGAGCCGGACGCGCCGGGTCACGCCGGCCAGCGCGCCCAGCAGCGCGATCGAGTCGGGGCGCGGCTTGGCGCCGAGGCTGTCGCCGACCCAGACCGAGTCGAACCGCGGGTCGGCGTCGGCGCGGGCCGCGAGCGCGAGCATCTCGGCCACGGTGGTGACGCCGAAAAAGACGCCGCGCTGGGGGAGCGTGAAGCCGACGCCGCTCATCGGCTCAGTCGAAGATGATCCCGCCGTCGACGTTGAGGGACTGGCCGGTGATGTTGCGGGCACCCGGCGAGGCCAGGAACACGGCGAGCGCGGCGATGTCCTCGGGGTCGTTGGCCCGCCCCAGCGGGATGGCGGCGTTGCGGCGGCGCTCCATCTCCTCGACGGTGACGCCTTCTTCCTTGGCCCGGTTCTTCAGATTGTCGTTGGACAGCGCGGTGACCGTGCTGCCCGGGCAGATCGCGTTGACGTTGATGTTGTGGCGGGCGAGCTGAAGCGCGGCGATGCGGGTCATGCCGATGACGGCGCCCTTGCTGCCGGCGTAGATGGCGTTGGACGTGCCGGCGAAGCCCTTGCCGGCGATCGACGCGATGTTGACGATGACACCGCTGCGACGCGGGATCATCTCGCGCGCCACGCGCTGCAGGCAGAAGAACACGCCCTTGCCGTTGACGCGCATGATGCGATCCCAGTCGGCCTCGGTGAGATCCATGATGTAGGCGCGGCGGGTGACGCCGGCGTTGTTCACCAGCACGTCGACCCGGCCGAGCGTCTCGACCACGCGGCTCACCATCTGGTCGATGCTCGCCAGGTCGCCCACATCGGTGGCGAGCGCAATGCTCCGGCGCCCGGCGGCGGTGACCGCGGCGGCGGTCTTCTCGGCCGCGGCCTTGTCGATGTCGACCACGGCCACGTCGGCCCCCGCGGCGGCCAGGGCCAGCGCGGTGGCATGGCCGATACCGTGGCCCGCTCCCGTCACGATCGCGACACGCTCGCTCAGAGTCGTCATGCTGTCTTCCCTCCGGCGGCTTTCCACCGGTTCATTTTGTCCTGCAGCCTCGGCAGGCGCTGGGCGCCGTCGACGATGAAGCGCTCGTGCGTGCCCTTGCCTGCCTGATCGAGCTCGTCGCGCACCTCGACGCGGAACGCGAGGCGGCGCCGATCGACTTCGGTCAGCTCGACCGTGATGGTCACGG
Organism: Methylomirabilia bacterium; assembly: GCA_041499965.1. GTDB lineage: Bacteria > Methylomirabilota > Methylomirabilia > Rokubacteriales > CSP1-6 > AR5. The sequence continues at coordinate 2,452 of JBGQLG010000272.1, forward strand.
TCATCCCCACCGGCGTCGCGGCCAGGTGGGCCACGTCCACCCGGGTTCCGACGGTGGCCTGGCCCGGGGCGAGGTGGGGTTGGACCGCCTGGATCGCGGTCTGCTCGATGAGCCGGATCATGTCGGGCGTGGAGAGCACGCGGATCGGCTCGTGGCGCAGGTGCGCAGGCGTCATGTCGTCGGTGACCGGGACCGTTCGCGAGTAGGTGAGACCGACCGCCAGGTCGCTCATCGGATCCTTCCGGAAATCGTGATCGGGCGCCGGAGCACCCGGCGAGAGCTTACTACGGACGTCAGGCTAGAAGGACCGCCTCGCCGAGGATCACCGGCGTGTGGCCCTCGCCCTGGGGGATCTGGATGTAGCACTCGGAGACGTCGCGCTCGATCGGAGTGCCGTCGGGGAGCACGAACGTGAGCCGGCGGCGCGCCGTCAGTCCGAGCGCCCGCCAGTCCTCCAGGGGGAGCAGGCTGTCCTTGGCGCCGCCGTCGACGAGGAAGCGCACGGTCCGGGTGATCTCGGTCGACCCCGTCATTCTAGCCGCGACCTCACGGGTGTAGCACCACCTTGACCGGATCGCCGATGCGCTTCTCGAGCACGTCCATCGCCTCGTGGACGCTGCTGAGCGGGAAGTGATGGGTGATGAGCGGCTTGGCGGTGAGCCGCCCGGCCGCCAGCAGCGCGAGCGCGCGCCCGACGCTGGTGCCGCCCTCGCCCCGCTCCGTGTAGATGGTGACGTTGCGCCGCACGGCGTGACTGATGTCCGCGGTGACGGGCCCGTGGTAGAAGGCCACGAGCAGCACCTTGCCGCCCGACTTCGCCATCTTGATCGACTGGTCGAACGTCTCGTCGCCGCCCGCGCAATCGATGACGAGGTCGGCGCCCTTGTCGTGCGTCGCCGCCATCACGGCCGCCACCGGGTCCGCCTCGCGGCTGTTGACGACGACGTCGGCACCGAGCTGTCGCCCCAGGGCCAGGCGGGATTCCCGGGTGCCGGTGAGGATCACGCGGGTGGCCCCGAGCGCCTTCACGAGCTGGATGGCCATGAGGCCGATCGGGCCGGGGCCCAGCACGGCCACGGTCTCGCCGGCGAAGTAGCCGCCGGCATTCTCCAGCCCGAAGAGCGGGCTGCCCGAGGTCATCACCACGGTCGACTCGTCGTAGTCGACGCCATCGGGGATGCGGTAGAGCGTGTTGACGTGGTTCACCGCGTACTCGGCCAGCCCGCCGTTGGTGGTGAAGCCGTTGGCGCGATGCCCGCGCTTGGTGTTGCCGTAGTTCAGGCACGCCGTGTACATGCCCCGGATGCAGTTCTCGCAGCGGCGGCAGCCCATGTGCGCCTCGACGACCACCCGGTCGCCCACCTGGAACTCGTCCACCGTGCGGCCGACGGCGACCACGTCGCCCGCGTACTCGTGGCCGAAGATGAACTCGCCGTAGGGCGGCATCTTCGGCATGCCGGTGTGGATGATCTTCAGATCCGTCCCGCAGACGCCACAGGCACGCACACGCACGAGCACGTCCTCGTCGCCGGGCACCGGAACGGGCCGCTCGAGCAGCTCGAAGCGGTGGGGCGCGACGAGCACCGTCGCCGTCATCGTGCGGGGAATCGGCATCGCGTTCTCTCCTTGTCGAGTGGCCCGGCGAACGGCCCTGGGCTGGACTGTATACTAGCGCCGCCGTGCGCCGAATTCCCCTCGTCTGTGGCGGTTTCCTGGTCGTGCTGGGCGCCGTGGCCCTGATCGAGGCGCTGCGCATGCGCGATGGCTGGACGGGTGCCCCGCTGATGCCGTTGCTGGTCGGGGCGACGCTCGCGGTGCTCGGTCTCGCGCACGGCCGGATGCCCGCGGTGGTGATCGAGTGGCCGGATGCCGCGGGCGCCCGGCGCGTCGCCGCCGTGGTGGGATGGCTCGCGCTCTACGTGGCCGTCATGCCGTGGCTCGGCTTCCTGCTGGCCACCGCGCTGTTCGCGCTGCCGCTGGTGCGCGGCCTCGGCGGCTGGTCGTGGCCGCTGAGCCTCGCCACGACGGCGGCGATCGCCGCCGGCAGCCACGTCGTCTTCAAGCACTGGCTCGGCATGCCCCTGCCGCCCGGCCTGTTCTGAGTGGAGACGGTCGGGTTCCTGCTCCACGGCTTCGGGCAGGCCCTCACGCCGCAGAATCTGCTGTTCGCGCTGGTCGGCTCGGTCCTGGGCACGCTGGTCGGCGTGCTGCCGGGGATCGGCCCCACCTCGGGCATCGCCATCCTGCTGCCGCTGACGTCGTTCCTGCCGCCGGCGCCGGCCATCATCATGCTGGCCGCCATCTACTACGGCGCGATGTACGGCGGCTCCACGACCGCGATCCTGGTCAACATCCCCGGCGAGGTGGCCTCGGTCGTCACCACACTCGACGGCTACCAGATGGCGCGGCAGGGCCGGGCGGGTCCGGCGCTGGCCATCGCCGCCATCTCGTCGTTCGTGGCGGGCACGCTGGGGCTGATCGGGCTCACCTTCTTCGCGCCGCCGCTGGCCGACGTGGCGCTGCGCATCGGCCCGCCCGAGTACTTCGGTCTCATCGTGCTGGCCTTCAGCGTGGTGGTCAGCCTGTCGGGGGCGTCGCTCGTGCGCGGGCTCGGCTCGGCGGCGATCGGTGCGCTGGTGGCGCTGGTCGGGTTGGACCCGATGTCGGGCGTGCGACGCTTCGTGTTCGGCTCCACCACGCTGCTGGGCGGCATCGACTTCATCGCCGTCATCATCGGGCTTTTTGCGATCACCGAGGTGCTGCTCGGCGTCGAGGAGAAGACGGGCGCGGTGTCGATGGCGCCACTCGGCAAGCTGATGCCGCGCTGGGACGAGCTGCGCGCGTGCATCGGCACCATGCTGCGCGCCACCGGCGTGGGCTTCGTGCTGGGCCTGCTGCCCGGCTGCACGCCGGGCGCGATCTCGTTCATCGCCTACGACTTCGAGAAGCGGTTCTCGAAGACCCCCGAGCGGTTCGGTCACGGCGCCATCGAGGGCGTGGCGGCGCCGGAGGGCGCGAACAATGCGACCACCAGCGCCGGCTTCGTCCCGCTCTTCGCGCTCGGCCTGCCGGCCACGCCGGCGCTGGCGGTGCTGCTGAGCGGTCTCATGATCTACGGCCTGCAGCCCGGGCCGCTGCTGTTCGAGAAGCAGCCGGAGTTCGTGTGGACGGTGATCGCCAGCATGTACGTCGGCAACGTGATGCTGCTGATCCTGAACCTGCCGCTGGTCGGCCTGTGGGCGCGGCTGTGCAACATCCCCTACGCGGTGATGGCGCCGCTCATCCTGATCTTCAGCGTGCTGGGCGCCTTCAGCGTGCGCAACAGCTTCGCCGACGTCGGCATGGCGCTGGCCTTCGGCGTGCTGGGCTACCTCATGGCCAAGCTCGGCTACCCGTCGGCGCCGCTGGTGCTGGCGCTGATCCTCACACCGCTGCTGGAGAGCGCGCTCCGCCAGTCGCTCAGCATGGCCCACGGCAGCGCCGCGATCTTCCTCTCGCGACCCCTCGCGCTCGTCCTGATCGGCGCCGGTGTGGCGCTGACGAGCTGGACTCTCGTGTCTCGACACCGGAGGTGAGCACCATGTGGCGCATTGTCCC
>JBGQLG010000273.1:0-6024 GCA_041499965.1 Methylomirabilia bacterium
CCGGTGTAGTTGCGGAGCGAGCCGCAGCCGTAGTTCTCGTAGAAGATCGCGTCCGGATCGTCGATGCCGAAGCCGCTGACGTTGGCGCCCAGCTGATACTCCTTGCGCGTGGTCGCCCCGTACCACTGCACGGTGTCCACCTGCTTGAGCGTGGCCTCGATCCCGACCTGCTTGAGCTCGCTCACGACGAACGAGGCGAAGTCGAGGTAGGCGGCGATCGCCCGCGTGGTGATCTCCAGCTTGAGCGGGTTCGACGCGGTGAAGCCCGCCTCGGCCAGCAGGCGCTTGGCCCGGGCCCGCTCGTCGGCGGCCTTGCCGTACCCCGGGAGCCGCTCCACCTCGGGCCCGGTGAGACCCCAGGTGCCGCGCGGGGGCGGCAGCATGCCGGCGCCGGTCGCGGCGGCGCCCTGGCGGACGGCCTGGATGAACGCCCGGCGGTCCATGGCGTGGCTGACGGCCAGCCGCACGCGCGGGTCGTTGAAGGGCGGCCTGGTCGAGTTCACCAACAGGTTGGGCGAGGTGTTGCTGGCCACCTCGGTGATCACCATCTGGGGCACGGCGGCCCGTAGCTGCTCGGCCATGGTCCGGGTCGTGTCGCCGGGGAACGAGACGTCGACCCGCCCGGCCTGCAGCGCGCTGGCCTGGCGCCCCCGGTCGGTGACGATGAAATAGCGGAGCCCGTCGAGGTACGGACGGCCCTTCTCGAAGTAGTCCGGGTTGCGGACGTACTCGACCAGCTCGCCGCGGCGCCACTCCTTGAGCTTGAACGGCCCGGTGCCGACGCAGCGGTTGCGCATCTCGGCCGGCGGCACGTGGGCGGGATAGACCGGCGACTGGCCCGAGGCCAGCATGCTCAGGAGCGACGGCTGCGGGCGCTTGAGGCGGAAGACGACCGTGGTCGGGTCCGGCGCCTCGATCGCCTCGACGTTCACGTACCAGTCCTTGCGCGGATTCAGCCGCAGCCGGGCCGGCTGCTCCGGCGCCTCGCGGATCATGTCGAACGTGTACTTCACGTCGCGCGAGGTGAACGGCTGGCCGTCGTGCCAGCGGACGTCGTGACGCAGGAAGAAGACCAGGTTGCGGTAGTTGTCCTGCCACGACCAGCGCTCGGCGAGCTCGCCGACGATGCCCTCCAGCGACTCCCGCGGCTTGAACGGGTCGAAGATGACGAGATTCGAGAAGCACGGCGAGGCCGGCCACACGGTGGCGATGGTGGCGGTCTCGTGGATCGCGAAGCCCGTCGTCAGCTCCTCGCGCTGGACAAGATTGAGAACGCCACCGGGCTTGCCGGGCGAGGGCGACGGCGACGCGGCGTGGGCGAGCGCGGCCACCAGCAGGCCGCCCGCCAGGAGGAGCAGCCACGAGACGTGTCGAGCGATCACAGCGCTGCAGTATAGTACGCGCGGAGGACGACAGCCATGCCAGCGACCGCTGTTACGGCACTGCTCGGACCCGAGACGCTCCACGCCCGCGTCGAGGACCTCAAGAAGACGAAGGGCGCGGCGCCGTGGGTCGAAAAGGTCGTCGTCAACGACCAGATCGTCGGCACGCTGATCTGCCAGCCGCCCGGGCATCCGACCGACCGGCACTATCACCTCACCGACGAGTGGTGGGTGGTCCTCGAGGGCGAGATCGACTGGGAGATCGAGGGCGCCCCGGTCGTCCGCGCGCGCGCCGGCGATCTCGTGTTCGCGCCGGCCCGCCACTATCACCACATCCGGCCCACGGGCGATCGTCCGTCGATCCGTCTGGCCATCACGCCGCCCGGCGAGTTCCACCGCCACGACCGTCCAGCCGGCGAGGGCCCGAACGGGCAATAGATACCAGCCAGCGAGTCATGACGATAGTCGAGATCGCGCCGACCTTCGAGGCCTGGCAAGCGGCGGCGCGCAAGCTCCTGGCGGAAGGCGTTCCGCCCGCCGAGGTCTCGTGGCGAGAGGCGGCCGGTGCGCCGGCTCCCGAAGCACCCACGCCAGGCGGCGCGCGGGTGCCGCGACAGTTCATCGAGCTGGCGCGCCAGGGCGCGAGCGCTGCTGACCCGGCGCGTTGGCAGGCGCTCTACACCGTCCTCTTCCGCCTCGTCCATCAGGAGCGCGGCCTGCTCGCGCATACGGACGATCCCGACGTGCGCCGGCTCCACGCGCTTGCCGCGCAGGGGCAGCGCGAGGCCGTCGCCCCCGCGGCTGGCGACGGCGCGGCGCCGTTCGTGCCGATCGCCGCGACGCTCGAGGAGCTGCGCACGGCGGCGGCGCGCTGCCAGGGCTGCGACCTCTACCGCCACGCGACGCAGACGGTCTTCGGGCGCGGCCCCGCCGACGCGCGGATCGTGTTGGTGGGCGAGCAGCCGGGCGACCAGGAGGATCTCAAGGGCGCGCCGTTCGTGGGCCCGGCCGGCGAGGTGCTCGACCGCGCGCTGGCCGAAGCGGGGATCGATCGCCGGCGCGTCTACGTGACGAACGCCGTGAAGCACTTCAAGTTCGTCGAGCGCGGCAAGCGCCGGATCCACGAGACCCCGCGCGCCCCGGAGCTGAACGCGTGCCGCCCGTGGCTCGAGGCCGAGCTGCAGATCATCAGGCCCGCCGTGCTGGGCGCCCTCGGAGCGACCGCCGCCCGCGCGCTCTTCGGGTCGGAGTTCCGGCTGCTGAAGCAGCACGGACAGTTCTTCACGACGCGCTGGTCGCCGAAGAGCGTCGCCACGCTGCATCCCTCGGCGGTGCTCCGTGGCCAGGACGCCGCCGAGCAGGCCCGCCTCTACGCGATGCTCCGCGACGATCTGCGGCTGATCGCCGCCGCCTAGCCCTGTGACGCCCGCCCAGGCTCCCTCGCTCCGGCTCGGCGGCCGTGACATCTACTACGGCTGGGTGATCGTCGCCGCCGTCTCCGTCACCGAGACGGTCACGTGGGGCATCATCTACTACGGCTTCCCGGTCTTCCTGCGCCCGATGGAGCAGGACCTCGGCGCCTCACGCGTGGCCATCACCGCCGCGTTCTCCGTCGGTCTCGGCGTGGCCGCACTGGCCGCGCTGCCCGTGGGCCGCTGGATCGACCGCCACGGCGGCCGCGGGCTCATGACGGTGGGCTCGTGTCTCGCCACTGCGCTGACCTTCGCCTGGGCGCGTGTGGAGAGCCTGCCGGCGCTCTACGCCGTCTGGTTCCTCATGGGACTGGCGATGGCGTCGACGCTCTACGAGCCGGCGTTCGCGGTGGTCGTCTCGTGGTTCCGGCAGGGGCGCGATCGCGCGCTGCTCACCGTGACCCTCGTGGCCGGCTTCGCCTCGACCATCTTCATGCCCATCGAGGCGTGGCTGCTCACCCGCGTCGGCTGGCGCATGGCCCTCACGATCCTCGGCGTGGTGCTGGCGGTCATCACGATTCCGATCCACGCGCTCGTCCTCCGGCGCAGCCCCGCCGCCGCGCCGGTCCGCGCCGCCGACGGCTCGACGACCTCCGTGCCCGGCATGACGCTCAGGCAGGCGTCACGGACACTGGTGTTCTGGGTGCTGGCCTCGGCCTTCTTCCTCAGCAACTTCTCCACCGCGGCCGTCAGCGTCCACCTGATCCCCTATCTCGTGGACCGCGGCTACTCGGCGACGCTGGCCGCCTCGATCATCGGCTGGATGGGTGCGATGCAGGTGCCCGGCCGCATGCTCTTCGTCCCGATCTCGGTCTGGCTCGGAGCGCGCTTCATGGTGGCCTCGGTCTTCCTCGGCCAGGCCGTGGGGATGGGCCAGCTGCCGTTCATCGCCATGATCGGCACCGCGTTGCCGTTCATCGTCATCATGGGCGCGTCGAACGGGATGTCGACGCTGTCGCGCGCGACCTCGCTGGCCCAGATCTTCGGGGCGCGTCACTACGGCGCCATCAGCGGCGCCGTCGCGCTGGGCGCCAACGGGGCCCGCGCGATCGGTCCCGTCGGCGCCTCCCTGCTCCTGCTGGGCCTCGGCGCCTACCCGCGGGTGTTCTGGGTGCTGGCGGCGTCGCTGGTGCTCGCCTCGCTGTCCGTGCTCATCGCGGGCGCCGGCGTCAAGAACGCGGAGTGATCAGCGGCGACGTTCGCGAAGGAGCTCACGGATGCCGACAGTCGCCACTGGTCGATCCTGCGTCGCGAATCAGCGCGGCGCGGCCTCGGCCAGGCCGGTCGGGCAGGCGACGCCGGTGCCGCCGTGCCCGCAGTAGCCCCAGGGGTTCTTCGCCAGGTACTGCTGGTGATAGTCCTCGGCGTAGTAGAACTCCGGCGCGTCGAGGATCTCGGTGGTGATCGCGCCGTAGCCGGCCTTCTGCAGCACCGTCTGGTAGGCGTCGCGCGACGCCTCGGCCAGCCGCCGCTGCTCGGGCGAGGTCACGTAGATCCCCGAGCGGTACTGCGTCCCGACGTCATTGCCCTGTCGCATCCCCTGCGTGGGGTCGTGACCCTCCCAGAAGGCCCGCAGCACGTCGGCATACGAGATGACCTTGGGATCGAACACGACGCGCACGACCTCGTTGTGGCCGGTGAGGCCGGTGCAGACCTCTTCGTAGGTCGGGTTCGGCGTGTGGCCGGCGGCGTAGCCGACCGACGTCGAGTAGACGCCGGGGATGCTCCAGAATCCCTTCTCGGTCCCCCAGAAGCAGCCCAGCCCGAACATGGCCAGCTCCGTCCCCTCGGGGAACGGCGGCGCCAGGCGCGCGCCGCTCACGTGGTGGCGCTCGGGCACGGGCATCCGCGCGGCGCGCCCGGGCAGCGCCTGCTCCGGCGTGGGAATCAGGCTCTTCTTGCGAGCGAACATGGCGTCCTCCTTTGAGGGCTTGATTGTACCGCTACCTTCCCGGTTGCCGACCACCGCGCACGGCTGCTACTGTCCCGAGCGCGGTGGCTCTTCAGCCCGAGACGCACACATGGAAGTGACGGACGACGCGCTCAGAGCCTATGTCGGGGCTCGGGCAGACTATTACCTCCATGCGTGGCATCCGCTCCGAACTGGAGGAGCCACCAGCGCCGGCGTGAACAAGTCGGCGTTCTTCGCCGGTCTCGCCTGGCTCTTCTACCGCAAGCTCTATCGCCCCGCGCTCATCGTGTTGCTGATCGTCTTCATCGAGACTGCGCTCAGCGAGAGCCTCTTTCTGTGGTACGGCTACGACGACCCCCCGCGCGCGTACAACCTCCTGGCCGTGTTTGTCTATTCCTCGGTCATCGGGATCTTCGGCAACGTCTGGTACTACCGTCTCGCCGTCCGCCGCATTCAAGCCGCCGGCAACGGCACCACCTCCGAGGCGCTGGCACGCCTGGGCGGGTCGAGCTGGCTCTCGGTGCTGGGTGGGATCGTCCTTCTGTTCGTCGTGTTGATCGCGCTCGCCGTCGTCCTCCCGAGCTGACGCTGCCGTATTTCTCCAGGACACCGAAGCCTCCCTACCATGCGGTTGTGTTCACCTCCATCCACGCCACGTGAACGCGGTGAGCCCCTCGTGTGAGCTCCACGGCCCAATCCGCAGCGAGGCGCTTCTTCGTCGAGCGGGTCCTGGAGCAGGCCGCCCGCGAGAAGGTGCCACTGAGCAAGGCGGAGGTCCATGACCTCAGCTGGTCCGAATCCGATGCGACCTCCGCCCCTGACCTGATGCTGGCGGCTGCCCGCGAAGACGAGATCACCGATGACGAGTTCGAGGCCAAGATTGCGCGGCTGATCAAGGCTGCGTACGACCGAGATGTCGCGAGAGATCGGAAACTGAAAGCGCGCTACCGGGATGCCCGCGCGGCGCTCGCGGCGGGCGACCACTACATCTCGATCATGATCGATCGTGCGCTTGGGTGGCGAGCGACCAGATGGTGGCCCTTCTGACCTTCACGCCCGTCGCCCCGATCACGCCGTCGTCCCCACTCTCGCACTCACCACCTCGAACACCCGCGTCACCTTCGTCTTCCCCTTCAGCGGCGCCTCGGGCATCGCGCGGCACTCGAAGCTCTCGCGCACCGCCTCCCACGTCGAGTCGGTGATGAGGATGGTCGTGCCGAACTCCTTGTTCAGCCCCTCCACCCGCGAGCAGGTGTTC
>JBGQLG010000274.1:0-5897 GCA_041499965.1 Methylomirabilia bacterium
GGCTCAGCGGGCGGCGGGCAGGCGCGCGCGGACCAGCTCGTCGAAGGGGCCGGAAATACGGACGATGTCGTTCAGCGACCACGTCCCGCGCCGGATCATCACGATGAAGAGATCGCCGGCGATGCCGGCGCGGCGGGTGTCCTCGGTGACCGGCGCCCAGGCCAGGGTGCGTGGCGCGTCACCGTCGGTGAAGGTGGCGAAGTCGAGGGAGGTGCCGTCGGCGCCCACGGCGACGATGCGCGCGCCCGCTCGATCGGCGACGAAGAGGTGGCCGCTGGCGCTCACGTCCATGCCGGAGGCGATCGGGCCGCGCAGCGCGAGCCGGCGCCCCTCGGGGCCGATGCTCCAGATCTCCCCGGTGCCGCGCTGCCATGGCGCCTCCGCCTCGCCGTCGCCCGCGACCCACAGCCGCTCGCCGCGCGCGACCACCAAGCGCGGGCGCGACAGCGTGAGCCAGCGGGCGTCGAGCACGCCGCCGGCGGCGTCGAGGCGCAGCACCGTTCCCTGCTGGCGATCGGCCACGTAGAGATGGCCCGTCGGGTCGAGCGCCACGCCCTCCGGCTGCTTCAGCAGCGGCGGCGTGCCGCGCGGCGGCGTGCCGCCGGCCACCAGCTCGGCCCGGCCGTCCACGACGCGATAGAGGACGCCGAGGCCGCGGTCGCGATCGTAGGTGGTCACCAGCAACTCGGGGCCGCGCGTCGTGCCCACCTGACCGTTGGGCAGCGGCGGCCCGTAGAGGTGGCGCGGCTCGGTGTCGCGCGTCATCCGAGCGCCGCCGAGCGGAATCCGGAAGACCGGCCACACGTCCTCGACCTCGCCGCCGAGGTAGCGGCGGCCCGAGCGCGAGGCGTAGAGCGTGCCGTCGGGGGCGAAGGCGAGCGCGGAGACGGAGGGAATGCCCGGCGCGACCCGGTTGCTGTCGAAGCCGTCACCCGTCGCGTAGACGTGCGCGGTGAAGCCGGGCGGCAGCTGCATCTCGGCGCCGGCCACCGCCGGGGCCAGGGCCAGAACGACGAGGACGAGCGCCCGGAGCCTCACCCCTTGACGCTGCCGGCGGTGAGACCCTCGACCATGTACTTCTGCAAGTAGATGTAGGCGGCGATGACCGGCAGCGTCGTCAGCACCGCGCCCGACATGAGGTAGCCCCAGCCGTAGACGTCGCCGGTGATGAAGCTGGCCAGGCCGACGGGCAGCGTGCGCAGCCGGCCGTCGGTGATGAACACGAGCGCATAGAGGAACTCGTTCCAGGCCTGGGTGAAGGCGTAGAGGCCGGCCGCCAGGACACCCGGCGCGGACAGCGGCAGCACGATCCGGTAGAAGGCGCCGAAGCGGGTGGCGCCGTCGATCATCGCCGCCTCCTCGAGCTCCTCGGGAATCGACTCGAAGTAGCCCATGAGGAGCCAGGTCACGAACGGCACCGTGAACGACGGATAGGCCGCGATGAGGCCGGACAGGCTGTTGGCCATGCCGAGCCCCTGCATCTGCTTGTAGAGCGGGATGAACAGGATCGAGGGCGGCACCAGGTACGTGATGAGGGTGGCGCTGGCCATGAACCCCCGCCCGAAGAACTTCAGGCGGGCCAGCGCGTAGGCGCCGATGGTCCCGACGGCGGTGGCCAGCAGCGTGCTCGAGACGGCGACGAAGACGCTGTTGCCGTACCACGCCACGAACTCGGTCTTGGCCAGCAGCTGCTGGTAGTTCTCGATGGCGAACGGCTTGGGCCAGAACATGGAGACGACGCTCCGCATCTGGTCCTCGCTCTTGAACGAGGTGACGATCATCCAGTAGAAGGGGAACAGAACGACGATGGCCAGCACGCCGAGCACCGTGTACGCGATCGTGCTCTCGAGCGTGGCCGCTCCCCGCCCCTTCACCGCCGGCGTCCTTGCCGCATGTACCGGGCCAGTACCATGATGGTCACCGCCAGCACCGGCAGCAGGTAGAGCGCCACCGCGATCGCCTCGCCCAGCCGCTGGGCGCCGAACGCGGTCTCGTAGGCGAGGACCGGCATGACCATCGTCGTGCCGCCCGGCCCGCCCTTGGTGAGGATGTAGATGATCTGGAAGTCGTTGAACGTCCAGATCGTGGAGAGCAGCACCACGATGATCATGATGTTGCGGATGCCCGGCAGCGTGATGTGGCGGAAGCGCTGCAGCGGGTTGGCGCCGTCGACGGCGGCCGCCTCGTACAGCTCGCCCGGGATCGCCCGCATGCCGGCCAGGAACGAGATGCCGAAGAACGGAAAGCCCCGCCAGATGTTCACGGCGACCACCGAGGCCATGGCCAACCCCGGCTCCGAGAGCCAGCCCACGCCCTGGGGCAGGATGTGGAGGACGTGTACGAGCATATAGTTCAGCACGCCGAGGCTGCCGTCGAAGATCCACAGGAAGTTGAGCGCCGACACGACGGTGGGCGCCACCCACGGGATCAGCAGCACGCCCGTCCAGAACGAGCGCCAGCGAACGGGCGAGGTCAGGACCAGCGCCATCACTACGCCGATGACCATCTTGAAGCCGACCGAGCCGAACGTGAAGATGAAGGAGTTGACGACCGCTCGCTGGAAGAAGCCATCCGAGGTGAGCCGGATGTAGTTCTCGAAGCCCACGAAGACCGGCGGCAGCCCCACCAGCTTGTGGGTCATCGAGAGATAGATCGCGTAGCAGAACGGGTAGGCGACCAGCGACAGCACCAGCAGCGCGATGGGCGTGACGAAGAGGTAGCCCATCCGGTAGTCGGGCCCGAGCACGCGCCGGAGCCCGACCGCCCACCCGGCGGCGCTCAGCGCGACCTTGGGACCGACCTGCGCCGCCGGGACCGCCACGGCTTGCTCAGCCCCGGCTGCGGATGCGGTGGATCTCCTCCACGCGCTTGTGCGCTTCCTTGAGCGCCGCTTCCGGCGTGAGACCTCCCACCACGATGCGGCCGGCCATATCGCACAGGATGTACTGGGCCTGGACCTCGATGGCCGCCGGCGTGATCGGTCCCGGATACCCGATCCACACGCCGCGCAGGATGTTCTGCAGCATGCCCTCGTAGTTCGGATCGCTCTTCCAGTACGGATGCTCGGCGCGCGTCTTGTACACCGGCCCCGCCTGACCGCTGCAAGCCTTCATGTACTCCTCGAAGCGCTTCTCGTCCTCGACCCAGCGGACGAGGTCCTCGCTGAGCTCGGCGTGCTTGCCGGCCTTGAACAGCCCCCAGTTGTAGGGGTTGGAGGCGACGAAGGCGCCGGCCGGTCCGCCCGGGGTGAGGATGACCTGGGTCTTCTCGTAGAGCGGATGCTTCTTGGCGCCCATGGCGTAGTAGAGGCTGGCGCCGTTGTTCGTGCACACGAGCTTGCCGGCCATGTACGCCTCGTTGTTGTGGACGTCGGTCCACGACATCACGCCGGGCGGCTGGATCTTGTGCTTCTTGATGGTGTCGACGGCGAACTGAACCGCCTCGAGATTCTGTTTGAGGAAGGTCGTGCCGAGCGCCGGCTTGCCCTCCTTGTCCCAGGTGCCGCCGCCCCAGTCCCAGAGGATGTTCTGCATGAAGCCGTTGCCGTCGTCCGAGCGGTTGAGCGTCTGCCCGAACCCCCACAGCTCCTTGGACGGGTCCTGGCACTTCTTGGCGATGTCGATGACGTCGGGGTCGTAGACCTTCGGCATCTTGAGGCCCTTCTCCGCCACCAGGTCCTTGCGGATGTGCAGGCCGCCGCCGAAGACGAGACGCGGAATGCCGGAGTACTGGCCGTCGAGCTGGGCGACGCGCTCGGCGAAGGGCAGGAGCCCCCCGCGCGTGGCGGCGAGGTCCTTGGCGAGCTTGGTCACGTCGCGGAGCGCGGGGCGATAGCGCATCGGCCCCTGGTAGTTCATCTCGGCGATGTCGGGCGGGTTGCCGGCCTCGATCGACGCCACGAACTTCTGCTCGCGGTCGCCGAAGGTCGCCCAGTCGAATTCGATCTGGACCTTCCGCTCGGCCGCCCACGCCTCGACCTGCTTGGCCAGGATGTCGTTGCCTGCGGTGACGTAGCTCTTGAACAGCCACACCCGCAGCTTGGGCCCCTGGGCGTGGGCCATCTTGTTCATGACGCTCAGGCCCACCGCCGTGCCGCCGGTGATCAGCGCCGTCTTGCGCACGAACTCGCGGCGGGAGATCTGGTGGGCGTCGAGCTGCTCGGCGAGCTGGCGGATCGGTCGATTCATGCGCTCCCCCTTTGGAGGCGGTCACCCTGTCGGCTGGCGGACGGTTGCGTGGAAATGCTACCGCACGGGCCGGGCGGTCGCAAATCCGGCAGGTGATCGAGCCCTACACCAGCGGGGGCACCTTGATCCCGACCGACTCCAGGCGCGGGCGGATGCGCTCGGTGAGCAGGCCGACCTTCTGGAGGTTCGCGAGCAGCGTGCCGTGCAGGTCCTTGCGGAACAGCTTGCGGAAGTGCGAGCCCTCGGCGCCCGCGGCCCGCTCGCGCCGGTGGGTGTGGATGGCCTTGATCTCGGCGTCGCCAAAGCCGAGCTCGCGGAACACGGGCTCCGGGAACTGGCCGGTGAGGGTCTTCACGAGCGCCCAGTGGGTCACCTCTTCGAGCTCGGCGCGCTCGGCGTCGGTCAGCTCGCGGATGACGTCAGGCAGGCTGAGCATGCCGAAGCCCATGTGGCGCGACTCGTCCTGCAGGATGTACTTGCAGATCTGCCGCAGCAGCGGGTCCTTCGAGGTCTCGGCCAGCATGCGGAACAGCGCGACCGCGAAGGTCTCGGCCACGAGCTGCAGACCGATCGTCTTGACCGTCCACCGCGAGTCGGACAGCAGCGTGTCGAACAGCTCGCGCTCGAAGTCCGGCAGCGGATAGCGGAGCCCGCCCAGTCGCTCGGTGACGTAGCGGTTGAGCACCTCGTTGTGGCGCGCCTCGTCGACGACCTGGGTGGCCTGGAAGAACTTGGCGTCGGTGCCCGACACACACTCCACCAGCTGGCTGCACAGGAGCATGGCGCCGTGCTCGCCGTAGAGCAGCACGCCCAGCCGCCAGTTGGCGAAGCGACGGTTCAGGTCACCGCGCTCGGCCGGCGTCAGCCGGTCCCAGAACGGCGTGCCGTAGATATCCAGCATCTCGTCGGCGAGCACGCCCTGTTCGACGTCGTACGGCTGCGTCCAGTCGATGTCGCGCGAGACGTTCCACTGGTCGCGCTTCGCCTTCTCGTAGAGACTGCGCAGATCCGGCGACTCCACCGGGTACGCGTGCTCGAACAGGGTGTCGTGGCGGGCACTGACGGGGTGGCTTTCGACGGCCATGGCGGGGGCCTTTCCTTTCAGGTTCAGATCCTGAACTGACGGGTTATGCTAGGCGCCGGAGCCTCTCCATGTCAAGGGACGCCACCCTGCCCCCGACCCGGGCCGCGGTCCTGGACGAGATCGTCCGGGCCGCCGCCGCCGCCTTCGGCCAGGTCGGCTACCGCACCGCCACCCTCGACGTCATCGCCGAGCGGGCCGGGCTGTCCAAGGTCACGCTCTACCGCTACGTCGGGAGCAAGGAAGATCTGCTCAGCCTCGTCGTCGAGCGGATCATCGAGGAGTTCCAGCGGGGGCTCCGCCGGATCATCGCCGCGCGCCGCCCCGCCGACGACACCCTGCGGCGCATCGTCCACTACCAGGTCGGGCTGCTGGCCGAGCACCTGCCTTTCCTCACCGTCTTCTTCAGCGAGGAGAGCGGGCTGCCGGCACCGATGGCGGCGCGGGCCACCCGGGCCAAGCGCGAGTACGACCAGGCCATCGCGCGGGTGGTCCGCGAGGGCGTCGAGGCCGGCCTGCTGCGCGATCTGCCGCCCCGGCTGGTCGTCTTCGGCCTGCTCGGCATGTGCAACTGGCTGCACAAGTGGTATCGGCCGGACGGCAAGCGCAGCGCCAGCGAGATCGCCGAC
>JBGQLG010000275.1:0-5777 GCA_041499965.1 Methylomirabilia bacterium
CTTCAAGGGCGAGATCCAGATGGCCAACCCGGCGTCGTCCGGCACCGCCTACACCGCCGTCGCCACGCTCGTGCAGGTGATGGGCGAGGCCAAGGCGTTCGAGTACCTCAAGGCCCTGCACGCCAACATCAACCAGTACACCAAGTCGGGCGTCGCGCCGGTGAAGGCGGCGGCGCGGGGCGAGACCTCGGTCGGCATCAGCTTCATCCACGACGTGGTCACTGAGGCCCAGGCCGGCTTCCCGGTGGGCAGCGCCACGCCGTGCGAGGGGACCGGCTACGAGATCGGCTCGCTGAGCATCGTCAGCGGCGCTCGCAACCTCGACGGCGCCAAGAAGTTCGTCGACTGGGCGCTCACCGCGCCGGCGCAGGCCCTGGGCGCCCGGAGCAAGCAGTTCCAGACGCCGTCCAATCGTGACGCCGAGATCCCGAAAGAGGCGCCTCGGCTCGCCGACGTCAAGCTGATCGAGTACGACTTCAAGAAGTACGGCGCCTCGGCCGAGCGACGGCGCCTGCTCGAGCGCTGGGAGGCCGAGGTCAACAGCCTGCCGCGGTGAGGTGGCCGGCCCGCCCGCTCGCCGTTCCGGCCCTGGCCGCGCTCGGGGCCGGGCTGCTGGTCCTGCCGTGGTACGCGACACCCGAGAGCGCGTCAGCGCCGGCCGCGGCCGGCGGCTGGCTGACGGCGTCGGCGCTCGCCCAGCTCCTGGTCCACGGCCGCCATGCGCTCGGGGCGCCGTTGATCGTCGCGGCCGCCGCTGGGCTGGCCGCCGGCGTCGCGCGCGAGCGCCGGCGGCGCGCGCTCCTGTGGCTGGCCGGCGGGCTGCTCGGCGCCGGCGCCACGCTGCTCCAGGGCTTCCTGCTCCGCCAGCCCGCCTTCGGCCTCGGCGCCGTCGTCGCGCTCGCGGGCTTCGTGCTGCTGGCGGCCGAGGGGCTGGCCGGACGCGGCCACCTGCGCGGCGACCGCTTCGCCGCGACGTGCCTGCTCGCCATCGCCGCGCTGGTGGCCGTGTTCGTCTTCTTGCCGCTCGGCCGGGTGCTGGCCGCGGCGGTGCAGGGCCCGAGCGGCGCGCCGAGCCCGGCCGCGCTGGCGAGCCGCCTGACCGCGGAGAAGATCTGGACACTGGCGTGCCTGACCTCCGCGCGCAAGTGCGGCGTGGCCTGGAACACGATCGTGCTGGCGCTGTCGTGCGCCGCCGGCACCACGCTGCTCGGCCTGGCCCTGGCCCTGCTGGTCACCCGCTCGGCCTTTCCGTTCCGCCGGCTGACGCGGCTGCTGGTGGTGCTGCCGGTCATCACGCCACCGTTCGTCGTCGGGCTCGGCATCATCCTGATCTGCGGGCGCTCGGGGGTGATCAACACGCTGCTCGAGGCGTGGCTGGGGCTGCCGCCGACGCGCTGGATCTACGGGTTCTCCGGCGTGCTGCTGGCCCAGCTCTTCGCGTTCACGCCGGTGGCGTTCCTCGTGCTGGTCGGCGTGGTCGAGGGCGTGAGCCCCACGCTGGAGGAAGCCGGCGCCACGCTCGGCGCCCGGGCGGGACAGGTCTTTCGCACGGTCTCGCTCCCGCTCATGCTGCCCGGCCTGGCCAACGCGTTCCTGGTCGGGTTCATCGAGAGCATCGCCGACTTCGGCAACCCGCTGGTGCTGGGCGGCAGCTTCACCGTGCTCGCCACCGATGTGTACTTCGCGCTCGTCGGCGCCCAGTACGATCAGGGCCGGGCGGCCGCGCTCGCGATCATCTTGCTGGGGCTGGCGCTCGGCGCCTTCGGCCTCCAGCAGCGTGTGCTGCGCGGCCGCGCCTATACCGCGGTCACCGGCAAGGGCGACTCCGGCATCCCGGCGGCGCTGCCGCGTCGTCTCGCGGCGACCATCGTGGGGCTGGCGGTGCCGTGGCTCGCCTTCACCGTCGTCATCTACGGGATGGCGCTGGTCGGCGGCTTCGTCGCCGTGTGGGGCCGCGACCACACGCTGACGCTGCGGCATTTCGTCAAGGCCTTCGGGGTGGAGTGGGGAGCGGGCGGCCTCCTGTGGACGGGCGGGGCCTGGACCTCGCTGTGGAACACGCTGCGCCTGGCCGCCGTCGCCGCCCCGCTGAGCGCGGTCGTCGGATTGCTGACCGCCTGGCTGCTCGGCCGCGCGCAGTTCGCCGGGCGCCGGGCGTTCGAGCTGGGGACGCTGCTGAGCTTCGCCGTGCCCGGCACCGTCATCGGCGTCGCCTACGTCATGGCCTTCAACGTCCCGCCGCTGGAGCTGACGGGCACCGGCCTCATCATCGTCGTGTGCCTCGTCTTCCGGAACATGCCGGTCGGCGTGCGCGGCGGGCTGGCGAGCCTGGCCCAGATCGACCACTCGCTGGACGAGGCCTCGAGCACGCTGGGAGCGTCCGGCTCCACCACGCTCCGGCGGGTGCTGCTCCCGCTGGTGAAGCCGGCCGTCGTGGCGGCGCTCGTCTACGGCTTCGTGCGCTCCGTCACCACCGTCAGCGCGGTGATCTTCCTGGTGTCGGGCGACACCGACATGGCGACCACGTACATCATCGGCCGCGTCGTCAACGGCGACTATGGAGTCGCGATCGCCTACTCGGCCGTGCTCATCGCGCTGATGCTGACCGCCATCGTGGTCATCCAGCGGCTGGTCGGGGTGCGCGTGATCGGGTCGCGGGCCGCCGAGGGCGCGTCGTGAGCACGCCGGGCGCCCTCGAGCTCCGCGCGGTGAGCAAGCGCTACGGCGCCGCCGCGGTCGTCGACGACGTGTCGTTCACCATCGAGGCCGGCTCGCTGGTCACGCTGCTCGGCCCCTCGGGCTGCGGCAAGACGACGACGCTGCGCCTGATCGCGGGGCTGGAGACACCGAGCGCCGGTCGCGTCCTCATCGGCGGGCGCGACGTCACCGACTGGGCGCCGGCGGAGCGCAACGTCAGCCTCGTCTTCCAGTCCTACGCCCTCTTCCCGCACCTCACGGTGCTCGACAACGTGGCGTACGGTCCGCGCGTGCGGGGCGACCGTCCGGCCGCCGCCCACGTCCGGGCCCGCGCGACGCTGGATCTGCTCGGCCTCACCGGGCTCGAGGCGCGGCTGCCGGCCCAGCTCTCGGGCGGCCAGCAGCAGCGCGTCGCGCTGGCGCGTGCGCTCGTGCTGGAGCCGGCGGCGCTGCTGTTCGACGAGCCGCTGTCGAACCTGGACGCGCGCCTGCGTCGCCGCGTGCGCGACGAGATCCGGGGGCTGCAGCGCCGGCTGGGGCTGTCGGCGGTGTACGTCACCCACGATCGCGAGGAAGCGCTCGCCGTGTCCGATCGTATCATCGTGATGGACGGTGGGCGCATCGTGGAGGCGGGGCCGCCGGCCGAGCTGTTCGCCTCGCCGCGCACGCGCTTCGTCGCCGAGTTCCTGGCCGAGGCCAACGTCGTGGCGGGCCGGCTCGTTGCGGTGGACGGAGAGCAGGGCGACGTGGCGGTCGCCGGTTACGTCGTGCGGGTGCCTCACCGCGGGCACGCGGTCGGCGCCGTGACCGTGGCGATTCGACCCGATGCCGTCACGATTCACGCGAGTGACGCGACCGGCACGATCGCCGGACGCGTCAGCCGGGCCGCGTTCGTCGGTCGCGCCATGGAGTACTCCATCGAGACGGCGGCCGGCGAGCTGTTCGTCGTGGCGCCCGCCGCGGAGGGCGCGCTGGCGCCGGGCACGTCGGTGAGCCTCTCGCTGAGCGCCGGAGGCGTCGCGCTCGTCGAGTGACCGTGGTGTATCCATCTCGGGACTTTCCGACGGTGGTCCCGATCGGTTATAGACTCGTTGATGAAACGGACCGGGCCCGAGCAGGGAGGTGCCCCATGGCGGTCGAGGTCGCGTCGGCGAGGCGTCTGTTCACGCGCAAGGAGTATCACCGGATGGGCGAGGTCGGCATCCTCAAGCCGACCGAGCGGGTCGAGCTGATCCGCGGCGAGATCGTCACCATGTCGCCCCCCGGCCGGCGCCACGTCGCCTTCGTCAACAACCTGAACGAGCTGCTGGTCATCCGCCTGGCCGGCCGGGCCATCGTCTCGGTCCAGAACCCGGTTGCCCTCGCCGCCGACACCGAGCCGCAGCCGGACCTGGCCTTGTTTCGGCGGCGCTCGGTGCCCTACAAGGAAGCCGAGGCCACCGGGGAGGACGTCTTCCTGCTGATCGAGGTCGCGGACAGCTCGCTGCGCTACGACCGGTCGACGAAGCTGCGGCTCTACGCCGAGGACGGGGTGCCGGAGTACTGGGTGATCGACGTCGACGCCGAGGCCGTCGAGGTCTATCGCGCGCCGGAGGGCGGCGTGTATCGTGACGTCAGTCGCGTCGACGGCGCCGGGTTCGTCAGCCCGGCCGCGTTCCCCGACGTCGTGCTGACGCTCGCCGAGACCTTCGCGTAGGCGGCGGCACCGGACTCAGTCCAGCCGGTAGGCGCGCTTCGCGGTACCGCTGAACAGGGCCAGCTTGTCCTCGGCCGAGGCGCCGGCGGCTAGGCGCTTGAGCGCGTTCCAGAGCGGGCCGTAGCCGATGCCCATCTTGTCCACCGGGAAGTTGCTCTCGAACATGCAGCGGCTCGCGCCGAAGCGCTCGATGCATGGCTCGATGTACGGCCGCCAGTAGTCGGCCAGCTCGGCCGAGGACGGCGGCGCCGCCGCGGCGCCGTAGTCGAAGGCGGCCAGGCGCATCATCATGCCGCCGAGCTTCATCGTCACGTTCGGGCAGGTGGCCAGCTCGGTGATCCCGGCCTTCCAGGCGGCGTAGACCTCGTCGCGCTTGCCCGTGTACGGTCCGTAGCCGAGCGGCCCGCCGACGTGGCCCACGATGATTTTGGCGTTCGGCAACGCGCGGGCCAGGTCGACCGCGTCGGCGAGCTGCGGATGGAAGACCCAGGCGTCCAGCGACAGGCCCAGTGCGGTCAGCCGCGCCAGGCCCGCGCGGAAGTCCGGCCGCTTCATGTCGTGCGGGCCGGTGGCCACCGCGCTATTGCCGATGATCGGACTGGCGTCCCACGCCGCCGAGTGCCGCACGCCGCGGAAGCGGCCGCCGCCGGCGCGGATGTGGGCCTGGAGGATCGGCTCGACCCGGTCGCCCAGGGCCAGGTCGGCAAAGCCCACGATCCCGGCCGCGATGCGCGTCGGTCCGAAGCGGCCGCTGTCGCTCATGGCGGCGACGCCGGCGACGAACTCCGTCTCGCCGACCGGACGCAGCTCGGGCGGCCCGCCGGCGCGGTACATCGAGTGACACTCGAGGAAGACCGTGGCGATAACGTGATGGCCGGTGCGCAGGTCGGCGAGCAGCTCATCGAGCAGGTAGCGATGATCCGGCCGGACCCACAGGTGATGGTGGGTGTCGACGATCGGCAGGTCCGGCTCGAGGATCGGCTCGCGTGGCGCGCGGGCCAGCCACGCCTCGTCGGGCGGATGGATGCGACCGTACTGGGTCGGCGTCGGGTGCGTGGACTGGGCCATGTCAGTGGGTGTGGTGCGACGTGCCCGGGCCGTGCGAGTGGCCGGAGTGCGAGTAGCTGCTCGAGGGGGGCGCGGGCGTCGCGGACGGAGGGCGGTTCAGGTTCATCTCGGGCACCGTGAAGATGCGCTCGGCCCGGCCGCCGTCGGTGGGGCAGAACGCGTCGACGCCCGCCTCGCTCACGGGGCGGGACACGACGAACTCGAGGCCGCACGCCGCGCAGCGGAACGGATAGCGCATGGGGCGGGATGATAGCACCCCGGCGTGGAAGCGCGCGGCGGCGGCTCGCGGGGCGGGCGGCGGGGCGACAGGGTCCCC
>JBGQLG010000276.1:0-5770 GCA_041499965.1 Methylomirabilia bacterium
AGCGTGGCGGCGTTGAAGACGTCGCGGTGCTGGCCGGCCTGGTAGTTGCCGTCGGTGGTCTTGGCCAGGATGGACGCCCAGCGCAGCTCGGAGACGATGTCGAGCGGGAAGGTGTCGGTGCCCAGCGAGATGGTGACGCCGGCGTCGAGGTAGCGCTGGAACGACAGCAGCGTCATCGCCATCTTCGCGTACTTGTACGGGCAGTGGCCGAGGGTGGCGCCGCGCTCGGCCATCACCTTGATGTCGTCGCCGAAGGGGTGGCCGGTCCACGGGTGGCCGGCGCGGAAGACGCCGTGGCCGATGAGGGTGCGGTCGTCGAGGAAGCCGATGTCGGCCAGGAACTGGATGGGCGTCTTGCGGTACTCACCCATGATCCGCTGGAACTCGATCAGGTTGCCGCCGGCGTGCGTGTGGATGGGCACGTCCAGCTCGCGCGCGGCGTCCCGGCCCTCGCGCAGCAGCCGCTCGGTGCACGTCTCCACCTGCGCGGCGTTCAGCATGCCGCGCAGCCGTCCATTGGCGGTCTTGTCGAAGCTCTTCACGAAGCCGACGGCTTCCTTCAGCCGCTCGCGCCCCACCGCCACGTCCTCGTCGTAGGTCAGCCGGCCCTGGGCATCCATGAACGTGTCGCGATCGCGGAACGGCGGGCCACCGTACACGCGCACGCCGAGCTCGTCCACCAGCCTGGCGTAGCCGTCCCAGTCGCCGCGCAGGCCACCCACATCGATGATGGTGGTCGTCCCGTTCTTCAACGCGTGTAGGAACACGTACGCGCGCAGCGCGGCCACCGCGGCGGGCGGCGGCGGCGTCATCTTGCCCTTGAGCGGGGCCGCGAAGCTCATGTAGTTCGCGGTGCGATAGTCGTTCCTGGCCATATCCAGCAGCAGGTAGTCGCCGGCGTTGCCGGCCGTGTGCACGTGGGTGTTGATGAAGCCGGGGGAGACGAGCTTGCCGCGGGCGTCGAGGCGGGCGTCGGCCGGGCCGGAGTAGGCGGCGCCGGCGTGGACGATGCGGTCGTCCTCGAACACGACGCTGCCCGCCTCGTAGACCTCGTGGCTCTTGCCGTTGAAGGCCACGACCCAGCCGCCCTCGATGTGCGTGCGCATATCGCTCGGCCTCCTTTCGCGCGGGCGATTATACTCGCCCGCGGGTGATCGCCACCGGCCCCGCGGACGTCCGTCCGCGGGCCACGCGATCCGACCAGCCATGAGTACCGACCCCCGTCGCGCCACCATCCGGACGCTCGGCGCCGCCGACCTCGACGGCGCGCTGGCCGCCAACGACGCCGTTGGGTGGTGGGAGCGGCGCGTCCTGTTTGACTTCTACGGCGCCCGCGACGACAGCGCACTCTTCGTCGCCGACGCCGGCGGCGAGATCGCCGGCACCGCCGGCGCCACCATCTTCCCTGGCTCGCCGCCCACCGGGTGGGTGCACGGCATCATCGTCCGGCCCGAACACCAGCGTGCCGGACTGGGAGCGCGCCTCACCGAAGCCTCGGTCGGGTGGCTGCGAGCCCGCTCCGCTGGGGCGGTGATGCTGCTGGCGACCGATGCCGGACGCCCGGTGTATGAGCGCCTCGGCTTCACCGCCGGCGAGCGTTACGGCTCGTTCGCGTGGCCGCCGGCGGCCCCCGACCCGGCTGCGACGCACGAGCCCATGCGGCCGAGCCACCTGCGTGGCGTTCTCGCACTCGACCGCGAGGCGACCGGTGAGGACCGCAGCGGATTCATCATGTCGCTTCCCCCGTCGGGTTGGGTCGCCGCGCGCGGCCGCGAGATCGCCGGGTTCCACCTCGCGTGCCCGTGGGGCGGGGGCCCGACCATCGCGCGGGATGTCGCCGGCGGGCTGACGCTGCTGAGGCTGGCGGCATCGGTCACCCGCCGTCCGTCGCGCGGCTCCGGGCTTCCCGTGGCGAATGCCGCGGCCGTGCGCTATCTCGCCGGCCTCGGGATCACCGCCGAGCACTACGTGACACGAATGTGGCTGGGAACGCCTCCGAAGTGGCGCGCCGAGATGATCTTCGGCGTGTTCAACTTCGGAGTCGGCTGAGGCCTGAGGACATGGGGGGCTCCGGGCGCCCCCCAAGCCCCCCCGACGCTCGGCGCGCCCCGGCGCAGCCGTGGCGCCCCTCGACAGTGCGATTCGTTCACAGCCTGACGCGGCCGGGCGACTATACTCGCGACCCATGGGATCCGACCCGCGCCTGCTCGAGGGCATTCGTGTCATCGACGCCGCCAGCTACATCGCCGGGCCGGTGGCCACGACCGCCATGGCCGACTTCGGCGCTGACGTCATCAAGGTGGAGCCGCCGGGCGGCGACACCTACCGCGTGCGCAACGCGGGCTACCCGCCGAGCCCGTACAACTTCCCGTGGATCGTCGACAACCGCAACAAGCGCGGCGTGGCGATCGACCTGCGCACGGAGGACGGCCGGAGTCTCCTTCACCGCCTGGTGAAGCGCGCCGATGTCTTCGTCACCAACGTGCCGCTCGACGGCCGGGCCCGCCTGGGCGTGCGCTGGGAGGATCTCTCGCCGCTCAACTCGCGGCTGATCTACGGCTCGATCACCGCCTACGGCGAGACGGGCGAGGAGGCCAGCCGGCCGGGCTTCGACAGCACCGCGCTGTGGGCGCGCACGGGCTTGATGGACCTGGTGCGGCCCTCACCGGATGCGCCGCCCGCACGCTCGTTGCCCGGCATGGGCGATCACCCCACGGGGACGGCGCTCTTCGGCGCGATCATGGCCGCCCTCTACCAGCGCGAGCGGACGGGCCGGGGCGCGATGGTGTCGACATCGCTCCTGGCCAACGGGCTCTGGCTCAACGCGATCGCCGCCCAGGGCATCCTCTGCGGCGCGCGCACCGTGGTGCGGCCGCCGCGCGAGGAGGCTGTGGACGCGCTCGGCAACCTCTACCGGTGCCGCGACGGCCGCTGGTTCCTCATCGCGCTCACGCCGGACGGCCGCCGCTGGCAGGACTTCACCACGGCCATCGGCCGGCCCGACCTCTTCGCCGACCCCCGCTTTGCCACGCCGCCGGCCCGCCGCGCCAACGTGCGCGCGCTCATTGCCGTCCTCGACGCGGTGTTCGCCGAGTGCGACTGGGCGGAGTGGCGGCGCGTACTGGAGGCGGCCGGCATCGCCTTCGGCGTCGTCGGCACGGTGGACGAGATCCCGCATGACCCGCAGATGCGGGCCAGCGGTGCGCTGGTGCCGATCGACGACCCGCGCGCCGGCGCTTCGCTCACCGTGAGCAGCCCGCTGCAGATCGCCGGTCAGGACAAGGTGCCGGCCACGATGGCGCCGGAGATCGGCGAGCACACGGTCGAGGTGCTGCGCGAGGCCGGCGTGGACGAGGCGGAGATCGCGCGCCTGCTGCAGAGCGGCGTCATCGCCCAGGCCAAGCCGGAGTGAGCGAGCTCACGGGCAAGCAGCGCCGCCACCTGCGCGCGCTGGGGCAGTCGCTCACCGCCACGCTGCACGTCGGCCATGAGGGCGTCAGCGAGGCGGTGGTGCGGCAGACCGACACGCTGCTCGAGGCTCACGAGCTGATCAAGATCCGCGTCGGCGACAACGCACCCGAGGATCGCCACGCGACGGCCGCGGCGCTGGCCCAGCAGACGCGCGCGCACCTGGCCCAGGTGATCGGCCGCACCGCGTTGCTCTACCGACGGCGCAAGGAAGACCCGGCCATCGTCCTGCCCCTGCCGGCCTAACGCGCTATCGTCGTCCGACTCGGCGGGCCCGGCCCAACTCTGTTGTCAGCCTGGAGATGGCGAGCGCCCGGATCCTGGGCGAGAGAGGATACGTGTCACGTCCGGGATGGACCACGTCGATCGACTCCAAGCCAAGATCCCGGATCGCGATGTGCATGGACTTCGTGGCGCTGGGCGCATCGGTCCGCTTGAACTCGAAGCCGCGCCGTCTCCCTCCATCCACGACCAGCAGGTCCAGCTCGGCGCCCTGATGGGTGGCCCAGAAGTAGCAATGCTCCGGCCGCGCGTGGAGCGCTCTCACCACCTCCTGCAGGGCGAATCCCTCGAACGAGGCCCCGACCTTGGGCTGCGCCTCGAGCGCCCGGGCGCTCGGAATGTCGAGCAGAGCATGGAGAAGCCCGGTATCCGCGATGTAGACCTTGGGCGTCTTCACCACGCGCTTGCCGATGTTTTCGCTCCAGGGCGGTAACACTCGCACCATGAACGTGTTGGCCAGCAGGTCGAGATACCGTTTCACCGTGGACTCGGCGATGCCGAAGGCCCGCGCCAGCTCGGCGCCATTCCAGATCTGCGCGTGGTAGTGCGCGAGCATCATCCAGAATCGGTAGATCGTCCGCGCGCCGATCGTGATGCCGAGCTGGGGGAGATCTTGCTCCACGAACGTGCGGATCAAGTCGCGGCGCCAGCGGAGGCCCTCCTCATCGGTTCGGGCGAGGTATGGTCGGGGGTATCCGCCCCGCAGCCAGAGCCGTTCCCAGCGCTCCCCGACATCGGAGAGGCCGAATCCCTGCAGCTCGACGTACGCGATGCGCCCGGCCCGCGACTCGGACGACTGCTTGAGGAGTGACGGTGATGCGCTCCCGAGGAGGAGGAAGCGGGCCGGCCGTCGGTCGCGGTCCGAGAGGACGCGCAGCACCGGGAACAGCTCCGGCCGGCGCTGGATCTCGTCGATGACGACCAGACCACGAAGCGGCCCGAGCGTCGTCGTGGGATCGGCGAGGCGCGCGATGTCTCGCGGATCCTCCAGGTCGAAGGTCGTCGTGGGACCCTGCCATGAAATCCTGTCGTTACGAGATAGTATTTCATGGTGACGGCGACCGCCTCTCCCCAGCGGCTACGGCGCTGTCGAGAAGGAGATCGTGGCTGTCCCTGGGTCAGGGGAGCAGGTCGGCGATGAGGATGCGGGCACTGGGCGCGGCCAACGGGGTCACGTGCAGAGGTGGGCGCAGGATGTCGACTGAGCGGTAGCTCCAGTCGTCAGCGGCGTCGGTGGGCGGCTGCGGCTCGCGATGGACTTCGAGCACCCGGTCGACGAGGTTCACGATCCAGTACTCGGGCAGACCGGCCCGCGCGTAGATGGCCGCCTTGAAGCGGCGGTCGAGCCGCAGGCTCGAGTCGGCCACCTCGACCACGAGCGCCGCCGTCGAGGGGTGGGCCGCGACGTAGTCTCGCGCTGCGCCCGCAACGACTGCGACGTCCGGCTCGGGTTCCGAATGATCGCCGAGCGCGAGGGGGGCCTGTAGACGCGGGTGCCAGCCAGCGCCGAAGGCGGCGGCCAGGACGTGGCCGACTTGCATGACGATGGCGGCGTGGGGGCTGCCCTGAGGCTCCCGCACGACGAGTACGCCGTCGAGCAGCTCCAGACGCTCCCCCACGAAGACGCCGAGATCGACGAGCCGCTCGTACTCGCCCCGCCGCCAGCGCCTGGTCGTCGCTTCCCGTTCAAGTGCCGTGGCCATGACACTACGGTACCGGGGACCCACGATGATCGTCAACGTCCCGGCTCGGATACACCGCTGACGTCGCGAATTCGGCGCTGCACGGGGAAGAGGCGCACGTCCCAGCGCTCCGCCACCAGCCCCCACAGCCCCTGCGGGTAGCGCATCATCGCCAGCACGGCCAGCGCGCCGAGCACGATCATGTACCAGCTCCCGTAGTCGGCGAGCAGCTCGCGCAGCAGGAAGAAGACGACGGTGCCGACGATCGGGCCTTCCAGCGTGCCGAGCCCGCCGATGACGACGATGAAGATCGTGTAGGCGGTCCAGTTGATCGAGAA
>JBGQLG010000277.1:0-5750 GCA_041499965.1 Methylomirabilia bacterium
CCGCCGCGCGTCGAGGACGGCACCAGGATGACCGTGCGCACACCGGTGGCCCGCCACGCTTCGACGCCCTCGCGCACCTCGGCCGCCGGACCGAACAGCGTCACGTCGCGCAGCCAGCGATCGGACATCAGCGAGGGGATCGTGTCGTCCTGCCGGGCGGCGATCGCCGCCCGCATCGCCTGCATCTCCTCGGCGTAGCCGGCCTCGATCCAGTAGTTCTGGTAGTTCGGCAGCTTCACGTAGGAGGCCAGCGCGCGGCGCATCACGTTGGCGGCGGCCGCCCGGTCGTCGTCGATGCAGGTCGGGATCATGTCGCCGATGAAGAACGCGGGGTCGGCGCGCTTGGCGTCGGGCAGGACCGCGAGCGACTCCTTCATGTGCGAGCGCGCACCGTTGGCCCACACGGCGCCCTGGGCGATCTCGGCCGACAGCTCCAGCATGCGCGTGCGCAGCGTGGCCAGCACCAGCGGGGGCAGCCCGCCCACCTGGCTCTCGGCCGCGCGCAGGTCGGCGACGAACTTGCGGATGTCCTCGAGCGGCTTGCCGACCTGCAGCGCGAGCCGCTGGTGCGTGGGCCCGTGGCTGACGCCGACGCCGAAGCGGAAGCGGCCGCCCGACAGCTCGTGGATGACGGCGGCGGTCTGGGCGTAGTCGAACGGGTGACGGGTGTAGATGTTGGCGATGCTGGTGCCGAACGGGATCTCGCGCGTCGAGAGTGCCAGCGCCTCGCAGAGCGCCAGCCCGTCGCCGGGGCTCGGGCAGTAGATGCCGCCGAAGCCTTCCTGCTCCAGGCGCTGCGCCAGCTCGAGCGTCGCGCGGCGACGCCCGGCCACTGCCACGAGGCTGACCGAGGGCTTGGCTGCCATGCCGGGACTATAGCGCGCGATCAGTCGGGACGGTGGGCGGCGGCGCCCACCGAGGCCGGGGCCGGCTCGGGCCGCGCGCCCCCGAACACGCGCCGCAGCCGGGGCCACGGCGAGCCGAGCGCCTTCTGGAAGCGCTCCAGGTAGATGTAGATGACGGGCGTGATGTACAGCGTCAGGAGCTGCGAGAGCATCAGGCCGCCGACGACGGCCAGGCCGAGGGAGCGGCGGGCGTCGGAGCCCGCGCCCAGGCCGAGCGCGATCGGCAGCGTGCCGAGCAGCGCCGCCATCGTCGTCATCATGATCGGCCGGAAGCGCAGCAGGCAGCCGCGATAGATGGCCTCGGCCGGCGGCATGCCGCCGCGCTCGGCCTCCAGCGCGAAGTCGATCATCATGATCGCGTTCTTCTTCACGATGCCGACCAGCAGGATGATGCCGACGAACCCATAGAGGTTCAGCTCGGCGCCGAACAGGTAGAGCGTCAGCAGCGCGCCGACGCCGGCCGAGGGCAGGCCGGACAGGATCGTCAGCGGGTGCACGAAGCTCTCGTACAGGATGCCCAGCACGATGTAGATGATGAGGACCGTCGCCAGCAGCAGCAGGCCCTGCCCCTTGAGCGAGTCCTGGAAGGCCTGGGCGGTGCCCTGAAAGCTCATGTTGAGCGTGGCGGGCGGCCGCAGCTCGCGCCGCACGGCGTCGACCTGGGCCACCGCCTCGCTGAGCGACACGCCGGGCCGGGGGTTGAACGAGATCGTGACCGACGGCAGCTGCCCGAGGTGCGTCACCGTGAGCGGGCCCACGCCGGTCGTGATCCGGGCCACCGCGCCCAGCGGCACCAGCGCGCCACCCACCGCGCGCACGTAAAGACGTGAGAGCGCGGTGGGATCGCGCTGGTACTGCGGGTCGACCTCGAGGATCACCCAGTACTGATTGGACGGGGTGTAGATCGTCGACACCTGCTTGGAGCCGTAGGCCGCGTAGAGCGCGTTCTCGAGCTGGTCGGCGCTCACGCCCAGGGCAGAGGCGCGGTTGCGATCGATGTCGATCCGCACCTGGGGGCTCGTGATCTGCAGATCCGTGTTCACGTCCTGCAGGCCGGGGAGCGCGCGGAGCTTCTCGAACAGGATGGGCGCCCACTGGTAGAGCTCGGCCAGGTCGGCGTCCTGCAGCGTGTACT
Organism: Methylomirabilia bacterium; assembly: GCA_041499965.1. Taxonomy (GTDB): domain Bacteria; phylum Methylomirabilota; class Methylomirabilia; order Rokubacteriales; family CSP1-6; genus AR5. Next base: position 2,041 of record JBGQLG010000277.1, read on the forward strand.
GGTAGAGCGCCTTGGTGAGCTGGCCGCCGATCCGGATGGTCGGCAGGTTCTGCGGATAGACGTTGATGCCGGGCACCACGGCCAGCTTCGGCCGCAGCTCGGCGATCACCTGCTCCACCGGCGGGCGCTCCGAGCGGGGCTTCAGCCGCATGAAGATGCGGCCCGTGTTCGGCACGATGTTGACGCCGCCGGCGCCGATCGACGACATGAACTGCTCGACGTACGGATCCTTGCGGAGGATGGCCGCCACCGCCTGCTGTTTCTCTCGCATGCCGTCGAACGAGATGTCCTGGGCCGCCTCGGTGAACGCGAAGATCTGCCCGGTGTCCTCGTTGGGGATGAACCCCTTGGGAATGCCCACGAACAGCCACGGGAAGACTCCGAGCAGCACCAGCGTGAGGGCCGTGCTGATCGCCAGCGAGCTCACCGTCGTCAGCGGGTGGCGCAGCGCCCACTGCAGCGTCACGTCGTACGCGTGGAGCATTCCGTCAAAGAACCGCTCGGACACCCGGTACAGGCGGCCGTGCGACTCGCCGGGCGGACGCAGGAAGCGACTGCACAGCATCGGGGTCAGCGTGAGGGAGACCAGCCCCGAGACCAGCACCGCGACGCCGATCGTCACCGCGAACTCGTGCAGCAGCCGGCCGACCACGCCGCCCATGAAGAGCACGGGCAGGAAGACGGCGGCCAGCGACAGGGTCATGGACAGGATGGTGAAGCCGATCTCGCGGGCGCCCTTGAGGGCGGCCTCCATCCGGCTCTCGCCGTGCTCCATGTGGCGAACGATGTTCTCCAGCATGACGACCGCGTCGTCCACCACGAAGCCGACGCACAGGGTCAGCGCCATCAGCGACAGGATGTCGATCGTGTAGTTGAGCAGGTACATGACGGCGAACGTGGTGATGATGGACATCGGCACGGCCAGGCTGGGAATGACCGTGGCCGACAGGTTGCGCAGGAACAGGAAGATGACCAGGACGACCAGCGCGATGCTGAGCATCAGCGTGAACTCGACGTCGTGCACCGATTCGCGGATGGCCACCGAGCGGTCGTAGAGGACGTTCAGGTTGACCGAGGCCGGCAGCTGGGTGCGAAAGGTCGGCAGCAGCGCGCGGATGGCGTCCACCACCTCGACGGTGTTCGTCCCCGGCTGGCGCTGGATGGCCAGGATGACAGCGCGCTCGTCGTTGTACCAGCTCGCCACCTTGTCGGTCTGCACGCTATCGATGACGCGCCCGAGCTCCGCGAGGCGCACCGGCGAGCCGTTGCGGTAGGCGACGATCAGCGGCCGGTAGGCGGCGGCGTCGGTGAGCTGGCCGCTGGCCTGGATGGTGTACGCCTGCTGGCTGCCGTAGAGCGTGCCGGTCGGCAGGTTCACGTTGCCGCGGGCCACCGCCTGCTCCACCTCGTCGATGCCGATGCTGCGGGCGGCCAGCGCGCGGGGATCGACCTGCACCCGCACCGCGTACTTCTGCGAGCCGAACACCTGGACCTGGGCGACGCCGCTGATCGTCGAGATGCGCTGGCCGAGCCAGGTCTGCGCGTACTCGTCCACGGTGTAGAGCGGCAGCGTCGGCGAGCTGAGCGACAGGTAGATGACGGGCTGGTCGGCCGGGTTCACCTTCTGGTAGGTCGGCGGCGTCGGCATGCCGGGCGGCAGCAGGGGCAGCGTCTTGGTGATGGCGGCCTGCACGTCCTGGGCGGCCCCGTCGATGTTGCGGTCGAGCGTGAACTGGATGGTGATGGCGGTGAGCCCGAGCGCGCTCGACGAGGTCATGGAGTCGATGCCGGCGATCGTCGTGAATTGCCGCTCGAGCGGCGTCGCCACCGCCGAGGCCATCGTCTCGGGATTCGCGCCGGGCAGCGCGGCCTGCACCTGGATGGTCGGGAAGTCGACGTTGGGCAGGTCGCTGACGGGCAGCAGCCGGAAGCCCATGACGCCGGCCAGCAGCAGCGCCGCCATGAACAGCGTCGTCAGGACGGGCCGCTTGATGAAGAGGTCGGTGCTCACGACGGCTTCTTGATCTCGACCTTGGTGCCGGGGCGCAGGCGGAGCTGGCCGTCGGTCACGATCCGCTCGCCGGCGGCCAGACCCTTGTCGATGATGACCTCGCGCTCCAGCCGCCGGCCCGGCTCGACCTTGCGCGACTCGACGGACAGGTCTGGCTTCACGACGAAGACGAAGCTGCCCTGCTGGCCGGGCTGGACGGCCTGGGCCGGCACCACGATGGCGCCCGACTGGGTCGTCAGCGTCAGCACGACGTCGAGAAACCCGCCGGGCCAGAGCGCGTTGTCGGCGTTGGCGAACGTCCCCTTGAGCTGGATGGTGCCGGTGGCGGCGTCGACGGTGCTGTTGACGAACGTCACCTCGCCGCGGGCGGGCGGCTGCGTGCGGTCGGGATACGCCTCCACCCGCAGGGCGCCGAGCGCCCGGTAGCGCTTGATGTCGTTCAGGTACTGCTCGGGCACCGCGAAGCTCACGTAGATGGGATGCACCTGGGTGATGACGACCAGGGGGCCGTCGTCGTTGCCCTTCACCACGTTGCCGGACTGGACCAGGATGTTGCCGGTGCGTCCATCCATCGGGGCCCGGATGGTCGTGTAGGCGAGCTGCAGGCGCGCGTTGTCGACCATGGCCTCGTCGGCCGTGATCACGGCCTTGGCGTTGTCGACGGAGGCCTGGGCGGCCAGCGCGGAGGCGTGGGCGTTGTCGACGGCGGCGCGGTCGGCCCGCACGGTGGCGTCCATGGCGGCGGAGTTGGTGCGGATCTGATCGTACTGCTCCCGCGCGATCAGCTCGCGATCGACCAGCTCGCGGTAGCGCTGCTCCTGCACGCGCGCGTTGTCCATCTGGGCGACGTCGCGGGCGAGGTTGGCCTCGGCCTGCTGCACCTCCGCCCGCCGCTGCACGAGCGCGGCCTCGGCCTGGCGGAGGCCGGCGGTGTCGCGGGCCACGTTGGCCTGGGACTGGCGCAGCGCCGCCTCCAGCGGGCGGGGGTCGATCGTGAACAGCAGATCGGCCTGGCGGACCTCCTGCCCTTCCTTGAAGTGCACCTGCACGATCTGACCGGCGATCTGCGACTTCACGCCGACGGTCGTGAGCCCTTGCACGTTGCCGACCGCCGTGACCTGCACCGGCACGTCGCGCTGCACCGCCTCGGCGACGTTGACCGGCACCGCGGGCACGGCGGCCTTGGACGGCGTGCCCGAGGCGCGATCGGAGCAGGCCGCCAACGGCAGCGCGGCCAGGGCGAGCCAGACCAGGCGCCCGCGCACGCGCGGCGTCATGGGCGCCTCCGCGGCCCCGCCTGGGCGGCGTCGACGAGCGCCTCCAGGCCTTCGGTCACCTGCTGGCGCTGGCCGGGCGTGAGCCGCGCCACCACGCGCTCGAGGCCGCGCATCCGCACCGCCTGAAGCTCACCGGCGACGTCCGACCCCTGCCGCGTCAGCTCCAGCACGTAGGCGCGCCGATCGGCGGGGTCGCCGGTCCGATCGACGAACTGCTTCTGCTCCAGCCGGTCGACGATGTGGGTGACCGCCGGCAGGGTGACGGCGAAGGCCTTGCCCACGTCGCCCATGCGGCAGCCGGGGTGCTCGCCCACGTAGAACAGCACCTGCGATTGCGCGTAGGTGAGGTCGAGCGCCGAGGATTTTTGCCACAGGAGCTGGCGGAACGTGGTGCTGCCCAGCGCGTTGAGGAGGTCGAGCAA
>JBGQLG010000278.1:0-5737 GCA_041499965.1 Methylomirabilia bacterium
GCTGACCGCAGTCGGGCCAGCATCCGGCTGCCCAACAGGTCGGGGATCACCAGATACCCCTGCTCGGCGTAGAACCGCCGCTGCTCGGCGATCACGCGGTCGACGTCCCCCGCGCGAGGCCGGCCATCAGCTCCATCGCCTCCGGCTGATCGGCGACGATCGTCAGACCGGTGATGCCGCAATCCGCCCAGGGGCGGTAGCGCTCGCGGATGCGCTCGACCGGACCCACCAGCGCCATCTCGTCGCAGAACTCGTCGGGGACGGCGGCGACGGCCTCGTCCTTGCGCTTGGCCAGGAACAGCTCCTGGATGCGCTGGGCGGCGTCGCCGAAGCCGCGGCGGATCATCATCTCCTTGTGGAAGTTCGTGTCGCGGTGGCCCATGCCGCCCACATAGAGCGCCACCCGCGGCTTCATGCGGGCCAGCGCGCCCTTCACGTCGTCGGTGATGACCACGTCGGCGCGCGGCTGGATCTCGAAGTCGCCGAAGCCCTTGCCGTGACCGGCGCGGCGGAAGCCCTCCTCCAGCCAGGGGCGCAGCATCGGCATCAGACGCGGCACGAAGCCGAGCGGCAGCCAGCCGTCGGCGATCTCCGCCGTCAGCCTCACGTTGGACTCAGTCCCGGTGCCAAGCCAGATGGGCAGCCGCGGGTTCATGTGCAGGATCGTCATGAGCGGCTTGCCCACGCCGAGCGCGCCGGGCCCGGTGTAGGGCAGCGAGATCTCCCGGCCCTGGTGGGCCACCGGCTCCTTGCGCTCGAAGACCTTGCGCATGATCGTGACGTAGTCGCGGAGGCGCCAGTACGGCTTGCCCCACGGCTGGCCGTACCAGCCCTCGACGATCTGCGGGCCGGAGACGCCGAGCCCGGCGATGACGCGGCCGCCGCCCGCCAGCGCGTCCACCGTGCCCGCCGCCATCGCGGCCCCGGCGGGCGGGCGCGCGGCGAGCTGCATGATGCCGGTGCCCAAGCGGATGCGCTTCGTCAGCGCCGCCAGGTAGGCCAGCGGCGTGATCGCGTCCGAGCCGTACGCCTCCGCCGTCCACACCGAGTCGAACCCCAGCCGCTCCGCGAGCTGGACCTTCTCCACGGGCAGCTTCAGCTCCGCCCCCGAGTATCCGATGCTGAGCCCGAGCTTCATCAGGCACTCCTCCTGGCGGCTCGATCGAGACGAGTCGCGACAGCGATCATTCCATCAGCACGCCGCCGTCGACGTTGAAGCTCTCGCCGTAGACGAAGCTGGCGGCGTCGGAGAGCAGGAACAGGACGGCGTTGGCGATCTCCTCCGGCATGCCGAAGCGCCCCAGCGGAATGCGGCCGGCCACCATCGCGCGCTGCTCCGGCGTCAGCGGCGCGTGCATGGGCGTGTCGCACGGTCCGGGGTTGACGCAGTTGATGCGCACACCGGTGCCGACGAGCGTGCGGGCGAAGCCCTTGGTCATGGTGACCACGGCGCCCTTGGTCGCCGCGTAGGGGATGTTGGCGATGCGGCCGCCCCCGAGCTTGTAGCTGTCCGAGCCGATCGTCACGATCCGCCCCTGCCCGCGCGGCAGCATCCGCCGGAGCGCGGCCTGGACCGTGAAGAACGTTCCCCGGGCGTTGACCGCGAACACCCGGTCCCACTCCTCGAACGTGACCTCCAGCAGGGGCAGCGTGGTGATGATGCCGGCGCAGGTGACGAGACCGTCGATCTGCCCGAACGTGCGCTCGGCCAGCTCGAAGATGGCCTCGATGTCCGGCCGCCGGGTCACGTCGGCGCGCACGTGGCGCACCTCGCCGCCGATCTCGCCCGCGGTGGCCTTCAGGCGTTCGCCGTCGAAGTCCGACAGGATCAGGCGCGCCCCCTCGCGGGCCGCCGCCCGGGCGATGGCCCGGCCCATGCCGGACGCCGCGCCGGTGACCACGATGACGCGATCTCGCAGGTTCAGGAAGTCGGACATTGGATTACCATGGGCCCCTCGATACACCGCGGACAACCGCCCGGTCAAGGCCGGTCGATCGACCAACGTTCCCACAGGAGGCCACGATGCCCGCACGCCCGACCGCCGCGAAGCCGAAGAAGGCCGTTGCCAAGGCCAACAGCCCGTACGGCTACCCGTTCTGGGACTGGGTCGCCCGCGAGGACCCCGACTACGTGCGGGCCCGCCAGCCGTTGAGCGCGCTGTCGATCGGCGAGGGTAAGGAGCTGTCCGTCAAGTACCGCGAGATGGTCATCATCGGCATCCTCGCGTTCCGGGGCCGGCAGGAGGGCGTGGTCGCCCACATGCGCCGCGCCATCGAGCACGGTGCGACCAAGCGTGAGCTGCTGGAGGCGATGCAGTCCGCGGCGGTGCCGGGCGGCGGCCCCACCTTCAGCACGGGCGTGCAGGCGCTGATGAAGCTCGACCAGGAAGGCGCCTTCACGAACGGCTGACGCGTCAGCCCAGTCCGCGCGTCACGTCGTCGAACAGCTCGTCCACCGTGAAGCGGCGCGGGATCATCCGCTGCCGGTAGACGTAGTCGACGGCGATCTCGAGGTTGCGGCGATTCGCCTCCAGGCCGAACGGCGTGGTGTCGACCACCGCCGCGGCCGGCGGCCCGGCCAGCCGCTTGCTCTCGGCCAGCAGCCGGTACACCTCCGCGACCACGGCCGGCTGCGCGAGTGACAACGACGCCTTGACCGTCACCATGTGGTTCACGTGGATCGCCTGGTGCTTCTCGTACCAGGCCCGGGCCGCCCCGGCGGGATCGGGAATGAGCGGGACCACGCGCGGGTCCGTCGGCTCACGGCCGCTGACGATGGCGGCGTCGATCTCGCCGGCGAGGAGCATGGGCAGCAGCTCCTGGCCGGGGCGGGCGCGCTGCACGCCGGGCGGGTCGCGGAACTCGGCAACGTGCGGCTCCTCGAACGTGACCCACGTGATCGTCTCGGGGCTGATGCCCCACTCCTCGGCCAGGATGCCGCGGATCCACGTCCCCGTCGTCACGGAGTACGAGCGGACCCCCACGCGGCGACCCGGCAGATCGGACGGCGTCAGCGGCCCCCGCTCCCGGTTGTAGACGAGGTACGGGTGCTGGAAGCGGCCGAGGACGACGGCCGGCAGCAGCACCAGCGGCACGCCGTGCGCCCGGGCCAGCAGGAACGTCACGATGGCCAGCTCGGCCACGTCGAACTCCAGGCCGCGCACAGCGCGCTTGAACGCGGCGGCGGGCGACGGGACGTCGGCGAAGACGAGCCGGACGGTGGGCGACGCGACCTCGCCGCGCCGCAACGCGCGCGTGACCGGGTACTCGCCGAGCAGCGTGGGCAGCGCGACCGGCTCGCTCATGACCGACTCCTTGGGTCCATGATCGTCACGAGCAGGATACTCGCGAAGTCGTCCCCGCGGGGCCCGGCGCTTGACACCCGTGGGGTTCGCTCCCAGTATGCTTCGGTTCGAGCCGGGCGCAGGGAGGCGTGGCATGGCCAGGAAGCTCGTCGTGTGCTGCGACGGGACGTGGAACACGCCCCGGACCGCGACCAACATCTACCGCACTTACCAGTTCCTGCGCGAGCGACTGGGTGCGTCGGCGTCGCCCGAGATCACCCAGCAGAACGGGGCGCGTACCTGCCACGGCCGCGACGCGGACGCCGCCGAGGTGCTGCTCTTCTACGACGAGGGCGTCGGCACCAACTGGTTCGATCGCGTCGCCGGTGGTGGCACCGGGATCGGCCTGTCGGACAACGTCCAGCAGGCCTATCACTTCCTCGCCAACAACTACGAGCCGGACAGCGAGATCTACGTGTTCGGCTTCTCCCGCGGCGCCTACACCGCCCGGTCGCTCTGCGGCTTCGTCAAGGCCACCGAGGGACTGCTGGTGCGGCCGAGCATGCCGGAGGTGTGGCGGGCCTACGTGGACTGCTACGCGACCGGACGCGGCATCATCGCGCAGCCCGGCGGCTGGAGCCTGGCCGGCGTCCGTGACTGGCTGGTGGGGAAGGTGGGCGACGCGGTGGGCCACATCGGGCGCGACGTGGCCTCGATGCCCCGCAGCACCGGGGTGAAGATCACGTTCATCGGCGTGTACGACACCGTGGGCGCGCTCGGCGTGCCACTGACGGTGACGGCGAGGATCAACGAGCCGATCGTCGGCTTCCACGACACCACGCTGGGCGCCCTGGTCGAGAACGCCGTGCAGGCGCTGGCGGTCGACGAAAAGCGTGGCCCCTATGTGCCGACGCTGTGGACCCAGGCGGCCAACGCCGCCGCGCTGGCCGGCCAGCGCGTGCTCCAGGTGTGGTTCCCGGGCGTGCACTCCGACATCGGCGGCGGTTACCCGGACAGAGGCATCGGCGATATCACCTGGGACTTCATGATGCGTCAGGCCGCCGACGCGGGGCTCGTGATCGATCCCGGCCAGCGCACGCCGAGCCTCACGCTGCAAGCGCTGCCACCCCAGCATGAGTCATTCGACAACACCTGGCGCGAGCTCAGCGACAAGCTGAAGATCATTCCCGACGGCGTGCGGGTCGTCGGCCCCACCACGCCGGGACCGCATGGCAAGCCCCTGACCGTGGCCACGACGGTGTGCCTGCATCCCGCGCTCGTGAACCGTCTCGGCCAGCGCTGCCTGACGCTGACCACGCCGCAGAACGTGGAAGGCATCTATCAGCCCGGCAACGTCCAGGCCGACGTGCTGCCGGTCTTCGCCTGATGCCCGTCGTCGCCTGATGCGACAAGGAGAATCACTATGCGAGCCATGGTCGTGGCGATTGCCCTGGTGGGAACGCTGATGGCCGCGCCGTCGAGCGCGGCGACGTTCGTCTACGTCGGCAACGCCGAGAGCAACGAGGTCTACGTGCTGCAGCTCGATCGGCAGAACGGCGACCTCACCGTCGTCGAGAAGGTGCCGATCCCCGGGATCGACAAGCCCGGCATCTCCACGCCGATGTCGGTCAGCCCCGATCGCCGCTTCCTCTACGTGGGCACGCGCGGTGAGCCGAAGATCGCCGCCGGCTTCGCCATCGACCCGGCCACCGGCACGCTCAAGCACGTGGCCAGCGGCCCGCTGGCCGACAGCATGGCCTACATCACCACCGACCGCTCGGGCCGCTTCCTGCTCGGCGCCTCGTACCCGGGCCACAAGGTCACCGTGAACCCGATCGGACCGGCGGGCACCGTGCGGCCGCCCCAGCAGATCCTGCCCGATCATCCGAACGCGCACTCGATCATGGCCGACGCGTCGAATCGCCACGTGCTGGTGCCCACGCTCGGCAACGACAAGGTCAACCAGTTCACGTTCGATGCGGCCAGCGGGAAGCTGACGCCGAACACGCCGCCCGCCGTGTCCGTCAAGCCCAAGGCCGGCCCGCGCCACTTCGTCTACCACCCGAACGGCAAGATCGTCTACGTCGTGGGCGAGCTCGACGGCCAGGTGTACGTCTTCGACTACGACGCCGCCGCCGGCCGTCTCACCGAGAAGCAGTCGGTCAGCGCGCTGCCGCCCGCCTTCGAGGGCAAGCCCGCGGCCGCCGACCTGCACGTCACCCCCGACGGCAAGTTCGTCTACGCCTCGGAGCGCACCTCGAGCACGCTGGCCGCCTTCAAGGTGGATGCGGCGAGCGGCACGCTCACGGTCGTCGGCAGCGTACCGACCGAGAAGCAGCCGCGCAGCTTCAGCATCGACTCCACCGGGCGCTACCTGCTCGCCGTCGGCCAGCTCTCCCACGGGCTGTCGAGCTATACGATCGACCCGGCGACCGGCGCGCTGACCAAGCTGA
>JBGQLG010000279.1:0-5688 GCA_041499965.1 Methylomirabilia bacterium
AGGCGGGGCTGTTCAAGCCCGGCGTCATCGAGTTCGACGTCCGTGACATGACCGGCACAGAACAGGTCGACCGCCTCGCCAGGATTCCGCTGATCTATCAGCCCGGCACGACTTGGGAATACAGCCTGGCCACCGACGTACTCGGGCGTGTCGTGGAAGCGGCATCGGGCAAGCGCCTCGGCGACTTCCTGAGCGAGCGTGTCTTCAAGCCGCTCCGCATGAGCGACGCGGGGTTCTGGGTGCCCGAGACGAAGATCGGGCGGGTGGCCGAGCCGTTCGACAAGGATCCGCTCGCGGGTACCGCGGTCCGGTTGATCGACGTGTCGAAGGAGCCGGGGAACGATTCCGGCGGCGCGGGCGGCGTGGCCACCGCCGGCGACTACCTGCGCTTCGCCCAGATGCTGGCGAACGGCGGCGTCCTCGGCGGCCAGCGCATCCTGAGCCGCACCACCGTCAAGCACATGACCTCCGACCATCTGGGCTCGCGCCTGCCGCTGGCGGCGACGCCGGGTGGGTCGGTGCTCGGCGCGTCGACCTACACCTTCGGCCTCGGCTTCGCGGTGCGGCCCTCGGATGGCATCGCCCCGGTCCCGGGATCGGCCGGCGATTTCAACTGGGGCGGGTATGCCGGCACGCTCTTCTGGGTCGACCCCAAGGAACAGCTCGTCGCGGTGTTCATGGTGCAATCGGCGGGCGCCCTGCGCGTCTACCATCGCACGCTCTTCCGGCAGCTCGTCTATCAAGCGATCGCGGACTGACAGGCCTCCGTGACGAGCGTGAACAAGGCGCCCGGCCGGCGGCAACTCTCCCTTGCCCACCTGACCGTCCTCGACACGACGCCGCCCGAGCTGGTCAGCGTGGCCGCCGCCGCCGGCTTCCGCACCATCGGTATCCGGCTGACGGCCACGCCGAGCGTGGGCGTCCCGCCCTACGACTGCCTGCACGAGGGGCCGATGCTGCGCGAGACGCTGGCGCGCCTGGCCGACACGGGCGTGTCCGTGCTCGACACCGAGTTCCTCCGCTTCGAGCCCGAGCATCCGGTCGCCATCCCCGAGGGCTTCCTTGAGGTCTCCGCGCGGCTCGGCGCCAAGCACGTGCTGGTCATGAGCGCCGAGCCCGAGGAAGCGCGCACCCTCGAGCGGTTCGGCGAGCTCTGCGACCGCGCCGCTCAGTACGGCCTGAGCGTCGGCCTGGAGTTCGCGATCTACACCGGGGTGCGGACCCTCGCCCACGCGGCCGACGTCATCGCCCGATCCAAGCGATCGAACGCGTCGGTGTTGATCGACGCCCTGCACTTCAGCCGCTCGGGCGGCCTTCCCGCGCATGTCGCGAGCGTCGCCCCCTCGCTCTTCCGCTACGCGCAGATCTGCGACGCGGGCCCGGACATGCCGGCGCCCACCGACACGCCGGCACTCGTCCGCGAGGCGCGCACGGGGCGGCTGCTGCCCGGCGAGGGCGCGCTGCCGCTGAAAGAGCTGGTGGCGGCGCTGCCCGCGAATCTGCCGCTGGCCATCGAGGCGCCATGCCGCGCGACCGCCAGTCTTCCGGCGCTCGAGCGTGCCAAGCGCGCGTATCGAGCACTCGCCGACCTCGTAGGAGCCTGACGCCGCTCAGCCGTCCGCGCCGGGCGGGCTGCTCACGAGGTGTCCGCGATCAGCGCGAGGCGGCGATCCCCCAGCTCCGGGCCAGATGGTCGGGTATGCGAAACGCCGTGCGCTGCCCGCCCCGCGGCAGCGCCACGATGTCCTCGAGGAGGCGGCGCGAGATCAGCGCGCTCAGGCGCGCCGTGTCGGGCAGGTCCTGGAAGGCGTCACTGGCCGTCCTGTTGAAGAAGCGCGCCACCGCTCGCAGGAATGGCCGATACGCGGCTTGCCAGAGACCGAGCGTCGGCACGGCCAGCATCGTGCAGGTCGCGGGTTGCAGGAGCCCACGCATCAGGATGCGCGGGACCGGGCGGAGCAGGATCCGCGAGGGCCCGGCGAAGCTCTCGCACACGCCGATGACCGCCGCGGTGAGCGCGCGGCCATCGGGCGTGTCGGCCGCGCGCCGTCGCTTGATCGCCTCGAAGAGGCGCGCGGCGCCCTCGAGGTCGTGGGCGAGGAGCTCGTCGCGGATGCCGAGCACGTGGCCGACGACGTTCCAGCAGTGCAGGTACGCGCGCGCCTCCTCGGGCGAGAGCGTGATCCCGAGGTGCTTCCAGCCGCGCACCATGACGTACGAGAACGTCAGCAGCACGGCGGCGAGGTCCTCCTGGCTCAGCGGCGTGCCGCGCTCGGCCGGCCAGCGCTGGGCCAGCAGCGCGTCGGCCAGGCTGGCCGGCGGCCCGGCCGTGGCGGCCGGCGGCGGGGTGAGGATGAGGTGACGCATGGCGGCGTGCATCAGTCGCACTTTCTGGACGATGCGGATGCCCGAGCCGCCGGGCGCCAGCCCGCCCTCAGCCATGACGGCCAGCACCATCATCGCGGTCTCGAAGACGCGCCGGCGCGCGTGCGCGTCCAGGCGCTGGGTGGTCCCGAGCACGGCGGCGACGTCGCGCAGGACGTAGCACTCGGGCAGGCTCGCGCACGCGAGGATGCCGAACGACGTGAGGCCGTAGCGTAGGAACACGCTCTCGCCCGTGCGGATCAGCGCCGCGTCGGCCCAGCTCGGTAGCCGCGCGCTCGTGCTGAGATAGTCGGCCAGCTGGGGCGGCCAGGGGCCGGCGGGGATGTCGTCGTTGCGCACCAGCTTGGTCAGGAGCTCGTTCACCGCCGCCACTGCGCCCTTGTCGAACACGGCCCTGACCGTCGAGTCGGCGAGCGGATCGCCCTCGCGCCGCATGCGATCGAGCAGGTCTCCGCTCCACCGGTCGTCCGCCATGGCGCTGTCCTCCGACGCGAGGCTAGCCGCCTGCTCCACCACGGTCAAGCACGCCGGCTCTCGCACGCCGGCTCTCGCCAGGGCTCGCGGACCGCCGTATGATCGAGCCCGGACGCGCTGTCCGGCGCCCGAGCGAGAGGAGCGAGGCGACATGAAATTCGGGATCCACATCGGCCACATGGGCGGTCCGCTGGACGAGATGCGCAAGCTGTGGAAGTTTGCCGACGCCAACGGCTTCGACTGGTTCTCGGTCTCCGACCACTTCCAGGAGTCGCCGCCGCGCGGCGGGGACATGGACTGCTACGAGGCGATCGCCACGCTGACGGCCGCCGCGATGGACACGAAGCACGTCCGGCTCGGCAGCGGCGTCTACTGCGTCGCGTACCGCAACCCCGGGCTGCTCGCCAAGTCGCTGACGACGATCGACCACCTCTCGAACGGGCGCGTCGACTGCGGACTGGGGGCCGGCTGGCACGACGTGGAGGCCAAGGCCTTCGGCATCCCGTTCCCCACGATCGGCCCCCGCGAGGACATGCTGGAGGAGTACGCGCAGATCATGCGCCTGCTGCTCGACCCCGAGCAGCCCCGCGTGAACTTCGCCGGGAAGCACTTCCAGATCGCGAACGCGCCGAACAATCCCAAGCCGCTGCAGCCGCGCATTCCCATCTGGATCGGCGGGCGCGGCGAGAAGCGCACGCTCCGTGCGGCCGCCAAGTTCGCCGACGGCTGGAACGGCGCCTACATCGGCCCCGAGGACTGGAAGCACAAGGGCCAGGTGCTCGACCGGTGGTGCCAGACGGAGGGACGCGACCCGAAGACCATCATGCGCACGGTGAACCTCGGCTTCTACCTCGGCATCGACGCCAAGGGCGCCGAGCGCGCGGACGAGGTCTTCCGCAGCCACTTCGGCACCGGCGACCGCGCCGATCGCACGGGCTACCTGCGCGGCACCGTGCGAGACGCACGCAAGATGGTCGACGAGTTCCGCGCGCTCGGCTGTACACGGCTCAGCATCGCGTTCCGCAACGGACCGTACGACTGGGAGGCGCTGGAGGCCTTCGCGGCCGAGATCGTACGCAAGGGCTGAGCGCGCCTTGACGGCGCGCCACGGACCGCGCAGGATGGCGGCGCGAGCGATCATCCTGTTCTGACGAGGAGGGCTCATGCTCAATCCAGGCGACAAGGCGCCCGACTTCACCGGGCGCGACCACAACGGCAACACCGTGAAGCTGTCGGACTTCAAGGGCAAGACGGTCGTGCTGTGGTTCTATCCCAAGGCCGACACCCCGGGCTGAACCGCCGAGGGTTGCGGGTTCCGCGACCTGAAGGCCCAGTACGACGCCAAGGGCGCCGTGATCCTTGGCGCGTCGTTCGACAGCGCAAGCGACAACAAGAAGTTCGCCGAGAAGTTCCAGTTCACCTTCCCGCTGATCTCCGACACCGACCGGACCATCGGCACCGCCTACGGGGCCAACGTCGATCCTGCCAAGGGCGCGGCGCGCGTCGGCGTGGTGATCGACCGGGAGGGCAAGATCAAGGAGTGGCACGAGCGCGTCGACGCCCGGGCCTGGCCGGCCGAGGTCGTGAAGACGCTGTAGCCCAGGAGGCCGCATGAAGGCACTCGCGATCGCCGCATTGCTGCTCGTCGGCTGGGCCGCGGACGCCGCGGCCCAGCCCCGGCCGGCCTCCGCGTCGAAGCCGGAAGGCGAGATGCGCTATGCGCTGTACGTGACCCTGGCCCCGGCCTGGTTCGACCCGGGCGAGATCACCGGCGGCTTCCTCACGCCGTTCTGGGTGCTCTACGCGATGCACGACGCGCTGGTGAAGCCGATGCCGGGCAATCTGATGGCGCCGAGCCTGGCCGAGTCGTGGACGGTCAGCGCGGATCAGAAGACCTACGACTTCAAGCTGCGCGAGGGTCTGAAGTTCCACAACGGCGATCCCTTCACGGCCGAGGACGTGAAGTTCAGCTTCCAGCGCTCGAAGGTCGGCAAGATCCTCAAGGATCGGGTGCGGGACGTCGAGATCGTCGGCCCCGCGCGCGTGCGCTTCCACCTGCACGAGCCGTTCCCCGACTTCATGGCCCTCTACGGCACGATGGCCACCGGCGCAGGCTGGATCGTCCCCAGGAAGTACGTCGAGAGGGTGGGCGACGACGGGTTCAAGAAGCAGCCCGTCGGGCTCGGGCCGTACAGGTTCGTGAGCTACACGCCCGGCGTCGAGCTGGTCATGGAGGCCAACGAGAGCTACTGGCGCAAGGTGCCCGCCGTGAAGCGGCTGGTGTTCAAGAGCGTGCCCGAGCCGACCACGCGGGCGGCGATGCTGAAGACCGGCGAGGTGGACGTCGCCTACATGCTGGACGTACCGGCGGCGCAGGAGCTGAAGCGGGATCCGGCGTTCCGGCTGGGCTTCTCGGGCGCCATCGGCGTCCACTACCTGGATTTCTTCGACCAGTGGGACCCGAAGTCCCCGTGGCACGATCGGCGGGTGCGGCTGGCCGCCAACCACGCCCTCGATCGCCGCGCGCTCAGCGAGGCCGAGACGCTGGGCGCCTCCCGCCCGACCGGGAGCATGGCCCCCCGCACGTTCGAGTTCACGCTGCCGCTCGAGCCCTACGCCTACGATCCGGCCAAGGCCAAGAAGCTCCTCGCCGAAGCCGGATATCCGAATGGCTTCGACGGCGGGGACTTCTATCCGTACCCACCCTACTTCTCGGCGGGGGAGTCGATCATCGGGTACTTCGGCGCGGCCGGCATCCGGATGAAGCTGCGCACGATGGAGCGGGCCGCCTTCCAGGCCGCCTGGGGCGGCAAGAAGCTGCAGGGGGTC
>JBGQLG010000280.1:0-5592 GCA_041499965.1 Methylomirabilia bacterium
CGGGCGAGGTCCTGGACACCAAACGCAGCGACACGAACGGGAGGTTGACCCAGCATGGACGAGCAGATCATCGAGACCGCCACCGGGCTCGGCTACGTGGAGATCGTCGAGGGCACGGGGGCGCGAGCCAAGCCCGGCGACTCCGTGAGCGTGCACTACACGGGCTGGCTCAAGAGCGGGCAGAAGTTCGACTCGTCGCACGACCGCGGCCAGCCGCTGGAGTTTCCGGTCGGGCGTGGTCGCGTGATCAAGGGGTGGGACGAGGGCGTCGGCACGATGCGCGTGGGCGGCAAGCGCAAGCTGATCATCCCGGCGCACCTGGGCTACGGCGACCAGGGCGCCGGCGGCGTGATTCCGCCGGGCGCCACGCTCATCTTCGAGGTGGAGCTGGTCGGGATCAAGACCGCATAGGGCGCGGCACGACAGCGATGAAGACCAGCACCGAGCGCATCCTCACCACCCACGTCGGCAGCATCCCTCGTCCAGAGAGCATACGGACCCTCCTCCGGGCCCGCCTCGGCGGCCAGCCCATCGACGAGGCCGAGCTGGCGGCGCGGACCGCCGAGGCGGTGACCGAGGTGGTCCGTCGCCAGGCCGAGGTCGGCCTCGACGTCGTCTCCGACGGCGAGATGAGCAAGACGAGCTTTCTCGGCTACACCGACGCCCGGCTCACGGGCTTCGTGACCACCACGGCCGCGACCGACCCGAGCGCGGAAAACACCGGCGCCGGAGGGGCGTGGGCGCGGCGCGTGGAAAGCCGGCGAGAGTGGCGCGCCTTCCGCGAGTACTACACGGAGTACTTGCCGCGCGAGATGCCGCTGGCCTCGGCGCCCACGGTCTGCCAGGGCCCCATCGCCTACAAGGGGCAGGCGCTGCTCCAGAAGGACCTCGCGACTCTCAAGGCCGCGCTGCAGGGCGTCGCGGTCGCCGAGGCCTTCGTGCCCGCCATCGCCCCGGCCATGGTCGGCCGCGGTCAGAATCGCTACTACCCGACGGAGGAAGCGTACGTCTTCGCCATCGCCGAGGCGCTGCGGACGGAATACCGGGCCATCGTCGAGGCCGGATTCATCCTCCAGATCGATGATCCCGGACTCGGCGAGACGTGGGACATGCTGATCCCGGCGCCGCCGCTCGAGGACTACCGGACGCTGCAGGCGCGCAATATCGACGCCCTCAACCACGCGCTGGCCGGCATCCCCGAGGACCGCGTCCGCTACCACCTCTGCTGGGGAAGCTGGCAGGGTCCGCACCTGCACGATCTCGGCCTGCGCGACGTCGTCGATCTGGTGCTGCGCGTGAGGGCCGGAGCCTACTCGATCGAGGCCGCCACGCCCCGCCACTCGTACGAGTGGCGCGTGTGGGAGGACGTGAAGCTGCCCGAGGGCAAGGTGCTCATCCCCGGCGTCATCGCCCACACCACCGCGGTGGTCGAGCACCCGGAAACGGTGGCCGAGCGCCTCTTGACCTACGCCCGGCTGGTCGGCCGCGAGCGCGTCATGGCCGGCGCCGACTGCGGCTTCGCCCAGGGCGCGCTCTTCCAGCGCCAGCATCCGACGATCATGTGGGCCAAGTTCGAGGCACTCGTGCAGGGCGCGCGGCTGGCCTCCACGCGGCTGTGGCGGTGACGGCTCCTCTGTGAAACACGATATGCTGCGACAGTGAAAACGATCAGCGTCCGTGACCTGCGTCAGCGATGGCCGGAAGCTGAGGCGCGCCTGCAAGCCGAGAAGGAGATCGTGATCACCCGCGACGCCAAGCCGGTGGCTAAGCTCGTGCGGATCGACGAGCGCCCGACGCCGCGAAAGCGGTTCGACCCTGTGGCCCACGCGAGGTGGCAACGGAAAATCGCGGGCGGCAAAGTTTCGCGCTGGGTCGACCGCGCCGTGAGGGAGACCCGCGAGGATCGGCGCTGAGGTGCGGCGGGGGTGATCTACCTCGACACGAGCTGCCTGCTGAAGCTCATGCTGGAGGAACCGGCGAGCGAGGTCCTCGGCCTGCGGTCGCCTCAAGTATCGCCCGCGATCTCCCCCAGTACCTCGTCGAGGACCGGCGCCAGCTCGGTGACGATCGTCTCGAGCGAAAACACGTCGCCGATCTGTCCGGCCAGCGATGGCCAGGCGGCGAGGGCGACGTCCCTGAGATGCCGGCGGTCCCTGACCGCCGCGGCGGACCAGTCGTCGACGAGGGCGAGTGCGCTGGCGCGATCGGTCTCTCGCGCCAGCAGACGGGCCAGACGCTCGGAGCACACAAGGCCCTGCAGCGATTCCAGGTTGGCCCTCATCCGCTCGGCATTCACCACGAGACCGCCGGCGATCCGCTCGAGGGCGTCGAGCGCGCTGCCGGCGGCGTCCACCAGCTCGGGGATGGTCACCAGCTCGGCCTGCCAGCCACCCAGCGCGCGCTCGTGCTCGCCGACCGCGCCGGACAGCAGCGTCGCCATCAGACCGGGCGCGCGGGCGGCGGCGACGAGCGCCTGCAGACAGGCCACGGGGTTGCGCTTGTGGGGCATGGCGCTGGAGCCGCCCACGCCCTTCGCCGGCGGCGACTCCAGCATCTCGCCGACCTCGGCCTGCGAGAGCAACGCGACGTCGCGCGCCATCTTGCCCACCGTCCCCGTGACGATCGCCAGCTCGGCCATCAAGCGCAGCATCTCGTCGCGATGAGCGTGCCACGAGCCGGCATCGCGCAAGCCCAGGCGCTCGGCCACGCCGCGGCGCACGGCCGCGCGCTGGCCGCCGAGCGCGTCCAGCGTGCCGACGGCGCCGCCGAGCTGGATACAGAGTGCCCGCTCGCGCGCGGCGGACAGACGCAGCCGGCAGCGGTGCAGAGCCGCCGCCCAGCGTGCGATCTTCAGCCCGGCCGTGATCGGCGTGGCCGGTTGCATGAGCGTCCGGCCGAGCATCACGACGCCGGCGTGGCGCCGCGCGTGGCCGGCCAGGTGGCGCACTGCCGAGGCGAGGACACCATCGGCGTCGGCGAGACACGGCGTCAGGCAGAGGATCAGCGCGGTATCGAGGACGTCCTGGCTCGTCGAGCCGTAATGCACGAAGGCCGCCGCACGCGCGTCCACGCGAGCGACGTGCTCGGTGAGTGCCTTGACCAGCGGAACCGCCAGCGAGCCCGACCGTTTGCCCTCGCTGGCCAGCGCCTCTGGTGAGAGCTGCAGATCTGCACAAGCCGTGGCGATGATCTGAGCGGCCGCGTGGGGGATGACGCCGGCGTCGGCCTCGGCGCCGGCGAGCGCGCGCTCGAAGTGGAGCATCGCGCGCACGAACGCCTCGGCAGACAGCGCCTGGACGAACGCATCGCGCGCGAAGCTCCGACCGACAAGGTTCACGGCCGGTCGCTCGCGCGGCTAATGCATCTCGTGAAGCGGGGTGACGCCGGGGGGCGGGCGGCGGGCCGCATCGCGTGGCCGCGCTTCATGGCGAGCCGTCGTCGCCGCGCTCGTTCGGTGTGGGGCGAGCAAGCCGCCCAACGGTCGAATGCCCACGCGCCACCCCCTTGGGGGATGGGGGGTCGCAGCGAGCCCCCCGCCGAACGAGCAGCGGCGACCGGCGAGCCATGCGCGCGGCCACGCGATGCGGCCCGCCGCCCGCCCCCCGGCGTCGCCCCGCTTCACGAGATGCATTAGAGCTCGATGAACACCGTCTCGCCGGAGCCCCGCAGCCGGACGTCCCACCGATAGACTTTCGGATCGGCGGGATCGCGAACCGCGATCAGCGTGCGAAGCCGGTCGGGATCGCCGACGGCGCGGGCCAGGGGATCGTCCTTGATCGCGTCGAGCGGGGCGAGGAACACGCGCGTCTGCACCCCCTTCAGGAGGCCGCGCGCGAAGATCGTGACGCTGAGCTGGGGCGCGTACGTCTCGCCGCGCGGGCCGTTGAACGAGCCGGGCATGACCGTCTCGATCGCATAGCCGCCATCGGCGCCCGTGGAGACGCGGCCGTAGCCGTACGGGCGGGCGCCCTCGTTTCCCGAGGGGCGCCGGCCAGCCGCGTCTGCCTGCCAGGTCTCGAAGAGGGCATCGACGACGGGCGCGCCGGCGCCGTCGAACACGCGCCCCGTCAGCGTGATCCGGTCTCCGGGGCCGGCAAACAGGACCTTGCCGCCGTCGCTCCAGAGCAGCTCGCGCGCGAAGAACGGGCCGACCGTCTGCGAGGGGGTGGGCTTCGCCATGGTCACACCCCCATCGGCGTGGCACGCGGCCCGCGCAGCACGACGTCGAAGCGGTACCCGAGCGCGACACCCTCGACGCCGTGCTCGAGGTCGAGGTTGGCGATCAGGAGCCCGCGCCCGGCCTCGGGCACGCTGTTGAAGATCGGATCGATGGCCAGCAGGGGATCGCCGGGGAAGAACATCTGCGTGATGAGCCGCTGGCCGTAGGCGTTGCCGAAGAGCGAGAGGTGGATGTGGGCCGGGCGCCACGCGAACGAGTGGTTCTGCCAGGGATACGCGCCGGGCTTGACCGTCACCACGCGATAGCGACCCTCGTCGTCCGTCAGCACCTGCCCCTTGCCGAGGAAGTTGGGATCGAGCGGCGCGTCGTGGTCGTCCACCGGATGCGGATACTTGCCCGAGGCGTTGGCCTGCCACACCTCCACGAGCGAGCCTCGCACCGGCCGGCCGCCGTCGTCGAGCACGCGCCCGACGAGCACCATCTTCTCGCCGAGCGGCGCGCTCGTGCCCCAGGTCGTGAGATCGGCCTCGCTGTCCTTCACGAAGTGCTTCGGGAACGACGGCCCCGCCGCCTCGAGCGGACTCGGCGCCACCCGGACGAGCGGCAGCGCGGGCGCCCGCAGCCGCGTGCTCTTGTAGTCGGGGTACAGGTACGGCGGGTGGACGTCAGCGGCGAGCGTCTCGACCATCGGCGGCTTCCCTCCCAGGGGCTCGGGCAACGGCGACCGCCAGAGTCTACTCCGTCCGAGGGCGCGCGGCTCGCAGGGGTAGCTGGTCAACCGTGGACCTCGGCGGTACGCTGCGCCCGAAGGAGGCAATCATGGGTAACCCATTCGTGCACGTAGAGCTGCACACGAACGATCTTCCACGGGCCCGGGAGTTCTACTCGAAGCTGTTCGACTGGAAGCTGCAGGACACGCCGATGCCGGGCGGCGGCTCGTACACGATGATCGACGTCAGTTCCGGCACCGGCGGAGGGATGACGACCAACCCGACGCCCGGCGTGCCGCCCCACTGGATGGCCTACGTCGGCGTCGACGACATCCACGCGGCCACCAAGAAAGCGAAGGACCTGGGCGCCAAGGTGGTGCAGGACGTGATGGACGTCGGCCAGTACGGCTCGATGAGCGTGATCATCGACCCCACCGGCGCCACGCTGGCGCTGTGGCAGCCGAAAGGCGGCAAGTGACGCCTGAACCGATCGGCGCCCGCACGCTGATGTATCCTTCCAGGGACTTTTCGAAGCGTCTCCTTCGCTGCTCTATGCTGGGCGATGGGACGGTTCCAGGATCGGCCGGGAGGCGCTCAATGGCGGTCGGGGTGGCGGCGACGCGACGACGCTTCACGCGGGCGGAGTACTACCGGATGGCCGAGGTCGGCATCCTCCGCGAACACGACCGTGTCGAGCTGATC
>JBGQLG010000281.1:0-5549 GCA_041499965.1 Methylomirabilia bacterium
CCGAAGGCGCTGCCCGTCTCCTGCGGGCTGGCGAACGGGTCGAAGCCCGCGTTCGTCCAGTCGTCCAGGATGGCCTCGAACACCCGCTGGATGAGCGGCGTCATGAACCGCTCGTTGTGATCGAGCTTGGCCTTGCGGTAGTGCTCGTTGAAACGACCGGCGAAGAGGTCGACCGAGCCGTAGTGGTTCACGGTGCCGACGACCGCGTCGAAGTTGACGGTGCCGTAGAAGAAGCCCCAGGCGATGTCGCGCTGCAGCGCGCGCAGGAACGCGTCGGCCGGCAGCATGTGGTGGCCCTTCGGCCAGGCGACTTGCGCGAAGTAGTCGTCGCGGCTGAAGGTGAAGGCGCCCAGCGTGAACGTGCGGTACCCGTGGCGGTTGGGCTCGATCGATCCGATCTCGGGGATGGTCTCGGTGGTCTGGCTCATGGTGTCGTGGCCTCCTCGCTCAGTGGGCCGGCCGCGGGTCGGTCTGGCAGATCTGGTCCCAGCGCTGGATCGTGTCGGCGCCGGCCAGCGTCTGCAGCAGGATCACGCCGGGCTGCGCCGCGTGGAACTGATAGGCGGCGCCGACCGGCAGCAGCGTCATGTGGCCGCGCCGCGCCTTCACGACGCCCATCTTCTTGCCGGCCGGCGTGCCGGGCAACCCGACCGAACCCTGCGTCCCGGCCGGCACCACGCCGGGGTTGTCGAGCTTCAGCAGGCGGATCTCGACGTCGCCGTCCATGACGAGTGCGAACTCGTCCTGGCCCGGCGCGCGCCAGCCGGAGGTGCCCTCCACGCGGATCGCCTCGATCACGTACTCGATGTTCTTGCCGACGGCGACCTTCTCGTATGGCTTGGACTTCGTGGCGACCTCGAAGATGTTCGAGAAGACGTAGTTGCGCGCGTCGTCGTTGATGACGTCGACGCCGCCCTTCTCGTAGTGTGCGAGCGACCCGAAGCGCGTCGTGTGTTGCGCCATTCGTCGTCTCCTTTCGGCTCGAGCGGCTCGTCGTCGGTGAGGCCGAGCCGCCGGCAGAGGCCGCCCAGCTCCTGCAGCTCGGCCCGGCCCAGGCGGCCCATTTCCCGCACGAGGCCGGCCACGTGGCGGGGGAAGATCTCGGCGATCAGCCGGCGGCCGGGCTCGGTCAGGGTCACCATGACGAATCGGCGATCGTCACGGCGCCGCTCCTGCTCGACCAGCCCGCGGCGCACGAGGTTGCCGACCACGACGGCGGTGTTGCCGTCGCTGCGCAGCAGCTTCTCGCCGAGATCGCGCTGACACAGCGGCCCGTGGTGGAGCAGCGCCTCCAGCACGCCGAACTGCCCGATGGTGAGCCCGGCCCCCGTCATCACGCCGCCCACACGGGCGGTCACCGCCTCGGCTGCCCGCATGAGCTTGATGTAGGCGTCGAGCGCGATCGTCTCCGGGGGTGTGCCCGAGTAGCGCGTGGGCATCGTTCAAATTTGAACGGTTTGTAAGCTGCTCCTCGGTCGTTGTCAAGCGACCGAGGAGCGGCGGGCCGACGGCGGGCGGGGGATGGGGGCTAGCGGGTGCCGGCGGCCGGCTCGGCGTCTTTGGCGCGTAGCTTCTGCACCAGCGACGCGTACGACTCGGTCTGTACGATCTTGTTGAATTGTGTCCGGTAGTTCGACACGAGGCTGACGCCCTCGATGTTGACGTCGTAGACGAGCCAGCGGCCGCCGGCCAGGTGCAGGCGATAGTCGACCGGCACCTCGGAGCCGCCGGCCCGCGTGAGGATCATGGTCTTCACCATCGCCTCGTCACCATTGACCGTTTCGGCGCCGTAGCGCACCTTCTCGCCCTGGTACCGGTCGATCTTCGAGAAGTAGGCGCGGTCCAGCAGATCGGCGAAGAGCTGGACGAACTCGCGCTGCTCCTCGGGGGTGCGGGCGTTCCAGTGCTGGCCCAGCGCCCGCCGGGCGGTCTCCTGGTAGTCGAAGATCTCCTCGGAGATCTTGCGCACCGCGGCCCGCCGTGGCGCGGGTTTGCCCTTCAGGCTGGGGTCGTCCATGGCGCGGATGACCTCGTCGACGTGCTGCTTGAGCTGATCGGTGGGCACCCCGGCCAGGGCCGGGCGGGCCACCGCGACCACGAGCGCGAACACGAGCCCGAGCACGAGGGTGACATGTAGAGTTCGCATGCGCGCGTGGGGTGCAACGGCGGTGCCACCGGCAGCGGAAACGGGCGCGGCGTCCTCTCAGAAGGGGACGCGACCGCGGGCCATGTCGGCGAACATCCGGAAGTCGCCGGCGAGGCTGTAAAGCGGGTACGTGAACGTCGCCGGCCGGTTGCGCTCCACGGCGAAGTGCGCCACCCAGGCGAAGCCGTAGCCGAAGACCGGGAGCAGCGCGAGCGCGCTCCACCGCTGCGTGACGAGGGCGTAGCCCAGCGTGAGCAGCACGAGCAGCGTGCCGGCGAAGTGCAGCCGCCGCGTGCCGCTGCGGCCGTGCTCGGACAGATAGAACGGATAGAAGTCACGGAACGATCGGTACTGGCGACTGGCCATGCCCGTATCCTATCGCGGTGGTAGTCTCCGGGGAATGCCACGCCGGCCCGTCCCCCTGCACGCGGTCCGGACGCTCTTCCTGCAGCGCCAACATCTGGCCCGGCCGCGCACCGCCGCCCTGAGCGCCGGGCGGCTGACGCGCTTCGTCGAGGACGTGGGCGGGCTGCAGATGGATTCGATCAACGTCCTCGAGCGTGCCCACTACCTCACGGTCTGGAGCCGCTTCGGTCCCTACGACCGCGCGCGGCTCGACCGGCTCGTCTACCGGCGCCGGCTGCTGTTCGAGTACTGGGCGCACGCCGCCTGCCTGGTGCCGACCACGACGCTGTCGTGGTGGCGGCGCGCCATGCTCGACTATCGCGTGCGCCACACGGGGTGGTCCGACTGGCTGCGGCGCAATCCCAAGACGCTGGCCCAGGTGAAGGCCGCCATCGCGGCGAACGGGCCGATGGGCGGCGCCGACTTCGAGGGGCGCCGGCCGCGGGGCGGGGGCGGGTGGTGGAGCTGGCGGCCCGTGCAGCACGGCCTGCACTATCTCTGGATGACCGGCGCGCTCACGGTGCACTCGCGCCGGCACTTTCACAAACGCTACGACCTGCTGGAGCGCGCGATCCCCACCGCCGCCGGCTGCGAGCCGGTGTCGGCGGAAGAGTTCGTGCGCTGGCACATCGAGCGCTCTCTGCACGCGATGGGCGCGGCCACCGAGCGTGACCTCACCGGCTACCTGACGTTTCCGCGGTTCGGGCCGGGCGGGCGCCGGCCCGCGCTGGCGGCGATGCTCGCGCGCGGCGAGGTGACGCCGATCGAGGTGGAGGGTGCGCCCGGCCGCTGGCTGGCCCTCACGCGCGACCTGCCCGCGCTGGCACGGGCGGCCCGCGCGCCCGCGGCCTCGCGCGGCACGACGTTGCTGGCGCCGTTCGACTCGCTGCTCTGGTACCGCGACCGGGTGAAGCGCCTGTTCGGCTTCGACTACCGCATCGAGGTCTACACCCCGGGCGACAAGCGCGTGCACGGCTACTACACGCTGCCGATCCTGCACGACGGCCAGCTCATCGGCCGCGTGGACGCCAAGACGCACCGGATCGAGCGGCGCCTGGAGGTGCGCCACGTGCATCTCGAGCCGTGGCTGGCGAACGCCCAGCCGCCGCCAGCCGGCGGCGACGTCGTGGATATTGAGGCGGCGCTCGCCGGCGTCACCGACGCGCTGACGTCACTGGCCAAGTTCGTCGGCGCCGACCAGGTGGTATTCCGCCGCGTCACGCCCGGTCGCCTGCGCTCCGCCTTGGCTCGCCGCCGCTAGGATCTCGAGGCAGAGATTCGTCCGCACCTGGTAGCGCGCGTGGTGACGGCTCGCGGCGTGGGCGGCGGGGAGCGGCGTGGATGGGCGGCGGGGTTGTGGCGCTCCGGCCGCGAACCAGAGCGAGCCGAACCACACGCAATCGCTGCCGGCGGGGCGAGCGAGCCACCCACGATCGACAGGCGCCCCCCCAGCCCCCTATGGGGGATGGGGGGCCGAGCGAGCCCCGCCCGCGTGCGAGAGGCGAGTCCTGGGCGCGGCCGGAGCGCCACAACCCCGCCCGCCCATCCACGCCGCTCCCCGCCGCCCGCGCCGCGAGCCGTCGGCGCGCGCGCTAGGCCGCCGCCATCTTGACCTCACGCGCCAGGCGTTCCATGGCGCGCATCATCGCCGGCA
Source organism: Methylomirabilia bacterium (assembly GCA_041499965.1). Classification (GTDB taxonomy): domain Bacteria; phylum Methylomirabilota; class Methylomirabilia; order Rokubacteriales; family CSP1-6; genus AR5. The sequence continues at coordinate 4,206 of JBGQLG010000281.1, forward strand.
CGCCCGCACGCGGCAGGTCGAAGGTCATCCAGGCCGCGCCGAGGCCGCGCACGCGCCGGATGTCGGTGGCCACCTCGCCGACCGTGCCCTGGAACGCGGCGCGGCCCGCGCCCTTCGGCGTCTCCGTGAGATCGAGCGCGTTGCGGGGCGCCAGACCGATCGTGCCGCTGCGGCCGGCGCGCTTGGCCAGATCGCGCAGCGTCGCGTAGCCCTTCTCGATGTCGTCGAGGCTCAGCCCCAGCGGATGCCAGGCATCGCCCAGCTCCGCGCACCGGCGCACGGCCGGGCTCGACACGCTGCCGGGCGAGCCGCCGACCCAGATGGGCGGGTGCGGTTGCTGCACGGGTCGCGGCGAGAACGTGGCGCCGCCGTAGCTCACGTACGGGCCCTTGTACTCCGGCACGTCCGCGGCCCACGCGGCCTTGATCGCGCGGAGGTAGTCGTCGCTCAGGCGTCCGCGCTCCTTGAACGGCAGCTTCAGGTCGATGAACTCCGCCTCGTCCCAGCCCACACCCACGCCGAAGATGAAGCGGCCGCCGGAGACCTGGTCGACGGTGGCCGCCGCCTTCGCCGCGACGAGCGCGTTGCGGTAGGGGAGCACGATGACGCTGGCCCCGAGCTGGATGCGGCGCGTGCGACCGGCCAGGAAGGCCAGCAGCGAGAACGGGTCGGGCCAGTGGCCGCCGTAGTGCTGGGTGGTGGCGGGCTTGGCGAGAATGTGGTCGGGGACGAAGACGCCGTCGAGGCCCAGCTCTTCCGCGCGCGTCGCCAGCGACTCGGCCTCGGCGACTGTGAGCTGCCAGATCGGAAGCACCACGCCGTAGTTCACGCGATGCGCCTCAGCGCGCGGCCGCTGCGGCCGGCCGCAGGACCTCGTCCCAGGGGCCGGGGAAGCGGCCCTTCTCCGAGGGGTCCGAGCCCGTGAACGGCTTGTCGCGCTTCCACTCGCTGCGCGGCAGCTCGTAGTAGACCTCGAGCCCGTTGCCGTCGGGATCCGAGAAGTAGACGCCGATCGACACGGTGTGGTCGGCCACGTGGAGCGGTACGCCCTTGGCCTTGAGCTGCTCGTACATCGCCGCGAGATCGTCGAGGGTCGCCATGCGCCAGGCCACGTGGTTGAGCCCTACCTGGCCCTTCTGCGGCCCGGAAGCGTCGTCACCCACGTCGAAGAGCGCAATGTCGTGCGCGTGGCCCGGATCGCATGCCAGGAACACGCCCCGGATCTTCCCCGTCTCGGGGACGTGGGCGACGTCCTGCGTGTGCAGTCCCAGGACGTCGGTGTACCAGCGGTGTGAACGTTCGGCGTTGCGCACGTAGATGTTGACGTGATCGAGGGCCGCGGGC
>JBGQLG010000282.1:0-5507 GCA_041499965.1 Methylomirabilia bacterium
TTACGGCGACAGGCGAGCCATGCTGGCGCGCCCGCGGCCCGCGCATCCCGCCCGCGGCGGACCCGCACTCCACGATGTGCACTAGTACTCGTCGAACATGCGCTGCACTTCGAGCGGGTCGTCGGTGCGGGTGAGGGCCAGCATGGCGAGCACGCGCGCCTTCTGCGGATTGAGGTTGTCAGCGGCAACGAAGCCGGCCTCGCGCAGGACGGTGCGGGGCAGGACCCGGCCACTGCCGGCCCGGCTGGAGATCACCACGAGCACGCCGCGGGCGCGCGCCTCCCGCAGCGCGTCCGCCTCGGCCGGCGTCACGACGCCGGGTGCCAGCGCCGCCGCGACGATCGCCCGCGCGCCGGCGGCGACGAACGCGCGGATGGCGGCGCCGTCCGCCCCCGCGTAGGAGAGCGCCACGTCCACGCGCGGCAGCTCGGGGCGGCCGCGCACGTCGAACTCCGTCGCCGGGGCGTGACGCCGCGCCGGCCGCCGGTAGATGGCGATTCGGCCATCGGGATCCGCGTAGCCCAGCATGCCGAGGTCAGGGCTCCGGAAGGTCTCCAGCCGGAGCGTCGACGTCTTCGTCACCTCGCGAGCGGCCTGCACCTCGTCGTTGAGCAGCACGAGCACGCCGAGCCCGCGCGCCTCGGGCGCTCCGGCCACGCGCACCGCGTTCAGGAGGTTGAGCGCCGCGTCCGTGCTGAGGCCCGTGGCCGGGCGCTGCGCGCCCACCACCACCACGGTCGCGTCGGCCTTCAGCGTGAGATTCAGGAAGTACGCGGTCTCCTCGAGCGTCGCGGTGCCGTGAGTAATGACGACGCCGTCCAGCGGCGCCTCACGCGCAACGGCGGCGTGCACGGCCGCGTCCAGCGCCAGCCAGTCCGCGGGCCCGATAGCCGTGCTGCCCACTGCCCGGTAGCGCACGGGCACGATCTCCGCGGCCGCGGCCACCTCCGGGAACCGCACCAGCAGCTCCTCGGGCTCCGCCTTGCGGCTCGTGTCCATGTACTCCCAGAGGTCGAGGCTGTCGCGACCGATCGAGGAGATCGTCCCGCCGGTGCCGATGAGCGCCACCCGTCGCTTCGCCGTCGTCACGATCCGGCCTCCCGGGGCAAGGCGTTGCCTGGCGCGATGATACCCGATGACTTGATCGTGATCGCGAGACACGGCTAGAGTGCCGCCACGGAGGACACGATGCAGCCCATCACGCGTTCGGCGGTCGAGGCCATGGACGCGAGCGATCCGCTCGCGGGCTGCCGCGACGGGTTCGCGCTGCCGGACGGCGTGATCTACCTCGACGGCAACTCGCTGGGCGCGATGCCCCGCACGACGCCCGCGCGTCTGACGCGCGTGGTCGAGGCCTGGCAGCAGGATCTCATCGGGAGCTGGAACCGTCACGACTGGATCGGCTGGCCGAGGCGGGTGGGCGACCGCATCGCGCGCCTGATCGGTGCGCGACCGGGCGAGGTGATCGTCGCCGACTCCACCTCGATCAACCTCTTCAAGCTGCTGGCGGCGGCGCTGCCGTGCAGCGGCGGGCGCCGGGTGATCCTCACGGAGACCGACAACTTCCCGACCGACTTGCACGTCGCCCAGGGCCTCGCCCGCCTGCTCGGCGACGCCGTCGAGCTGCGCGCGGTCGACGCGTCCGAGCTGGCCGGCGCGCTCGGTGACGACGTCGCCGTCCTCATGCTCACGCACGTAAACTACCGCACCGGGGCCATGCACGACATGGCGACGCTCACGGCCGCCGCTCACGCGGCCGGCGCGCTCGCGCTGTGGGACCTCTCGCACTCGGCCGGGGCCATGCCGCTGGCGCTGAACGAGGCGGGCGTCGATCTGGCCGTCGGCGGCGGGTACAAGTTCCTCAACGGTGGTCCCGGCGCGCCCGCGTACCTGTTCGTGGCCGAGCGGTGGCTGGACCGGGTCCAGCCCGCGCTCTCCGGATGGATGGGGCACGCCCGCCCGTTCGACTTCAGCGCGACCTACGAGCCGGCGCCCGGGATCGAGCGGCTTCTGGTCGGGACGCCTCCCGTGCTGTCGCTGGCGGCGCTCGACGCGGGAGTCGAGCTGTTCGACGCGGTCGATCTTCGCCTGGTCCGTGCGAAGTCCGTCGCCCTGGGCGCGCTGTTCCGCCGTCTCGTGGAGCAGGAGTGCGGCGGGCTCGGGCTTCGCCTCGTGTCGCCTGCCGATGCCGAGCGGTGCGGGAGCCAGGTCTCGTACGCGCACCCCGACGGCTACGCGATCGTGCAGGCGCTCATCGCCGGCGGCGTCATCCCCGATTTCCGGCCGCCGGACGTGCTCCGCTTCGGCTTCGCCCCGCTCTACGTGCGCCACCTCGACGTGTTCGACGCGGTCGCGTCGCTCCGCGAGGTCCTGGCGACGCGCGCCCACGACGACCCACGGTTCCGCATCCGCGTCCGGGTGACCTGATGCATCGGCCACCGTTCGGCGAGGAGGGCGACCGCGCGTAAGACGCTACGTATGATCGAGCAGCCGCTCGAGGAGAACGAAGGGATGGGGCTCCGCCGGCGTGAGGCCAACGGTGAATCCCGCCGCCCGGAGATGACCACCGCCGCCGAATCGAGCGGCGAGTGCGGAGGCGTCGACGCGGCCGTTCGATCGAACTGAAACTCTCATGCGGGGGGCTTCCGCCCCGATTTCGAGCAGAAAGCCGATGACGATGTCCGCGTCGTCGCGGGCCATCTCGGCCGCATCGCTGACCAGCGGAAGTCCATTGAACGCGATGACCCGCAGACCTGTGCGCGTGCGGAACCGGTGGGCTCCGGCCAGCGCCCGGCGTATCTGCTCCTCCTGCTTCCCCAACACGACCCTGCCGAGCCAGGAGAATCGGGATTCCCACTGTTCGGCAATCTCAGAGAGGCTCAACTTCAGCCAGTCGTCACTCGGCACTGAAGACAGCGCCTGGTGCTGCACGCATGCCTCGAGCCAATGCGCGCTCCCCGTCTGCCAGGTGTCACGCACGCCCGCCAGCTCCGCGAATCGCGCGGCAAACGGCTGGAGTCGATCCCCCTTCCGAAGGGACAGCCAGACGTGACGGAAGGCCAGGACCGCGCCCGAGACGCCTGGCTCGCTCTCTTCGTCGCCGAACACACCCCGCTCGCCAAAGTCTGCGACGACGTCCCGCGTGCTACGGTGATGATCGAGGACGATCGCCCCGGAGTCGCGGAACTCCTTGGCGCGCTCGCGCGGTGGCGACAGGTCACAAAAGAGGATCCCCGGCTGCGCGGCGAGTCGGCGGTGCCCGTCGGTCGCGTATTGTACGAACCGCACGTCGGCCCGAGGCAACGCGTTGTGCAACAGGAGCGCCGACGCCAAACCGTCGCTGCAGTCGTCGTGAACGACGATGGTGTGGACAGAGGCCAGGACGCCCGGGTCGAACATGCTCTAGTCATAACCCACTTCGCGACGCATCGCACACGACATTTGCCCCGATTCGCAAGGCGGTGATATCTTCCACCTTGAACGCGGCAAACCGATGGGGGTGAATGTGTCTATTCAGAGTACTCATAGATGTCCTCCCTGGCTGGAGGCGACCGTACGGTGCGTTCGATGGCTCGCCTACCACACCGGCGTCCTATGGCTCACACCCTTCGTCGGAATGATCGACCGCAGCGACCTCGAATATCTCCTGTCCTGCGTCATGCGGGATCTGGCGTGGCTCGACGTCGTCGTCAAAGGCCTCGGGGCCGACGAGACAATCACCCGGGAGAGGCTGAGTCAGGTTCGCGGCTCGCTGGAGGAGATCGCCGGACTCAGCCCCAGCGGCTCCAACCCGAGGTTGCAGCCGATCCGCCACCCTTGGGACGTGCCGCGGGGATGGACGGACTACGGCGCGATGCGCCTCGCCTTGCTGGCGAGCCTTCCTCGAGCCGCGTGGCATCCAGCCGTGGCCGAGCTGCGCAACATGAGGCTGCTGGTCCTTCAGGACAACCGGACGACCTGGGACCAGCGCGCCGACAATCTGGAGAAACAGATCTCGGACCTCGATGACCTGAGCATGAAGGACCCGACCAGCCTGAGAATCGCCCTCCTGACCGCCCAGATCCCCCACGAATTGCAGGCCCTGTGGCGCGAGATCGATTTTGGCCGTAACTCCGCGCGCGCCCGCGTCGCGAAGCAGACGACGACCGCGCAGATCACGTGGTGCCTCGTGCTGGCGGCGACCGTGACCGTCACGGTCTGCCTCAGCTACTGGGCGCAGGACGACGGCTACTTCTTGGTCGTTCCCTGGTTCGTGACGCTGTGCGGCCTGCTGGGCGGCTCGGTGAGCGCCCTTCGTAGCCTCGGCTTCAACGAGCTCCCGGACCGCGCTTCGCTCGAGGTGGAGGCCGTCAGGCTGCGGTTGCGCCCCGTCGTGGGAGCGATGTCGGCGATCGTCTTCTACGTTATCGGGCGGTCGGCGCTCGTCTTCGAGGTGGTGGAACAGGTCACCGAGGGAGTCCGCGTGGCGCCGGTGCAGATCCACGTCGGGGCCGGCCACATTCCCTGGGCATACTACACGCTCGGCTTCGTCGCCGGCTTCAGCGAGCGATTGTTCCTTGGAGTCCTGCAGACGGTCAGCGACCGGATCAGCCGGTCGAGCGATCCGGCCAAGACGACGCCCCCGGTGGCCCCGGTGGCCGCCGTGCCCGCCGTGCCGCCCCCGGCGCCCCCCGTGCCCCCGGCGCCCCCGAAACCTGCTCCCTGAGGCGTCGTGATGTCACGCTGCGGACAGCTCAGGGCCGAGACACGCGGATCTGTGAGGAAGTGCGCGAAAACGAGAGGTGAGGTATGGAGCATGGACGAGCCCCTCCTCGCCAACGGACGTCTAAAACGGCGCGGGCGGTCGTTTCTGCTAGAATCCCGCCCGACCGACACCCGTACCCAGGAGGCCTGCGATGGCGGCGAAGAAGAGCAAGGGTGGCAAGAAGAAGAAGCTCAAGATGACGGACCTGAAGGTGACCAAGGGCGGTTCCATCAAGGGCGGCCGCGCCATGGACCGATACAACAAGTAACACCGCCGTGACCGCGGGGTCGCACGGCAAGGGCAAGGCCCGCGCCAGCCCCAGCGTGGTCCTGGTCGCGATGCCCTGGCAGTGGCTGAGCACGCCGTCGATCCAGCTCGGCCTGCTCCAGAGCGTCCTCGAGGGCGCCGGCATCCGCTCCCAGCCGCGCACGCTGTCGCTCGCCTTCATGGAGCACTGCCACGCGGCGACGGCGGAGCTCCCCGGGCCCGAGCGGATCGGCATCCTCGACTACAGCGCCGTCACCACCGAGTACGACGGCGTCGGGCTCGGCGACTGGATCTTCGCCGTCCCGCCCTTCCGGGAGGCGTCCGAGTCCGACGCGCGATACCTGGCCCTCCTGCGCGAGCGGGGCGTGCCCGAGGCCGCCATCGCCAAGGGCGTCGCGATGCGCCGCCTCGTTCCGGCGTTTCTCGCGCAGATGGCCGACGAGATCCTCGCCTCGGGGCCGCGGGTCGTGGGGTTCACCACGACGTTCGGCCAGAA
>JBGQLG010000283.1:0-5500 GCA_041499965.1 Methylomirabilia bacterium
ACGCGCTCCAAGGGGCGGGCGATCGTCACCGCGTCGCGGACCAACGAGGTGTCGATCGAGCTGCCGGAGCTGGGCCACGGGATCTTCAGCTACTTCCTGGTGAGCGGCCTCAAGGGCGCGGCCGACCTCAACCGTGACGGGATCGTCAGCCTCCAAGAGCTGTACGAATACCTGGAGCAGCAGGTGTCGGCGAAGTCCCGCTCCGTCGGGGGCAACCAGCACCCGGTCATGAAGGGTGAGCTGGAGGGCGTGTTGCCGCTGGCCAAGGTGAAGGGCCGGTGAGGCCGGGCGTGGGGCGGCGCTGGTGGCTGGCGTGGGGGGCGGCGCTGCTGCTCCTGCCGTCGGCGGCGCCCGCGCAGACGCGGGTCGAGCGCCCGACCTACAGCGTCGGCGACGTGTGGACGCTGAGCGACGCGACGTATCGGCTGGCCCGCCTGGAGAAGGACGCCTACGTCTTCACGGCCGGCGACCGGGAGATCTGGCTCACCCGCGATCTGGGCATCACCTACGTCAAGCGTCCGGGCGAGTCGCTGGAGATGCAAGGGCTGCCGCGCCTGTCGTGGCCGCTCGATCCCGGTAAGCGGGGCTTTGGCCGCTCGATCATCCGGTTCGGCAGCATCGAGGTCGAGGTGCAGTCGACGTGGCGGGTCGAGGCGGCCGAGCGGGTGACGGTGGGCGGGCGCTCGCTCGACGCCCTCCGCGTTCGCTACACCTTCGACCCCGAGATCCCCGGCCAGTTCGGCAACATGAATGCGTCTCAGCGCTACGGCCCGGCGGCCCGCGATGCGCACTTCGACGTCACCTGGTGGTACGCGCCGGAGGTGAAGCGGATCGTCCGGTCGGTGTCGAGCAAGCCGCTGCTGACGTTCGAGCTGGGTGGCGAGCCGGTGACCGCGCAGGCTCCGCCGCCGGCGGCGAAACCGGAGGCGCCGGCGCCCCGCCCGGAGCCGGCCCGGCCGGCGCCCACCCAGCCGGCGCCCGCGCAGCCGAGGCCCGCCGGCATGGCCGTCAACGTCTCCACGCCCGCCGACCAGGCCCGCGTGGACCGCGACACCGTCCCCCTCGTCGGCGTCGTCACCAGCGAGCGCGGCGTGGCCCGCGTCGTGGTGACGCTCAACGGTGCCGAGGTGGCCAAGCTGGAGGAGCGCTCGGCCCGGCCGGCCCTGTCGCTGAACACCGCGCTCAAGCTGCGAGAGGGCGCCAACCTCCTGGTGATCGCCGCGACCGACGGCGACGGTGCCATCCGTCAGGACCTGCGGACGATCCACTACGACAAGGCGTCGCCGCTGGCCATCGCCGTGCGTTATCCGGCCGACGGCACCCGGACCGGCGAGGCCCAGACCGTGGTGGCGGCGGTGGTGACCTCCAGCCGCGGCATCGGCAGCGTGAGCGTCACGCTCAACGGCGCCGAGGTGCACCGTGAGGCGGCGGCCACGCCGCAGTCGTCGATGGTCGTGGAAGCGCCGGTGACGCTGCGGGACGGCGCCAACACGATCGTGATCACCGCGCGCGAGAGCGACGGGACGGTGCGCCAGGAGGTGCGGACGGTCACGCTCGGCCGCACCGCCACCGCCACGGCGCCGGCCCCGGCACCGCCCCCGCTGCCCAAGGCGGGCCGCGACGGCTACGCCGTCGTCATCGGGGTGGGCCGCTACGAGAATCCGACGATCCCGACGCTGAAGTACTCCGTGGCCGACGCCGATGCCGTGTACAACGTGCTCATCACCAACGCCGGGTTCAAGAAGGACAACGTGCTGCTGCTGACCGACCGCACGGAGCGCAAGCCGACGCTGCGCAACATCAAGTACGCGCTGGGGACGTTCCTGGCCCGGACGGCCCAGAAGGAAGACACGGTCATCGTCTACTTCGCCGGCCACGGCGCCCCCGACGTCGACCAGCGCGGCCTCGAGCGGGACGGGCTGGCCAAGTACCTGATCCCCAGCGACGCCGACCCCGACGACCTGTTTTCCACCGCGCTGCCCATGGACGACCTGCAGACGATCTTCGGGCGCATCGAGGCCGAGCGGGTGGTGATGTTCCTCGACGCCTGCTACAGCGGAGCGGCCGGCGGCCGGACCTTCGCCTCGAGGAGTACGCGGGCCACGGCCGTCGACGACCTGTTCCTCGAGCGGCTGACGCGCTCGCGGGGGCGGGCGATCGTCACCGCCTCGCGGCCGAGCGAGCTGTCGATCGAGCTGCCCGAGCTGGGCCACGGCATCTTCACCTACTACCTGACCGAGGGGCTCAAGGGCGCCGCCGACCTCAATCGCGACGGCATCGTCAGTTTGCAAGAGCTGTACGAATACGTCGAGCAGCAGGTGTCGCGGAAGTCGCGCGCCGTCGGCGGCAACCAGCACCCGGTGATGAAGGGCGAGATGGAGGGCGTCCTGCCGCTCACCAAGGTCCACGGCAAGTAGGGCGGGGCGATGAGCGCTCGCCTGCGCGCGTGGTGGGGTCGGCGGCGGAGCCGCCTGCTGCAGCTGTGGGCGGTGGGCCTGATCGCGGCCGTCCTCGTGTCGACCGCCTCGGCGCTGGGCCGCCTGGAGCGATGGCAGGCCGGCGCCCTCGATCTGCTCCAGCAGCTGCAGGGCCGCCGGCTGCCCAGCGACGTCGTGCTCGTCGTGATCGACGAGACGGCCTTCGAGGGCCTGGAGCGCCGCCAGCCGATCCCCCGCCAGTACCTGGCCCGAGTGGTGCGCGGCCTCGCCAAGAGCGGCGCCGCCGTCGTCGGCATCGACGTCACGTTCACGACCCCCACGACGCCGGCCGACGACGCCGCGCTGGCCAAGGCGATCCTCGACTTCTCCGACCAGGGCCTCAGCCGGGTCGTGCTGCTGGGACCGCTGAGCGAGGGCGCCGGCCCGCTCAGCGCAGCCGCGCTGGGCCCCTCGGTGATCGTCGCGTCCCCCGCGGTGTTTGCCGACGCCGACGGTGTCATTCGCCACGTCGATCCGGTCATCCCGGATGCCGCGGGCCGTCCGGCACCGACCCTGGCCCTGGCCGCAGCCGCGCGCATGGCCGGTCTGGACGCGGGCGCGCTCCAGGACGCGCTGGCCTCGGGACGGCCGCTGACGCTGCCGCGCCTGCGAGCCGACGGAAGCCTGACGCCCTCGGGCGCACCGCAGGTCGTCGCACGCGCGGGCATGGAGTGGCCGATCAACTACGTCGGGCCCGGCGGCAGTTTCACACCGATCCCGAGCGACGCGGTGGCGGCGATCGGTGATGGCGACGGCGAGGCGGCCGCCGACAATCCACTGCGGGGCCGCCTCGTGTTCGTCGGCGGCACGTTCGTCGACAGCCGCGACTTCCATCTCACACCGCACGGTCGCATGGCCGGCGTGGAGGTCCACGCGAACGTCGCCCACATGCTCACCACGCGCCGGTTCATCCAGCCCTCGAATTGGCTCATCGGGCTGGCCATCGACGCCGTGGTGGTGCTGGTGGCCGGCGTCGTCCTCGTCGTCCTGCGGCCGCTGACGGGCACGCTCGTGTGCGTGGTGGGCGCCTTCGTGCTCGGCGTGCCCGCCGCGTACGTGGCCTTCGACCGCGGCGGCTACTGGATCGACTTCATGTTGCCGGTGGTGGCGGCGTCGCTCATGGGGCTCGGCAGCGACGCGCTCGACCGGCGCCGCTTCCGCGACTCGTTCGCGCGCTATCTCTCCCGCGACGTCATGGCCAAGGTACTGTCGGACGCGCCCAGCCTGAGGGGCGAGCACCGCAGCGTGTCGATCCTGTTCTCCGATCTGCGTGGCTTCACCACGCTGTCCGAGCGGATGGAGCCCGAGCGCATCGCCGCTCACCTCAACGAGTACTTCGAGGCGATGACGGCGGCGATCTTCGCCCATCGCGGTATGATCAATGACTTCGTGGGCGACGCGGTGATGGCCGTCTTCGGCGCGCCGGTGGACGATGCCGAGCACGCCTGGCACGCCCTGCAGAGCGCGCTGGGCATGGTCCGGGCGCTGGAGACGCTGAACCAGCGGTGGGCGGGGGCCGGGCTGCCGAGCCTGCGGATGGGCATCGGCATCCACACCGGCGACGTCTTCGCCGGCAACGTCGGCGGCCGCGACCGGATCAAGTACACGGTGATCGGCGATCCGGTCAACGTGGCCTCACGCGTGGAGGGATTGAACAAGGAGCTGGGGACGACGGTCCTGATCACCGAGGAGACGCTGGCCGCGGTCGGCGACCGGGTGGCGGTGCGGGACTGCGGGCCGGTCGCCGTCAAGGGCCGGGTCGAGAAGGTCCGGGTCTACGAGGTGCTGATCGACGGGAGGGCAGGGTCATGAGGCGAGTCGGTGGCGTGGTCATCGCGGGTCTGCTGGCGCTCGTCGCGGCCGTCGCGTGGGCGCAGGATCCGCTGGCGGTCCTGACCGAGATCCAGGTGAAGCGCGGCAAGGTCGAGGTCAAGCCGGGGGGGCAGGGGGAGTGGCAGGCGCCCAAGCCGCTGCTCTCGCTGCGGGCCGGTGATCAGGTGCGCGTGATTGGCGAGGGCCGCGCGGTGCTGGTCTTCACCGGCGGACGCGGCACCCAGCTCGTGACCCAGTCCAACTCGCCGTTCACGGTGCAGGCGGGCGCCGCTCAGGGCACCAGCGACCGCGCCAAGGCCGTGCTCGGTAACGTCACCAACTTCCTGCTCGGCCAGCAACGCGAGCGCACCTCTCAGTCGCTGTCGGTGCGCAGCGTGCGCGCGCAGCCGCCGCTCATCCTGGCCCCTCGCGACACGCGCGTGCTGCCCGGCGCGGTCACGTTCGAGTGGGCGGGCTCCGATCGGCTCAAGTACCAGGTTCGCCTGCTGGGGCCGCAGGGGGCGGTCGTGTGGGAGCAGACCGACGTGGAGCGCAAGTCTCTGGCCTATCCGGCCACCGCGCCGAAGCTGGCGCCCGGGACGCGCTACACCTGGGAGCTGTCGACGCGCGAGCACGGCGTGCAGAAAGCCGCGTTCGAGGTGGCGCCGGCCGCCGACATCACCCGCGTCACCGAGGGCCTCGGGGTCCTCACGCCGGCCAGCGTCGCCAGCTATCCACCGGCGACGCTGGCGCTGATGCGGGCGGGGCTGCTGTTCCAGGAGACGTTCTACGCCGACGCGCGGCACGAGCTGGTGCAGGCGATCGCGGCATCCCCGGAGGAGGCGACGCTGCACCTGCTCCTCGGTCACGTGTACGACCGCACCGGCCTCAAGCAGCTTGCCTCCAACGAGTTCGACGAGGCGGAGGCGCTGGCGGCGCCGCGGCCTTAGCTCGCGCGATTCACGAACGCCAGCGCCCGCGGCGGGCGGGGCGTGGCGCTGGGGACGGCGGGCGCGGGGGGCGCGGGCGCGCCTGCGTGGCTCGCCTGTCGCCGTAAGTCGCTCCGGGCTCGGCTCGCTCGGGCCCCCCTGTATGCTCCACAGCGTCACGGCCGCCTCGGCGGGAGCGCCGACGAGCCCCGGTGCCGCGAGCACCCGGGATGGACTGCGCCCCGCCGAGGATGCCGTGGTGCATGGTCCAGTGGGGAGTGG
>JBGQLG010000284.1:0-5479 GCA_041499965.1 Methylomirabilia bacterium
GGATGGGGGGCCGAGCGAGCCGGGCCCGGAGCGAGTTACGGCGACAGGCGAGCCATGCTGGCGCGCCCCGCGTCCCCCACGCGCGATCCCCGCGATCCCCGGCGTCACCCGATTCCACGAGCGCCGTTAGAGCGTGACGATCAGGCCGTCGTAGGCGCACTCCTCGGGCACGTCGGAGGCGTGCGCGAGCATCTCGCGGCTCATGTGGGTGAGGATCACGCGCTTGGCGCCCATCTCGGCGCGGTGGGCGGCGATGGCCGGGTAGGTCAGGTGCCACTTGATGGGCTTGTCGTAGAAGTAGCACTCGGCGATGAACAGGTCGGCGCCGCGGGCCACCTTGGCGACGTCGTCGGTCCACTCGGTGTCTCCCGTGTAGGCGATCACCTTGTCCCCGACCTCGACCCGTAGCGATGTGGGATTCGTCTCCTGCGTGTGGCGAGCGGGCTGCGCGGTGACCAGCAGGTCGAGCACCTGCTGGGAGCGGCCCGGCGCGAGCTCGATCCACTCCAGCGGAAACCTCGGCGTCATCACGTGCGAGCCGGGGAACAGCGCCTCGCGGATCTCCGCCATCCGGCGCACGAGATCGCGCGGCCCGGCGATGGTCAGCGGCCGCGCGCGTCGGGCCGCCAGCATCGCGTCGATGAGCAGGAACGGCACGCCGCCGCAGTGGTCGCCGTGCAGGTGCGTCAGCAGGATGGCGTCGATGGAGTTGGGCTCGATCCCCTGCTGGGCCAGCGCGATCAGGGACGACGTCCCGAAGTCGATCGCGAACCGCGAGGCGGGCCCATCCACCAGGATGCACGTCTGGAACCGCCCACCGCTGCCGAACGAGTCCCCCGAGCCGACGAAGCGGACGGTGACCGCCATCACGCGCCGTGGGAACGCTCGAAGTCGACGAACCCCTGGTCGACGTCCGTGTGGACGAGCGCGACCGTCACCCGATCGCCGACGTCGAGCCCCTCGCAGCCGCGCACGACCTTGCCCTCGACGGCGGGTCTCGCGAGACGGACCCAGGTGCCCTTGGCGGAGGCGCCGGTCACGATGGCGTCGAAGCGCTCTCCGATCCGCGAGGCCATCAGCAGCGCCGCCGCCGACTTCCGCACCTGCCGCTCGACCTTGTCGGCGTTGTCCTCCTGCTCGGTGCAGTGCCGGGCCAGCGCGTCGAGATCGTCGGCGCTGTACGGCGGTGGCTGCCCCGCGATGGCCGCCTTGAGCTGGCGCTGCGTGATGAGATCGGGGAAGCGCCGGTTGGGCGCCGTCGAGTGCGTGTAGTCCCGCACCGCCAGCCCGAAGTGGCCGGGCACCACTTGCCCCGGCCGGTCGACCAGGTACTCGCCGGAGCCGAGCAGCTTGACGATCGAGAGCGACAGGTCGGGGAAGCGCACCGGATCCGCCGCGCGGCGCCGGCCCAGGAACGCCTCGAGCGCCGGCGCGTCCGGCCCCGCCGGCAGGCGCTCGCCCACGCCAGCGGCGAGCGCGACGATCCGGTCCCACCGCTCGGGCGTCTGCAAGACTCGCCGGAGTGCGGCCACCCGCTTGCCGCCGAGATACCGGGCCGTCACCCCGTTGGCCGCGATCATGAAGTCCTCGATCAGCTCCTTGGCGCGATTCTTCTCGTCGGGCCGCAGGTCCGTGATGAGGTCGCCGTCGAAGACGGCCCGGGCCTCGAGCGTCTGAAGGCTCAGTGCGCCGTGCTGGTGCCGCCGCTGCTTCAGGGTCTGGGCGACCTGGTCCTGGATGCGGAGCTGCTCGTCCAGCCCGGGCACCGCGGCCAGCCGCGCGGGCGCCGGCCCGGCGCCGTCCAGCCACGCCGCCACGCCGTGGTAGGCGAGCTTGGCGTGATTCAGGACCACCGCGCGATAGACGTCGGATGCGGCGACCGTGCCGTCGGCGGCCACGACCATCTCGATGACGATCGCCAGCCGCTCCTGCCCTTCGCCGAGCGAGGTGAGGTCGGTCGAAAGCCGCTCCGGGAGCATCGGAAAGATCTCGGCGGCGGTGTACACGGAGGTGGTGTTGGTCCGCGCGTGGCCGTCGATCGCCGAGCCCACCTTGACGGTGGCGTCGACATCGGCGACGGCCACGAGGATCTTGACGGCGTTGGCCGGCATCGGGACGGAGACCGAGAGCTGGTCGAGATCCCGCGAGTCGTCGTTGTCGATGGAGGCCCACGGCAGGCCGCGCAGGTCACGAATCGACGGCTCGGGCCGCCCGGCCGCGCTCACCGCCAACGCCGCCTCGGCCTGGGCCGCGGGAGAGAAGTCCGGCTCCAGGCCGCGCTGGCGCATCGCGCGCCGGGCCACGGCCTTCAGCCGGTTGCGCGACGGACCGGCGGGGCGATTCACCCGTGCCGCGCGTACGGCGCGCGGCGGATCAGCATGCCGGGCGGCGGAGAACGACCGGATCGATCTTGCGCGTGAGCTGGCGGCCGTCGCTCGTCGTGCCGAGCAGCCGGCCCGCGTCGACGATGACCTTGCCGCGCAGGAGCGTCGTCACCGGCCACCCGGTCACCGTCCAGCCCTCCCAGGGGCTGTAGTCGGTGACGTGGAAGTCGTCCTTCGTGAGCGTCTTGCGCACGGCGGGATCGATCAGCGCCAGGTCGGCGTCGCTGCCCGCGGCGATGACGCCTTTCTTGGGATAGAGCCCGAAGATCCTCGCGGCGTTGGTCGCGGTGATGTCGGCGTAGCGCTCGAGCGTCATGCCGCGCTGGACCACGCCCTCGCTGTAGCCGATGCCCATGCGCGCCTCGGCGCCCACGTTGCCGCCGGTGACGTCCTCGATGGTGCGCCCGCGCAGCTTCAGCGCCAGCGGGGTCGGGTACTCGTCGGTGGCCAGCGTGGCCAGGCCGTCGTGCACGAGCCCGCGCCAGAGCGCCGCCTGGTCCTCGGGGAACTTCAGCGAGGGATAGGTGTGCGAGCAGAAGCCGCGCGGCGTCTTGTAGTACTCCGCGTTGAAGCACGCATACTGGTGCAGCGTCTCGCCGTAGATCGGCTGGCCGAGCCCGCGCGCCTCGGCGATGGTGTCCACGCCCTCCTTGGCCGAGGTGTGCACGAAGTAGACGGCCGCGCTCATGGCCCGGGCCAGCGCGACGGTGCGGCGGAAGGCCAGCAGCTCGGAGAGCTTGCTGTGCACCAGGTGCAGGTTGGCGCCGTCCATCCGCCCCTCGTGACGGAAGCGCTCGTAGTTGAACTGCACGAGATCCTCGTCCTCGCCGTGTACCACCATGAGGCCGCCGGCCGGCGCCACCTTCTCCATGGTGAAGCCGATGCGCCCGAAGTCGAGCCGGTTGCCCAGCCGCTTGGGATGCGGCGGCAGCACGTTGGTCGTGAACACCTTGAAGCTCGGGTAGCCGGCCCGGATCGCCTCGGGGATCTGCTCGAAGACCTTCAGGTCGAGGGCACCGGACAGGGTGATGTGATACGCGTAGTCGACGTGCGAGTTGTCCTTCCAGCGCGCCGCCCGCTGCTCGATGGCCGCCTGGATGTCGTCGACGCCCGGGCGGACGTAGACGAAATCGATGTGGGTCGTCGTCCCCCCGTAGGCCATGCCGCGCGTGTCGTCCTCCGGCCCCAGCGTCGTCGACGGCTGGTCCGGGTGGCTCATGATGCCGTGGGCCAGGTGCGTGTGGGGATCGATGCCGCCCGGCACGACGATCTTGCCGGTGGCGTCGAGCACGCGCGCCCCGTCGCGGGGCAACGAGCCCGGCAGCCCCACCGCCGCGATCCGCTCACCCTGGATGCCGATCTCCCACGCCCCGGCGCCCTCGGAGGTCACGACCTGTCCGTTCGCGATCACCATGTCAAGCATGGCCCGGAGCCTAGCCGAGCGGGCGCCGCCGGTCAACGAGTGCTAGCATGCCGGACCGTGAGCGACGACGCGGTGTTCCTGGGGGCAGCCCGACAGGCCGCGCTGATCCGGACGAAGCAGCTCTCGCCGGTGGCGCTGGTGCAGGCCTACCTCGACCGCATCGACCGCTTCGACACCCGCCTGCGCGCCTACATCACGGTGTGTCGCGAAGCCGCGCTGGCCGGCGCCCGCCGCGCGGAAGACGCGGTGATGCGGGGCGAGACGCTCGGCGCGCTGCACGGCGTGGCCTACGCGGTGAAGGACCAGTTCGCCACGCGGGGGGTGCGCACCACCGCCGGCTCGCGCCTGCTGGCCGACCACGTGCCGGACGAGGACGCCACGGTGATCGCGCGGCTCACGGCCGCCGGCGGCATCCTGCTGGGCAAGCTCAACCTCACCGAGTTCGCGCTGGGCGGGACGATCGAGTTTCCCTTCGGCCAGCCGCGCAATCCCTGGAACACGGAGCACGACCCCGGCGGCTCGTCGGCCGGCTCGGGCGTCGCGGTGGCCGCGGCGCTGTGCGCCGTCTCGCTGGGCGAGGACACCGGCGGCTCGGTGCGCTCGCCGGCCTCGTGGTGCGGCGTCGTGGGCCACCGTCCCACGTGGGGCCTCGTCTCGCGGCACGGCTGCATCCCGCTCGCCTGGTCGCTCGACCAGCCGGGCCCCCTCGGTCGCGCCGTGGAGGACTGCGCGCTGGTGCTCGGCCTCATCGCGGGGAACGACCCGCGCGACCCGCTGACCGCGCGCCGGCCGGTGCCCGACTTCGGCGCCGCGCTCACCGGCGACGTCCACGGCCTGCGCGTGGGCGTCATCCGCGAGCTGACGCACGGCCCGGAGACCGACCGGGAAGTCACCGACGCCGTGACCGCCGCGATTGGCGTGCTCGCCGGGCTCGGCGCCCAGGTCGAGGAGGTCTCGCTGCCGCTGGTACCGCGCGCCGGCGCGGCCTTCATGGCGCTGTGCGATTCGGAGGGCGCGGCCCGCCACCTGTCGTCGCTACGCCGTCGTCCCGGCGACTACGATCGGGGCACGCGCCGCCGGCTGCTCGCGGCCGGCCTCCTGCCCGCGGCGCTGCTGCACACGGCGCAGCAGGCCCGCGCGCTCATCCGCCAGCAGATGCGCGACGCGCTCACGCGGCACGATGTCCTCGTCGCGCCCACCGGGCACCGCCCCGCCCCGGCCATCGCGAGCTTCACCGCGCCCATCACCAGCAAGGCCGAGGCGGCCGCGCGCTTCTTCACCCGGCGCTCGTTCACCACGCCGGCGGCGCTGGCCGGCCTGCCCGCGCTCGCGGTGCCGTGCGGCTTCAGCGCCGCCGGCCTGCCGCTCAGCTTGCAGATCATGGGCCGCCGCTTCGAGGACGCCACCGTGCTGCGTGTGGGCCACGCCTACGAGCAGTCCACCGAGTGGCATCGCCGCCGGCCCGCGCTGTGAGAGCGCATCCGTGGCTGATCTGACCGAGGCGCAGGTGCGCGCGCTGGCCCAGGCCCTCGAGCTGCCGCTGACGGCCGACGACGCCACCGAGGTGACGCACCGCCTCAACGCGTTCATCGAGGCGCTGGCCCCGCTGGCCGAGCTGCCCACCGGCGGTCTCGACCCTGCGCCCGCGCCCATCGATCCCGACGGCGACTGA
>JBGQLG010000285.1:0-5446 GCA_041499965.1 Methylomirabilia bacterium
GGCGCCCGCCCCCGCCCCCCCCGCGCGCCCCCGCCCCTGCCCCCCCACCAGACCCGGCCGTTCCAGCGTGGCATCGCCCGGCGCGTGGGGTACGCGGGGTCGCCGGGCGGCCGGGCGCCGAGTCGGCTCGGCGCCCGGCCGCCTGCGCTATTTGCCGAGGGCCGCCCTCGCGCGGCGCAGCTCGGGCCGCTCGGTGTCGGCACGCTCGCAGAGCGCCACCACCTTGGCATAGAGCGTCTTCGCCTTGCCCGTGTCGCCGGTCAGCTCGGCCGCCCGCGCGGCTCCGAGCAGGCCGTTGAGCCGGGACGGCTCGCGGGTGGCCGAAGCCTCGAACTCGACGAGGGCCAGGGCCGGCTGATTCAGGTCGAGGAGAAGCTCACCGAGGAGCTCCCGGGCGGGGATGACCGGCCCCGGAGTGACGGGATGCTTCTCGGTAGAGTCCTCGAGAGCCGCCGCCGCCCGCATGAGCGTCAGCGCTTCCTCGCTCTTACCCTCCGCCCGTGCCGCCCACGCCGCGGCCGCCCGCTGCTGGATGTCGACCTGCTCGGCCCAGTAGGGCTGCTTGGCGGCCAGCAGCGCCGCTCGGTACGCCTCGAGCTTCTGGACCTCGGCCCGCGCCGCCACGGCATCGCCACCACGAGCGGCGCCGATCGCCCGGGCAAACGCGGTGATGGCCTCGGCCCACGCAAAGCGGTCCCAGGGAAAGCCGGGCCGCGCGGTCAGCGACGCCGCCTCCGTCCAGCGATGCTGCTCCAGTGCGACGCGGGCCGGAATCGCCGCGAAGGCATACGCGGCGACGAAGTTCTCGGGCTCGGCCTTCGGCATGGCGCTCACCTCCTCGAGGACGCGCCGCGCCTGCTGGTCCCGTCCCGTCTGCAGGTACGCGTAGACGACGTAGTCCAGCGCGTGGAGCGTCTGGTCCCAGACCGAATCCTTGCCCTGCTGCGCGTAGTACGCCTTGCCCGCGTTCGCCGACGCCAGGTTGGAGTCGATCGACTCCTGCCACAGGCCCAGGCGCGTGAAGATGTGGGCCGGCATGTGCCGCGCATGGGGGACGGACGGCGCGATCTTGGCGTACCCCCGCGCGGCGATGAGGCCCCGGGTGGCCAGCGGCGGGTAGTCGTAGCTGTGGATGATGTAGTGGGCGACCCCGGGATGGCTCGGCTGCTCGGCGTACACCTTCTCGAGGATCGCGCCCGCCTTGAGCTGGTTGGCGTAGGTCTTGTCGGTGGGAGCCGCCGTCGCATTGAGGGCCAGCGCGTAGAAGACCGCGGCCTCCCGGTCCTCCGGATAGCGGAGATAGACCTGCTCCATCGCCTTCTCGTAAGCGGCGGCGCGGACCCGATGCTCGAGCGTGTCGGAGTTCTTGTAGTACGTCTCGATCGCCGCGATGTAGTCCTTCTCGCGCGGCGTCGCGGTCAGCCCCCGGGTCTTCTCGACGGCCGCCCATCCCTGGGCGAGCATCGCGGGGCTGGGCGGCTGCCAGAGGGGATAGTAGACGCTCATGGCGATGCCCCAGTAGCCCATGGCGCACGCCGGATCCGTCGTGGTGACGGTCGTGAACGCCTTGAGCGCCTCCTCGTACCAGAACGAATGGAGCAGGGCGACCGCCCGCTCGAACTGAGCCTGGGCCGGTGGGTTACACGACGTCGGGAAGCGGACGCTGCCGACCCGTTCGCCCCGACCGCCCGGGTCCTGGGCGGCGGCGGTCAGGGGCCCGGCGAGCACGAGGACGATCGACACGAGGACGTTGCGGAGACGCTTCATGGCGTGAGTCTTCCTCTGCGCTGTCCGTTGACACGCGGTTCGGGTTAGTCGTCGACGTCGAGGCCGAGCGCGAGGCGGCCCGTGTAGCGCCGCTGGGCGGCGCCCCGCACGGGGTGATAGCGCGCGGCCTGCACGTCGCGGAACAGCCGCTCGAGGCCGAGGGCGCGGAAGAAGCCGGCGCCGCGCGCGACCTCCATCGCCGCCTCGACGGTGCGGATCGCCGCCTGGCCGGTGAGCGTGCGGCCCACCAGCACCTGGTTGGTGACCTCCGGGCCCATCCGCTCGCCGTTGGCGGCGTCGATCATCGAGCGCAGCGCCAGGCGGGCGGCGGCCAGCTCGACCTCCAGGGCGCCGACCATCTCCTGCGTCTCGGCGTCGTCCCGCCGGCGCCCGGCCTCGCGCACGGCGATGTCGCGCGCGGCCTCGCCCACGCCGACGTAGACGGAATAGATGAGCGGCAGCGCCGTCGTGGCGACGACGTGCCACACCGGTGACCAGCGACCGGGCGGTCGCCGGACGCTCACGGCGGCGTCGGGGACGAAGACGCCGTCGAGGGTGACGTCGTGAGAGCCGGTGCCGCGCATGCCGAGCGTGCGCCAGTTGTCGTGGATCGTGACGCCCGGGGCCGTGAAGGGGATCGCGACGTGCAGCACGGTGGGGCCCTCGCGCGGGTCGTCGTGGATCGCCATCGTCATGAACAGGTGGCCGGCCGGCGAGCCGCTGGCGAACACCTTGCGCGCCGTGACGCGGTAGCCGCCCTCGACGCGCTCGGCCCGGCCGGAGCCGGCCAGCCAGTCGGCGCCGCCGCTGGTGATGAGCACCAGCTCCTCGGCGGCGACGCGCCGCAGGAATGGCTCGACGGGCGCGTGCTCGTGGCGCCAGCGCCAGACCGGAATGAGCACCTGGTGTGTGTGCATCGCCAGCGCCAGTGCGGTGGAGCTGCAGCCGTGGGCCAGCAGGCGGAGGACGTCGCACATCTCGGCGTGTGAGGCGCCGCCGCCGCCCAGCTCGATCGGGACACCGGCCGACATGAGCCGCCGCGTGCGCAGCTCGGCGAAGTTGTCGGCCACGAAGCGGTCGCCGGCGTCGTGGGCGGCGGCGAGCTCGGCGAAGCGTGGCGCCAGCTCGCGCGCCACGTCGGCCCAGTCGGTCTGCCTGCGGGCGTCGGACGCAGCGGTTCGGGAGATGGCCATACTGGTGCCTCCTGTGGTGCTCGGGCACCCGCCTGATTCGTTCACGCGCCCCAACCATGACAACAGGGCCGGCGCTTGCCAAGACCTAAAAATGGACTTGCCGCGGCGGCGCCTCCTGCCTACAGTCGGGGCCATGAAGGGCTACGGCCAGTTCTGTCCGGTCGCGATGGCGTCCGAGATCTTCGCCGAGCGCTGGACGCCGCTGATCCTGCGCGAGCTGTTTGCCGGCGCCAGCCGGTTCAACGCGATCCGTACCGGGGTGCCGCTCATCTCGCGCACGCTGCTGGCCCAGCGGCTGCGCCAGTTGCAGGACGCCGGGGTCGTCGACAGTCGGCCGCTGCCGGCCGGGCGCGGTCGCGAGTATCGCCTCACCCGGGCCGGGCAGGAGTTCCGCGAGATCGTGGACGGCCTCGGCACCTGGGGACAGCGCTGGGCGACGGCCCAGTTCGATCTCGACAACCTGGACGTGGGTGTCCTCATGTGGAACATCCAGCGTGGAATCGATCTCGGCCGGCTCCCGCCCGAGCGGGTGGTGGCGCGCTTCGACTTCCGCGGCGTGCCGCCCCGGTGCCGGAGCATGCGGACGTGGTGGCTCGTGCTGCAGCGCTCCGAGATCGATCTCTGCCTGAAGGATCCCGGCTTCGAGGTCGATCTGGTCGTGGGCGCCGATGCGGCCACGATGGCCCGTGTGTGGACGGGCCACGCTGGCTTTGCGGAGGCGGTGCGGGCGGGCGGCATCCAGGTGGCTGGCCGCCGTGAGCTGGTCCACGCGTTGCCGGGCTGGCTGCGCCTCAGCCACTTCGCCCACGTCGCCCCGCCGGCGCCCGCCCACTGAGCCATGTACGGCAAGACGGGCGTCGATTTCCCGCAGCGCGTCGTCTGCCTCACGGCCGAGACCACGGAGATCGCGTTCGCACTCGGCGCCGGCGAGCGCGTCGTCGGCGTGCCGGGCACGGCGCGGCGGCCCGACGCCGCCCGCGAGCGGGCGCGGGTGGGCGGCTTCACGACGTTCCGGAGCGACAAGATCCTGGCGCTGGGGCCCGATCTCGTGCTGGCCTTCTCCGATCTGCAGCGCGACGTCGTGAGCGAGCTGATCGCGGCCGGCGTGAGCGTGCTGTGCACCAACCAGCGCTCGTTCGACGACGTCCTGCGCGCGATTCTCGTGATCGGCGGCGCGCTGGGCCGGGAGGCGCCCGCCCGCGCGCTCATCGCCGACATGCGC
Organism: Methylomirabilia bacterium; assembly: GCA_041499965.1. GTDB lineage: Bacteria > Methylomirabilota > Methylomirabilia > Rokubacteriales > CSP1-6 > AR5. Next base: position 4,183 of record JBGQLG010000285.1, read on the forward strand.
GACGAGGTCACGCAGGTGCGCGAGTACTCGTCGGGGTGGCCGGACCGGCCCCGCGTGTACTTCGAGGAGTGGATGGACCCGCTGATCGCGGGCATCGGCTGGGTCTCCGACCTCATCACGATCGCCGGCGGTCTCGACGTCTTCGCCGAGCTGCGCGAGCGCGGTGGCGCGCGCGAGCGCATCGTCGCGCCGGCCGAGGTCGTGCGCCGCGATCCGCAGATCATCCTCGCCTCGTGGTGCGGCAAGCCGGTCGATCGGGCCGCGATCGCCGCGCGACCGGGCTGGTCGGCGATGGCCGCGGTGACGGGCGGCCAGATCCACGAGATTCCCGGCGAGGACGTGCTGGCGCCGGGCCCGTCGCTGATGCACGGATTGCGGCGCATTCACGAGATAATTCACGCCTTTCAGGGCGCCTGAGGCTTCCGCCACCCGATACAATGGAGTCCTGCCTAAAAATTTGGGACGCGGCCGGGGCCGCGTTACGATTGGAGCCCTTCGAGCCCATGGACGATCTCGCTCGTACGAGTCCTGAGCATTTCTTTTCGGATCGATTCAACGTCACCCCCTCCCTGATGGAGCGCCTGCTCGGCGGCAGCCTCGCCGGGCGGGTCGACGACGCCGACATCTATCTCGAGTACCGTGTCAACGAGGAGCTGGTGCTCGAGGAGAACGTGGTCAAGCGGGCCTCGCGTCACGTGAGCCAGGGCGCGGGCGTGCGCGCGCTGTCCGAGACACGCACGGGCTACGCGCACACCGACGAGATCTCGCTGGCCAACCTCGAGGAAGCCGCCCGCCAGGCCCGGGCCATCGCGGACCGCGCGAGCACATCCGGCGTCGTCGCCGTGGCCGGCCGTGGGCGCGCCCACGACCTCTACACGCTGGTCGAGCCGCCGATCGTCACCGCGCTCGAGCGCAAGCTCGACCTGCTGCGCCGGATCGACGCCGCCGCTCGCGCCGCCGACCCGCGCATCGCCCAGGTGATCGCCAGCCTGGCCAGCGAGGAGGTCGTCATGCTGATCGCCACGGCCTCCGGCTGGACGATCGGCGACGTGCGGCCGCTCACCCGGCTCAACGTGACCGTCATCGCCGAGGAGAACGGCAAGCGCGAGATCGGCTCCTGGGGCGGCGGCGGCCGCGTGCCGTTCGACTTCTACCTCGAGGACGGGCGGTGGACGCGCTTCGCCACCGAGGCCACCCGCCAGGCCGTCCTCAAGCTGCGGGCGGTGGCGGCGCCGGCCGGCACCATGACGGTCGTGCTCGGCCC
>JBGQLG010000286.1:0-5428 GCA_041499965.1 Methylomirabilia bacterium
CAACCCCCGCTGGGGGATGGGGGGCCCGAGCGAACCGAACCCGGAGCGAGTTACGGCGACAGGCGAGCCACGCTAGCGCGCCCGCCGGCCCCGCGACCGACCTCGCCGAGCATCATCGCGCTTCGCGAGGTTCGCCAGCGCCGCCGCCGCGCGCCGCGTCGAGTCCGGCGGTCGCGCGGTCGCGCCACGCGAGGTCGCGCGGCGAGGCGCGGCGCTGCAGCCGCCGGCGCACCAGGCGCAGCGCGTCGTCGTAGCGCGCGAGGGTGAGGTAGCACACGACCATCGTCTCCTCGAACAGCTCCCACTGGGCGTGGCTCCCGCCGACCCGGTGGAACTCACCCTCGACGGGCTCGAGGTGGCGCAACGCGCCCGCGTGGTCGCCGGCCGCGAACGCCGCGACGCCCTGCACCATCGGCAGCGCCACCGTGCCCGCGATGGCATGGCCCTTGCCGTCCAGCGCGCGCAGGCCGTCGATCAGCTTCGCCAGCGCGGCGTCGTCACCGCAGGCGGCGTAGGCCAGCGCGGCGTGGACCTCGCCGAACACGAAGCCGGGGCGCGACACGCGGCCGGCCAGGTCGGCCAGGGGCCGCCACGCCAGCGGCGCCGGCCGGGCCCGCTCCTCGCCGTCGAGCCGGAAGCGCCAGAGCAGCGCCGAGCCGTCGATCATGGCCAGGCGGGGATTGACGGCGCCCACGATGTCGCGCTCGAAGATGTCGAGCGCGCGCGCGTAGCGTCCGAGGTGCAGCTCGAACATCGCCTGGTGCCAGGCCAGGTGGCAGTGAAACGACGCCTGGGCGTCGTAGCCGCGCATCCACTCGTCGAGGAACGCGGCCCCGGCGGCGGTGTCGAGCGTCTCGAAGTAGATGTGGGCGAGGTTATGACTGGCGTTGGCGTTGCCCGGGTACTGCTGAAGCGAGCGCTCCGACAGCCGGCGCGAGTCCTCGTAGCGATCGACCTCGTGGTACGTGAAGGCCAGCGCCGACTGGAACCACCAATCGTCGCCGTAGGCCGGCGCCAGGCGCTCGAGGAAGCGCATGCGCTGCTCCTCGCGATCCGGCCGGCCGGCAAAGCCGATGGCGCTGCTGGCCTGGTTCACGAGCAGCGCGTCGCGCGGGAAGTCCTTCACGTGCTCGTCGACGAGGCCGAGCCCGCGCGCCGTCTCGCCGCCGGCGAGCGCGCTCACCGCCTCCACGTGCTGGCGCTCGCGCCGGCTGGCGCCGGCCACCGTCGCGTGCGCGCGGCCGACGGCGTCGCGGGCCCGGGCGGCGTCGCCCTGGACGACCGCGACGAGCGCGACGCCGGCGTGAGCCAGCGCGAGCCCGTCGTCGGCCTGCAGCGCCGCCGCGAAGGCCTGCTCGGCCCCGGGGCCGTACGCCAAAAGCCGGTCCATCCCGTCCTGCAGCCGCTCGGCGGCGACGGGCGACGCGGTGGTGACGGGCAAGCCGTAGCGGTCGGTGGTGGCCATCGGGTCAGCCCACCTTCACGCCGTATTTTTCGAGCGTGTCGTCGCGCAGCTGAAGGCCGAGGCCCGGCGCCTCCGGTACCGCCATGAACCCGTCGACGACGGCCGGGCGCTCGCGGAACAGCTCGAACCACAGCGGATCGCGCGTGGGATCGGCAAAGGACTCGAGGATGAAGCCGGTCGGGCTCGCCGCCACCGCGTGCACGTGGATCTGCGGATCGTGGTGCGCGGCCAGCGGCACCTGGTACAGCTCGGCCATCACGGCGGCCTTGCGCCACGTCGTCAGCCCGCCCGCCCACGTCGAGTCGATGATGAGGTAGTCGACGAGGCCCTCGGCCAGCAGCGTGCGCAGACCGAACGGCGTGCACTCCGTCTCGCCGGCCGCGATGGGGATGTCGGTCTCGGCCTTCAGCCGCTGCAGCGTGTGGCGCTCGTCGTACCACGGCATCGGATCCTCCAGCCAGAAGATGTCGTGGGGCGCGCACAGCGTGGCGGCGCGCACGGCGGTCGGCAGGTTCCAGCCCTGGTTGGCGTCGAGCATGAGCGCGACGTCCTGGCCCACGGCCTTGCGGATGACGCCCACCCGCTCGGCGTCGGCCTCCGGCGTCAGCCCGCCGACCTTCACCTTCAGCGTGCGATAGCCCTGTTCGAGGTACATGGCGGCCTCGCGCACCAGGTCGTCGGGGCGCTCGCCGTCGCGATAGTAGAAGCCCGTCACGTAGGCGGGCACGCGCCGGCGGAGCGCGCCGCCCAGCAGCGCCCACACGGGCCGGCCGATCGCCTGCCCCTGAAGGTCCCACAGCGCGATGTCGATGGCGCTCATCGCCGTCACCAGTGGCCGCTGCTGGCGCGCCAGCGTGGGGATGCCGCGCACGCTCGTATAGGTGAGCGCGAACAGGTCCTGCCAGATGCGCTCGACCTCGAAGGGATCCTGGCCGACCACGAGCGGCGTGATCGATGTCAAGATGTCGCTCACGCTGCGCAGGCCGTCCGGCCCCTGCTGGAACAGGAAGGGCCCGTGGGCCTCGCCGATCCCGACGTGGCCGGCGTCGGTCGTGAGCTTGACGACGACCTCGCTCACCCGGCTGATGGCGTGGGTCGAGGTGCGCACCACCTGGGGCAGCGGCGCCGAGAGAAAGTACGCGTCGAGCGCGGTGACTTTCACGGGTCAGTCTCCGATCGCGCTCAGGCCTTGGGGAACGCGTTCATGGCGGTCACCAGGGCCGGCGTGCCGCCGAAGAGGTAGGTGACCTCGACCGCCTCCTGGATCTCCGCCTCCGATGCCCCGGCGGCGCGGGCCCGGTTGGCGATGGTGGCCACGCCCTCCGGGTGCGACTGCAGCGCGTCGACCATCATCGTCATCAGGTGCTTGTACTTGGCGGGAATGGCCCCGTCGCGCAGCACGTGCTCGCGCTGGGCCATGTACGTCTCGACGAACTTCGGGTCGCGCTGCTGCAGCGGCTGGATCCACGGGGGCAGGCTCGGCTGGGCCACGGCGATCTCCTCTCTTCAGCTTCCGCGCACGTAGCGGCGGCACACCAGGCGCAGATGGTCGCGGAAGTGCGGCTGCAGACGGCTGGTCCAGTCGCTCTGCCGCGCCTGCGTCCACTCGGCCGACTCCACCACGTCGGCGGAGGCCAGGTGATAGAGCGCGACGTACCGGCGGTTGCCGCTGGTCCCGCGGAAGCGGCGGGCGCCCAGCACGCCGGGCACGGCGGCCAGCGCAGGGATGTGCTCCTTGTCGTACCACTCGTTGAACTCGGCCTCGAGCTCGGGCGCGATGTTCATTGCGTTCAGCAGCAGCCCGCCGGCCCCGCGCGGGGGAAGCTGGTCGCCGGGCAGGATCTGGTCGCCCTCGAAGCGCATGAGGCGATCGACCTGGGCGGTGACACGCTTGGACCACGGCGACAGGTTCTCGCCGCCGATGGCCAGGTACGCCGGGCTCTGCAGCACGGCGACGCTGTCGAGATCGTAGGTCGCGACCGAGATCGTGCGGTCGGCGGCGCCGATCCAGCGCTCGCACACCAGGAAGCCGGGCACGCGCTGCCGCTCCGGCAGGTGCTCGGTGTCGTACCAGTCCTGGAACTCGCCCTCGGCGGCCCCTCCGATGTTCATCGCCGCGATCAGCGTGCCCTTCGCCATGCTCGGCTCCTCCCGGTGCCGCATTGTAATCCGCGCGGCGCCGGTGGTCATGACCGATCGCCGCGTCTTGACTTGGCCGGCCGGCGGCGCCATCCTCGCGCCACCCAGCGAGGCCGGGCCCGTCCTGACCGGGAGGAAGAGACCCATGACGATGATCCCGCCCAGCCGCCGTGACGTGTTGAAGAGCGCAGCCACCCTCGCCGCCGCCGTCGCGGTCGGCGCCACCACGAGTCGTCCCGCCCGCGCCCAGGGGGGTGCCCTGTCCCCGGGGAGTGCCCGCATCGACGGCGTGCTGCGCCAGGCGGTCGACGCCAAGGAGGTACCGGGCGTCGTGGCGATGGCCGCCACCGACAAGGGCATCCTCTACGAGGGCGCCTTCGGCACGCGCGACCTCGGCAAGGGCCCGGCCATGACGCTCGACACGTTCTTCCGCATCGCCTCGATGACCAAGGCGGTGACCTGCGTGGCCGCGCTGCAGCTCGTCGAGCAGGGCAAGCTCAAGGTCGACGACCCGGTGCCCAACATCGACCCCGCGCTCGGCGCGCCCCAGGTGCTGGAGGGGTTCGACGCCGCCGGCGCGCCGAAGCTGCGCCCCGCCAAGCGGCCGATCACGCTGCGCCACCTGATGACCCACACCGCCGGCTTCAGCTACGAGCTCTGGGACGGCAACACCCAGCGTTACGTCAAGGCCTCGGGCATGCCCTCGACGGCCACCGGCAAGGTGGCGGCGCTGCGCATGCCCCTGGCCTTCGATCCGGGCGACAAGTGGGAGTACGGCGTCAACGTCGACTGGGTCGGCCGGCTCGTCGAGTCGATCAGCGGACAGCCGATCGACGCGTACTTCCGCGACCGCATCTTCGGCCCGCTCGACATGAAGGACACCGGCTTCGTCAGCTCGGCCGAGCAGCGCACGCGCCAGGCCAGCGTGCACCAGCGCCAGGCCGACGGCTCGCTGGTGCCGCAGCCGCTGGAGACGCCGTTCGTCCCCGAGTTCTACGCGGGCGGCGGCGGCCTCTACTCGACGGCGCGCGACTATCTCACCTTCCTGCAGGTGCTGCTGCACGGCGGCAGCCACAAGGGCGTGCGGCTGCTCAAGCCGGAGACGGTGGCGCTGATGGAGCGCAACCACATCGGCGACATCCCGGCCGGCATCCTGAAGACGTACGTGCCGGCGCGGTCCAACGACGTCGATCTCTTCCCCGGCGCCCCGATCCGCTGGACGCTCGGCCACATGCTCAACGTGCAGGCCGGGCCCAACGGCCGCAGCGCCGGCACCGTGAGCTGGGGCGGCATCTTCAACACGTACTACTGGATCGATCCGGCCAAGAAGGTCACCGGCCTGATCATGACGCAGATCCTGCCCTTCGCCGACCCGCGCGCGCTGAAGCTCTATGGCCAGTTCGAGAGCGGCGTGTACGAGGCGCTGAAGACGGCCTGACGGACGGAGCGCTCATGGCGACGGTGACGCTGATCGAGTACGGGGCGGCGAGCGCGGAGGTGCGCGCCGTCTTCGACGACATCATGGCCACGCGCAAGACCGACCGCGTCAACAACTTCTGGAAGGCGCTGGCCAACCATCCGCCCACGCTCCGGCGGACCTGGGAGAGCGTGAAGGAGGTCATGGCGCCGGGCGCGCTCGATCCGCTCACCAAGGAGCTGGTCTACCTCGCCGTGAGCGCCTCCAACGGCTGCGACTACTGCATCGCCTCCCACACCGCCTCCGCGCGCACGCGGGGCATGACGAACGAGATGCTGGGCGAGCTGCTGGCGGTCGTCGGCATGGCCAACGAGACGAACCGGCTGGCCAACGGGTACCAGGTCGAG
>JBGQLG010000287.1:0-5400 GCA_041499965.1 Methylomirabilia bacterium
CGCCCCACCGGCGCGTGGTCGTCAGCCGCCGCGCGCGACGCGCAGCATCTCGATCAGCACCTCGCGGCTCTGGCCCGCCGTGGTCACCTCGCGCGGGAACGCGATACGCACGCTCGACAGCCGCTCGCCCTGCCGCAGCCGAAGCTTGAAGCCCAGCCGATCGACCGTGACCATCGACGCCTCGTCGGCCGCCTCGCCCGCGAAGTGTCGCGCGTAGGCGATGAGCGCATCGGCGTGGTCACGATTCATGTGCTCGACGATGCCGGGCCCCGCGTCGGCCAGCGGGTCGGGCCGGGCCGCGGCGTACTCGGCGGCGGTGACCCAGCCCATCGCGGCGAAGCCACCCACGAAGTAGACGTCGGCGACGTCCAGGCGCCAGAACGCGAAGTCGTCGAAGTCCACCCAGTAGCTGGCGCGCTGATGCCACGCCAGATAGGCGGTGCGCACCTCGGTCGCGTCGGCACCAGCGAGCTTGAGCGCCTGGCCCATGAGCGTGAGGCGGCCCGCGGCCAGCGGATCGCCGCTCCAATCCGGCTGAGTGACCAGCAGGCTGGCGCGCGTGTCGGCTTCGAGGTTCTGGGTGTGCATGGCCATGGCGCTGATGAGGAAGAGCGGGCGGCCGGTGGCGTCGAGCGCGTAGGGCATGACGGACGCGAACGGATGGCCGGCGTGGCGGCGCGAGGCGGTCGCCAGCGTGCCGGTGCGGCCGAGGTAGGCGAGCGTGCGGGCGCGCTCGGCGAACGTCGGCTCGGGGACGGTCGGGGTGTCGGCGGCGCTCGGGGGACCGGCGTGGCGATTCATTGAGTCCTACTCCCGGGTGGCGGTGAACGGACAGATCTGGTTGTACGCGCAGTAGCGGCAGGCCTGGCGTGACGGCGTCGCGTCGAAGCGGCGCGCGCGGATGCCGGCCGCGGCTTCCTCGACCGCGGCCCGTGCTTCCTCCAGGTCCGCTTCCGTCGGCTCCCGCCGCCCCGTCACGTGGGTCTCGATGTAGCGCAGCTCGACGCGCTGGGGCAAACGACCGGTCATCTCCCGCCAGGCCAGTGAGTACATCTTGAGCTGGAGGTTCTCGGCCACGCGGCGGTCGGCGTCGCGCTGCCGGGTGATCTCGCTCGTCTTGTAATCCACGATCACCGCGCCCAGCAGGTCTTCGTCCACGCGATCGAAGCGGCCCCGCACGCGGTTGTTGCCCACGCTGAACGCGAAATCCTTCTCGACCCAGGTGGGCTTGAGGCCTTCCGCCTCCTCCTGGTGCCAGAAGCGGGTCAGGGCCTCACGGCCGGCAGCCTTGCGCGCTTCCTGGTGCTCCCAGGTGAGAAAGCCCTGGTTGAGCCACTTGCGCTCGTACTCGGCCAGCAGGTCCTCCAGCGAGGTGTAGTTCCCCTCCACCCGCCGCTTCAGGTAGAACTCGACCACGGAGTGGATGGTGCTGCCGTACACCACGGTGTGGTGACGCAGGATCGGCACGCGAAGCAGGTGCACGTAGCGGTACTTCAACGGGCAGGTCTGATAGTCGTCCACCTGCTTGTGGCTGATGAGCAGCTCCTCGGATTCCGCGATGGGCGGCAGTGCGCCCGTCTCCTGGCCGGGCGGGGGCGCGAAGCGCTCGATCTCCTCGACCGCCCGCCCCTTGAACGGGCGCGCGGCGTCCTTGGGCAGGTCGAGCGCCTCCAGCACGAACTGGCTCACCTTGCGCTCGCGGGTGCCGCCGTAGTCGCGCGCGCTGGTCAGGTACAGCTCGCGGCGAGCTCGGGTCATGCCCACGTAGAAGAGCCGGCGCTCCTCCTGCGTGTGGAAGTCGCCGGACGGCAGCAGGTCGCGAATGAGCTCGGCCGGCAGCTCCAGCGCGTCGCGCCGCTTCTGCACGGGGAACTTGCCCTGCACCAGGTTGACCAGAAACACGACCGGGAACTCCAGCCCCTTGGCCTTGTGCACCGTCAGCACGCGCACGGCCGGCGTCTCCACGTCGGCCTCGGCCACGGCCGGGTCCTCGCCGGCGTCGATCAGCGCGTCGAGGTGCTTCACGAACTCCCGCACGTTGTCGTAGCGCAGCGCCCGGGAGGCATCCTGGATGCGGCGGAAGAACTTGGAGATGTTCTGCACCTCGGCTTCGTCCCGCGCGGTCGCCGCCTTGGACATGCGGGCCAGCCACCCCGAGTCGACCAGGAACTGGTAGAGCAGCTCGCCGGTGGGCATCTCCCGCCCCAGCTCCATGTAGCGCTCCAGGTCGGCCACCAGGCTGCGGATGGCCAGGCGCGCCTCCTCGGTAAGCTCGGCGCCCAGCTCGGCGATGCCCTCGGCCTCACGCAGCACGTCGAAGAGCCAGCGGTGCTTGCGATCCGCATGGGTGGCGCAGCGCGTGAGATCGACGATGGGCACCTGGTAGAGATCGGACGAGGCCAGGTAGTGCACGCTGACCGAGTCGTCCGGGTGGGCCACCGCGCGCAGGAAGGCGAGGAGCAGTCGCACCTCGGGCCGGCCGTAGAGCCCGGCGTTGCCGGAGAAGGTCCACGGGATGCCGCGCAGGTTGAACGAGCGCAGGAACTGGTCGGCATCGCCGTTGGAACGCACCAACACCGCGACGTCCTCGAGCCGCCAGGCGCCCTGCTCGATCTGCTCGCGGATCATCAGGGCGACGGCATCGGATTCCTGCGTGGCCGTCTCGTAGTGCAGGTGGTGGGGCTCGGGGCCGGGGGCCTCCCGCACCGCGATCAGGTGCTTGTCGATCCCGCTGCGCACCTCGAGCCGATCGGGGTTGTTATGCACGATCAGCCGGTAGGCGGCGTCGAGGATGGCCTGGTGCGAGCGGAAGTTCTCCGTGAGGACGACCTGCTTGGCGCCGGCGTAGTGCTCGAGGAAGCCGACCACGTTCGAAATGGCGGCACCGCGCCACCGGTAGATGGCCTGGTCGTCGTCGGCGACGACCGCGACGTTGCGGTGACGGGCGGACAGCAGCTTGACCAGCTCGAATTGCGCGAAGTTGGTGTCCTGGAACTCGTCGACCAGGATGTACTTGAAGCGGCGCTGGTACACGTTGAGCACGTGCGGCCGTTCGCGCAGCAGGCGCAGCGCCAGCACGATCTGATCGCCGAAGTCGATGTTGCCCGCCCGCGCCATCAGCTCCTGGTACGTGCCGTAGGCCGCCGCCAACTCCGTCTGCGCCTCGGCCCGGTCGCGGCCGTCGGCGTCGTCGGGCGAGACGGCCGCGGCGACGCGCAGGCGCTCGGCACACCCGGCGTAGGCGGCGGGAGAGATGTCTTCGTCCTTGCAGCGGCTGACGAGCGTGATGAGGGCCTGCAGGTGCCGCGTGGGATCGCCGAGGGGGCGGTAGCGCGCCAGCGGCAGATCGAACAGGTGGTCGCGCAGGAAGATGACCTGCTCGGCCCGGCTCAGCACGCTGAAGTCGTTCTTCAGGCCGATCTCCAGCGAGTGGCCGCGCAGCAAGCTATCGCCGAAGGCGTGGAAGGTGGCGATCTCGACGTCGGCGTAGCCGTAGGGCACGAGCTGGTCGACGCGCTCTTCCATCTCGGCGGCGGCCTTGTCGGTGAACGTGAGCGCCAGGATCTGCTCGGGGCGCACGCTCCGCTGGTCGATCAGCCAGGCGATGCGACGGGTGATGACGGTGGTCTTGCCGGTGCCGGCGCCCGCCACGATGAGCAGCGGCCCCGCATCGTGGATGACGGCCTCACGCTGCGCGTCGTTGAGGCCGTCGAGGATGCGCTCACCCGCCATGCGTCACCTCCGGATGTCGGAGCCTCCGGCCAGCAGGTCGGCCACCTCACGCGCGTCCACCAGCGCCACGTCGCCCCAGGTGGAGCACTTCAGCGCGGCCACGGCAGCCCCCGCGTCCACCGCTTCCTGCGGGCCGCGGCCGCTCAGCGTGGCCCACAGGAAGCCGGCCACGTAGGCATCGCCGGCGCCCACGGGATCGACCACCTGCACGGTGTAGGTGCGACTCGGCCGCCACACCCGGCCGTCGGCGAGCACGGTGGAGCCGTCCTGGCCCTGCAGCAACGCGATCGTGGCCTTGGGTGCCCGCCGCGCCAGCGCATCGACCATGCTCTCGACGGAGCCGCTCAGCCCGAACACCGTGCGGGCCTCGGCCTCGCCCATGAACACGTGGCGCGCCACCGGCAGCACCGATTCGGCGAACGCGCGCGCCTCGGCCGGCGGCCACAGCGCGCTCCGGTAGTTGAGGTCGAAGGAGACGGCGGTGGCCTCGCGCAGCGCGCGCTCGACGAGGCCGCGCGGACCGGGCCCGAGCGCCGGCGTGATGCCGGTGAGGTGCACGAGGCGCGCCCGTCGCACCGGCTCCCAGTCGACGGCCTCGGCGGTCAGGTGCGCGAACGCCGAGTCTCGCCGGTCGTACAGCACGCGGATGGGCCGGGGCGCGGTGCCGAACTCGAGGAAGTAGACGCCCACGCGGGCGCCGTCCACGACGCGCACGGCGCTGCAGTCCACACCGTGGCCGGACAGCTCGCGCCGGATCCGCTCGCCCCAGGGATTGGCCGGCACCGCCGAGATCCAGGCTGCACGCAGACCCAGACGCGCGCACGCCGCCGCCACGTTGGCCTCGGCACCGCCGACTTGCACGTCGAGCTGGCGCACGGTCTCGATGCGGGCCGGGGAGGGAATGGACAACCGCAGCATCACCTCGCCGATGGCGACGAGGTCGTGCATCTAGGCGAGACGGATGGTGACGGAGGTACCGAGGATCATCGAGCCGGTGATCAGCGTCGGCCGCCGCTGGTCGTCAAACACGACACGTGCCGGCCGATCCTCGCGCGCCCACGAGGAGAACCGGCTGAGGTCCAGCAGCGCCGCCGGCTTGCGCGTCTCCTGATCAGGCTCGATCTTGAAATCAAGCGGCGCCAGCTCCGCCCGGTAGGCCCGGGCGACGTCGTCGGGGCCCTCGTCGTCACTCCGGCGCCGGCGGACGATGTTCGTGTGCAGGCGCCCATCCGAACTCGACGCCCAGGCGCCGTCGCGGTAGTTCAGGAGCGCGCTGAGCGCATCGTCGACGACCACGCCTTCCGGCAGCGGAATGACGTCGTCGACCACCCGCAGCCGGCGCAGCAGAAAGGTCTCGGCGCGAGCGTGGTACTCGATCACGTGCCGCTCGTGGTCGTAGGTCACCTGGGTACGTGACTCCCGCCCCTTCACCTGAAACCACGAGGTCCCCCGCAGCGGCACCCAGCGCCCGCCCCGGAACAGCCCGCTCGACTCGATCCGGTTGGCGATCCCGTCCCCCTGGCCACTGACCCGAACCTCGTACCGCCCCGTCCCCCGGTCGATGCTCTCCTGGACGTCGCCGGCCACGTGGAAGGTCAACATCTGATAAAGGATGCCAACGTCAGCGGCGAAGGTCCCCCGACGGGCCATGGGTTCCGCGACCAGCCG
>JBGQLG010000288.1:0-5398 GCA_041499965.1 Methylomirabilia bacterium
GGAGGTCGCGCGCGCCGCGTTCCAGCCGGGCCAGCTCCCGCCCGGTCTCGAGCCCGGGCTCTACGAGACGGGCACGTTCGTGCCCAAGCAGGACACCTGGCCGAACGGCACCCACATCTGCGAGGTCGAGATCGATCCCGACACCGGCGCCGTCACCCTCGACCGCTACGCGCTCGTGGACGACGTCGGCACCGTGATCAACCCCCTGACGCTCAAGGGCCAGATCCACGGCGGCGTGGCCCAGGGCGTGGGCCAGGCGCTCATGGAGCAGATCGTCTACGACGGCGAGTCGGGACAGCTGCTGACCGCCACCTTCATGGACTACGCCATGCCGCGCGCCGACACGCTGCCCGACATGGTGATCGGCAGCAATCCCGTCCCCACCAAGCTCAACCCGATGGGGGCCAAGGGCGCCGGCGAGGCCGGCACCGTCGGCGCGCTGCCGGTGGTGATGAACGCCGTGATGGACGCGCTGGCGCCGCTCGGCGTCCGCGACTTCGACATGCCGGCCAGCAGCGGGCGCGTCTGGGCAGCGATCCAGGCCGCGCGCGCGGCCCGCTAGGAGGATCTTCGTGCCGTCCACGATCGATCAGGCTGCGCTCGACCAGCTGCTCTTAAAGGCGCGCACCCAGAACGGCTGGCTCCCCACGCCGGTCACCGACGCCCAGCTCCGCGCCATCTACGACATCGTGAAGATGGGCCCGACCAGCGCCAACTGCTGCCCGGCGCGCTTCGTCTTCCTGCGCACGCCGGAGGCCAGGGCCCGACTGCTGCCCGCGCTCACGCCGGGCAACGTCGACAAGACCAAGGCGGCGCCGGTCACGGCGATCATCGGCTACGACACCCGCTACTACGAGTGGATGGCGAAGAAGCTCTTCGCGCACCGCCCGGAAATGGCCGACAACTACGCCAAGAATCCGGCGGCGGCCGAGGTGATGGCCTTCCGCAACGGCACGCTGCAGGGCGCCTACTTCATGCTGGCCGCCCGCGCCGTCGGCCTCGACATCGGCGGCATGTCCGGCTTCGACAACGCCAAGGTCGACGCCGAGTTCTTCCCTGACGGCCGCGTCAGGTCCAACTTCCTCTGCAACCTCGGCCACGGCGACCCCGGCAAGGTCATGGCCAAGCTGCCCCGCCTGGACTTCGACGAGGCCTGCACGCTGCTGTGATGGTGACAGCAAGGAGACTCGCCATGATGCGCGTGGTGACGTTCGCGCTCGCCGCCGTCCTCGCCGGTCCCCTCCTCGCCGCCGCCGACGGCCCGCAGCAGGAAGCCAACAAGAACGCGGTGGTCGACTTCTATGACAAGGCGATCAACCAGAAGGACTTCGAGGCCGCCTCGAGATACCTGGGTGCGCGCTACACCCAGCACAACCCCAACGCGGCCGACGGCCCCGAGGGCCTCAAGGCCTTTCTCTCCTTCCTGAAGGAGAAGTTCCCGAACAGCAAGAGCGAGATCAAGCGCGTCTTCGCCGAAGGCGACTACGTCATCCTGCACGTCCACGCGGTCCGCGAGCCCGGCACCCGCGGCAACGCCATCGTCGACATCTTCAAGATCGAGAACGGCAAGATCGTCGAGCACTGGGACGTGGTGCAGCCGATCCCGGAGAAGGCCGCCAACTCCAACGGCATGTTCTAGCCAGTCGCGACTCGATCGTCAGATCGATCACGACGGGCCGCGGGGAGCGCGCTTCGCGGCCGCGATGGACCGAGCGGGCTGAGGACGCGGTGGACTCGTCGTGCCGCTATCGGCGCGCCGTCGGGTTGCGCAGCTCGATGAGAGCGTAGGCGACATAAACGGCCTTACCGGTGCGCGAGGGCGGGCGGCGTGAACTCGGGTTCATCCTTGGCCCCTACGTACAGACCAGGGCATGTCGATGTCCCCGATCCACCACTGGATGGCGGCCGGGTCCAGCCCCACGAAACGCAGGAAATGGCGGTACCAGATGGAACCGCTCGCGGTGTAGCTGTACATGCCGATGCGCGTGCCGGCCAGGTCCTCGGCCTTGCGAATCGGGCCACCGCGTCGGACGTACAGGTCGCGCGCGGTGAAGTTGCGCAGCGGAAAGACCGGGAGGCCGACGTAGCGTCGATCGTCCTTGTCGATGCGGTAAAGATACTGCGCCATCGACCACTCGCCACCCGGCACCGCCGGGTCCTGCACGGCGCGCCGGAGCATCTCGGCGCGCGCCGGCCACGAGCCCCGGCTGCCCAGGATCATCGTGAGCGCGATCCCCTCCGGCGTCACCTCGCCGGTCGCCAGCGGCATGATGCGGGCATAGTCGGCACAGGTCAGCGAGATCGGGATCCCAGCCATCGTGCTCACCCTTCGGGGACCAGCTTTCGAATCAGGCCGAGGAGGGTGAACGGGCTGTACGGTTTCGCGAGATAGGCGGATGCTCCGGCCTCCTTTGCCCGCTGCTCGTCGCCGCTCAGCGCGAAGGACGTGATGGCGATGATAGGGGTATCGGCGGTCGACGGCTCCGCGCGAAGGGCGCGGGTGGCCTCGATGCCGGAGATCTTCGGGAGCTGGACGTCCATGAGAATCAGATCCGGGTGCTGCTCCCTGGCCATCGTCATGCCAGCCTCCCCGTCGGGCGCCTCGATCAGGCGGTAGGACGTGCCGCGCAGCAGATGGCGGATCATCTTCCGGTTCAGCTCGTTGTCCTCGACGTAGAGGATGGTCTTCGCGCTCATGCCGTCGCACCTCCGTCCAGGCGGAGCGGGATCGCGATGAAGAAGGTCGACCCACTCCCCAGCTCGCTTTCCAGCCAGATCCGACCCCGGTGCAGCTCGACGAACTTCCTGGTGATGCTGAGTCCGAGCCCGGTCCCTCCGAACTCGCTGGTGATGGTCGTGTCGCCTTGCCGGAACTCGGCAAACAGGGTCTCGATCTTGTCGGCGGCGATCCCGATCCCCGTGTCGGCGACACGATAGACGAGCAGGTCGCCCCGGAGCTCGACGGCGATCTCGACCCGCCCCTGTCGGGTGAACTTCAAGGCGTTGCCGGCGAGGTTCATGAGGCACTGGACGATCCGCCCGCCGTCCCCGTACGCCAGCGGGATGTCCTCGGGGACGGCGGCGACGAACTCCAACCCCTTGTCCGCCGCCAGGGGGCGGAGCGAGGCTCGCACGCTCTCCACCGTGTCCTGGACCGAATAGTCCGCCAGCGTCAGCTCCATGCGCCCGGCCTCGATCTTGGCGAGATCGAGGACGTTGTTGATGAGTCGCAAGAGGTGCTTCCCGCTGCTCTGGATGTCGGCCAGCGGCTCCTGCAGATCGGCCGGCACCTCGCCGTAGATCTGGCCGAGAATCATTTCATTGAATCCGAGGATCGCGTTCAGCGGTGTGCGCAGCTCGTGCGACATGTTGGCGAGGAACTCGGACTTGTGACGGCTTGCGGCTTCGAGCTCCCGGCTCTTCTCCGCGATCTCGCGGAACAGACGAGCGTTCTGGATCGCGAGCACGGACTGGGTCGCCAGGGTCTGGAGAAGGTCGACGATTTCCGGGGCGAAGGTTCCAGGCTCGCGCCCCCAGACGGCGAGCACGCCGACGATCTGCTGCTCGAAGAGCAGGGGCACCGCCAGTAGCGACCGATACCCGCGCCGCTCGAAGATGGCGCGGATCCGCGCCACATCATAGGTCCCCTCGGCCAGCACGTCGGCGACTTGCACGGGAGCCTGCAGGGCGGCCGCCCTCCCTGCCGCGCCCTCCCCGAGCCGGAGGGGACTTCCGCTGAGCACCTCGACGAGATCGTCGTCGAGGCCGTGCGCACCGCTGATGCGGCTAAACTCCTGCGTCGCCTCGTCGTATTCGTAGATGACGCCGCCCTTGGCGTTGGATAGCTGCACGGCGCGCGTCACGATCGTGTTGAGGACCGTTTCCAGATCCAGGGTCGAACCGACGGCCCGGCTGACTTCCCCCAGAGCCTTGAGCTCTTCGACCGAGCGGGCCAGCTCGCTCGTGCGTGTCTGCAGCTCATGGAGGAGGCGGACGTTCTCGATGGCGATCACGGCCTGGTCCGCGAAGGTCGTGACCAGCTCGACGCTCCTCTGGGCGAAGGGCTCGGCCGTCGACTTCAAGATCGTGATGACACCGAGGAGGGTATTCTCTCTCAGCATGGGCACCGCCAGCACGGTCCGGTCGTCCTGGAGCCTCTGGAGGTCGAGCCTCTCGTCACCGGGCTCCGCCAACACGTCATGCACATGCACCGTCCGCCGCTCCGACGCGGCTCTTCCGGCGACAGAGCCCGGCCCCAGGAGCACCGGGTTTCGCTCCAACCACTCCACGCATTCAGCGGTCGCGCCGTAGGAGGCGGCGAAGCGGAGGACCTCGCCGTCGAACCTGAAGATATGGCCACGTGTCGCGCCGCAGAGTCGCGTGGCGTTCTCGATCAGCGTTTCCAGGACCGGTTGGAGATCGAACGTCGAGCGGCTGATCACCTTCAGCACTTCGCTGGTCGCGGTCTGCTGCTCCAGCGCCTCGCTCAGCCCCGCGTTCGCGTCGGCCAGCTCGCGCGTGCGCACCTCGACTTTCTGCTCGAGGTTCGCGTACGACTCCTCGAGCTGCGCGGCCGTCCGGTTGAACTCCTCGCCGAGGGTTTCCAGCTCGTCGCCCGTCCGGATGTCGATGCGGTGCCCGAGTTCGCCGGCACCGATCCTCGCCGCGCCCTCCTGTAGCACCCGGATCGGCGCGACCATCCGGCGGGCGAGCAGGACGCTGGCGAGGACCGAGAGCCCGAGACCGACCACGAAGAGGATCGTACTCAGCACCAGCGCCCCCTGCAGGGGCGCGAACACCTCGGCGAGCGGCTGCTCGGCGAACACCAGCCAGCCGAGTCGCCCAATGGCGGTGTGGCTGGTCAGCACCCGGCCGCCCTGGAGGCCGGCCGTCTCGGTCACGACGTCGCGCGCGACGGGCGCAGCACGAGCGGCACGGATCTGCGGCAGCCCCGAGAGGTCACGCTTCTGGAGGACGAAGCTCATATCGGGATGGGCGACGAGAAGTCCGTGCTGGTCAATGACGTACGCGTAGCCGGTAATGCCGACCTGGATTTGCGAGATGACGTTCCCGATCGCCTTGAGGTTGACTTCCGCCGCCGCGACCTCCGGAGCGCCCTCGCCCCAGGGCACCGCGATGGTGAGGTACGGTTCAGACGCGTTGCGGAAATACACCGGGCCGAAGTACGTGCGTCCGATGCGCGTCTTCATGAAGCGGGGATCCCGCGAGAGGTCGCGCTGGCTGCCGACCTCGTTGGGCGCGAAGCGAGACACCAGTAGCTGCACCTTGCCGGCCGCATCGAGCTGGACGATCTCGGTGATGGCGGGCACGTCACGGAGCAGGCGGAGGAAGTCGATCTCGCGCTGCTCGCGCGCCATCGCGGCATCGCTGAACGGCA
>JBGQLG010000289.1:0-5361 GCA_041499965.1 Methylomirabilia bacterium
GCCGGGGCGTCCCGAACAGCTGGGGGTCCGGGGGCCATCTCCGGGCCCCCGGTCAGAAAGGCATCGCTCAATGACCATCGGCACCCTGGATATCCCGTCGCTCAAGGACAAGGTCTCGCCCGAGGAGTGGGCGGTGCGCGTCGACCTGGCCGCCAGCTACCGGCTGGTCTCGCGCTTCGGCTGGGAGGACCTCGTCTTCACGCACATCAGCGCACGCGTGCCCGGCACCGAGGACCAGTTTCTGATCAACCCCTACGGGCTCTTCTTCGACGAGATCACCGCCTCGAGCCTGGTGAAGATCGACCTCGAGGGCCAGAAGATCGGCGAGTCGCCCTTCCCGGTGAACGCGGCGGGCTTCGTCATCCACAGCGCGATCCACGCGGCCAACCACGACGCCAAGTGCGTGCTGCACACCCACACCGTCAACGGTGTGGCCGTCTCCGCCCAGCACGGCGGCCTGCTGCCGCTCTCGCAGCACTCGATGGCCGTCCTCGGCAGCCTCGGCTACCACGACTTCGAGGGCCCGGCCACGCGCGACGACGAGAAGCCGCGCCTGGTCGCCGACCTCGGCCGCAACGTCCACCTGATCCTCAAGAACCACGGCCTGCTGACCGTCGGCGAGACCATCGCCGAGGCCTTCACGCGCATGTACTACCTGGAAGCCGCGTGCGCGATCCAGGTCCGCGCCCAGGCCGGCGGCGGCGAGCTCACGCACGTCAGCAAAGAGGTCCTCGACGCGTCGTACGCCACGATGCAGGGCGGCGGGGCTCCGCGTCGTAGTGCCGCCGCCTTGGTATGGCCGGGCCTGCTGCGCCGGCTGGATCGGGTGGACTCCTCGTACCGCAACTGAGCCGAAACGGCCGGCGGCGCCATCGGGCGCCGCCGGCCGGCAGTGCTCGATCGCCGGACCTTCTGCCTTGGCGGCGCCGGCAGGGAACGGGCAGCTCGCCCGATCGGTACGCCGTCGATCCCCGATTCAACGCGTTCGGTCGTGGCATCGGAGATGCTGACTCGATCCCGTCGAGGTCACTTTCCGGGGGAGGAACATCATGAAGGCGAAGAAGAGCCGTGGGAAGGCAAGATCGGCTGCCACGAGTAAGCCCAAGGATCTGACGGCCAAGGGCGCCGGCGCCGTGCGAGGCGGCGACACCAAGACGGCGCGATCGATGGATATGCTCAGCAAGCTGATCCAGGCCAAAAACGACATGCAGAAGGGGATCATCGCCAACTTCAGGGTCTAGCCGCGCGCGATCGCGGCCGGCCGTGCGGCCCTGGGATCGCCTGAAGATCCCAGGGCCGCCGCTCGCTAGCGCTTCGTCGCCCAGTACGGTTTGGCGCTTGGGAAGACCGTCGTGCACCGGGTCGCCTCGGCCGGCCCGTCCAGCGTGTCGGCCGCCGCGCGCCACACCGCGTAGTGCGCCGCCGCGCGGTGCTTCTCCAGGGCGGCGTCGTCCTCGTAGACCTCGTAGAAGTAGTAGACGTTGGCGTCCTTGGCGTCCTGGAGCACGTTGAACCGGTAGCAGCCCGGCTCGTCCTTCTCGGAGCCGAGCGCGTCGACCTCGATCGCCTTGAGGAACCGTTCGCGCTCGCCCGCCTTCACGCGCACCTTCACCCACATCGCCAGCATGGAGATCTCCTAGCAGGCTGCGCAAAAAGGCCCATCTGCTTCGTTGGCGCCCTCGGCCGCACGCTCAACGTACAGGGAGTACGCCTCGCGTGCGGCTCTCGGGCGCCGCCTCGCATCTGGACCTTTTTGCGCAGCCTGCGGCTTGTTCAGCACCCTGTTAGACGTTGAGATAGTTGAGCGGAAGCCCGCGGCGCGGCCACTCGAACGACACGAGCGTGCCGCCCATCGAGAGCGTCGCGAAGGCGGTGCGCAGGTCGCGCCCACCGAAGCAGACGTTGGTCACCATCATGTCGGGCAGCGTGTACTGGTCCACGCGGCTGCCGTCCGGCCAGATGTCGCTGACGGCGCCGGTGATCAGCGTGGCCACGCAGACGTGGCCCTCGCCGTCCACGGCCAGCGAGTCGAACATCTGGTAGCCGCCGAGGCCCGCCACCACCCGGCCCTTCTCGCCGCGATACGTCCCGTTGGCCGACTCGATCTGCCCCGGCGCCGAGAGCGTGAACGACCAGCAGCGCGCCGTCGGCGTCTCGACCACGTACAGCGTGCGCTCGTCGGGTGACAGGCCGATGCCGTTGGGCCGTTCCAGCGGAAAGATCGCCTCGGTGATCGACGAGCCGTCGGCCTTGGCGTAGTACACGGCGCCCCGATCCGACTCGCGCTCGCGCGTCTTGCCCAGGTCGGTGAACCAGAAGCCGCCGGTCCGGTCGAACACCAGGTCGTTGGGACCGCACAGCCGGCGCCCGTCACACGCGTCGTACAGCGTCTCGAACTTGCCGGTCGCGGGATCGACCACCTGGATGCTGCCCGTCCGGTAGTCGTCGGCCTGCCCGACCGGGAAGAGCCGCCCGGGGCGCTCGAGGAACTTCAGCCCGCCGTTGTTGGTGACGTAGATCTTGCCGCCCGGTCCCATGGCGGCGCCGTTGGGGCCGCCGCCGAGCGTGGCGATCACGTGCACCTTGCCGTCCGGGGTGACGCGCGAGAGCGTGCGGCGCTCGATCTCGACCAGGATGATCGAGCCGTCCGGCATCGCCACCGGTCCCTCGGGGAACCGCAGGCCGGAGGCGATCGGCGTGAGCTTCGGCGCAATGGTGGCCATGGTGGTCTCCCGGGTCAGGCGCGATCGACGGCGGGCCGAACGGCCGTGGTCACGAGGTCGAGGATCTCCAGCATCCGCGCGAGATCATCGCGGCGAAACTCGAGCAGGATGTGGCTCAGCCCCAGGCGCTTGTACGCGGCCAGCTCGTCGACGATCGCCTGGGGACCCTTGGCCAGCAGGTCGTCGCGCAGCGAGTAGCGCAGCGACAGCTCGATGGTGTCGAAGGCCCGGCCGGCCTCGTCGGCCGCCGCCCGCAGCCGGGTGAGCGCCTCGCGGAACTCGGCCGGCGTCTTCGAGGTGGCGTGCCAGCCGTCGCCCAGCGTCACCACGCGGCGGAAGGCGCCGGGGCTGTCACCGCCGACCCAGATGGGCGGGCGCGGCTTCTGCACGGGCTTGGGGGCGAAGCCGAGGTCGCGGAAACGAAAGAACTCGCCCTCGAACGACGGGTTGTCGTCCGACCACAGCGTGGTGAAGACCTTCAGGATCTCGTCGGCCTGGCGCCCGCGCCGGGTGAACGGCGCGCCCAGGATCTCGAGCTCCTCCTTCCACCAGCCCACCCCCACGCCGACGATCAGCCGGCCGCCGGAGAGCGCGTCGATGGAGGTGAGCATCTTGGCCATCACCACCGGATGGCGGTGGCCGAGGATGAACACCGAGGCGCCCAGCCGGGCGCGCGTGGTGCAGACGGCGGCGGCGGCGAGCGTGACGACCGGCTCGAGGTACGGCTTGTCGGGCGGATGCGGGAACCGCCCGCCCGGGTAGCTGCCGGTGGCCGTGCGCGGAAAGATGACGTGGTCGCTCACCCACAGGGAGGCGACGTGACGGCGATCCGCCTCGCGCGCGAACGTCGTCAGCGCCTCGCCGTTGGCGAGCGGCCCCTGGTTGGGAAGGTGGCAGCCGATGTCCATGGGCCGACATCATACAGGCGTCAGTAGGGAAAATCCCCGACACGCTACCGGAAGGCTTGCGTTGGCCCAGCGTGGCGGAGTATCGTGCTTTCGCTCGCGTATCGGTCTCGTCGACCGCTCGAAGCTGAATCATCTGTCAGGAGTGACATGGCACGTCGAAGGAATTACGGGTTCGACCGCAGGCAGCGCGAGGCGATTCAACGCTCGCGCCAGGAAGCCAAGCGCGCTCGGAAAGCCGAGCGGGCCACCGAGGGCGCCGCCGGGCCGGAGATGGGAGCCTCTCAGGAGCCGGGCGCGCCGGCCGGACAGTGGGAGTGGTTCTCGCCGAGCCGCGGACGGGTCATTGCCACGGAACCCAAGCAGCGCCCGGCCACCGAGGGTGTCGACGACTGGCAGCTCCTGACCGACGCCTCCCAGGACGAGTCGCCGACCTAGGGCGTCAGGGACACGCTCCGCGCGGCCACGACCTCCAGCAGGCCGAGCGAGATGATCAGTAGCATCGTCACCACCAGGTAAAAGATTCGCATCGCGTTCAGTCGTCCAGATCCTCCCCTCCTGAGATGCACCGCCCGATGCGAGGGATTCACGCCTCAGCAATCGGGAATCCCGCCCCGCCTTGGTGTCATCGCAAGTGCAACAAGGAGGATGATCATGGCGAAGCGAATACTGGTTCCGGTCGATGCACACGAACGCAACGAGGCCGTCGTGCCCTTCGTCGCGGCCCTGGCCCGGGACGCCGGCTCGACCGTGCGGCTCCTGCGCGTGTTCCCGATCCCCGAGCGCGTGGTCGGCCCGTTCGGCCGGACCGTGGCCTACGTCGACCAGGAGATGGCCCGGCTCACCAGCGAGGGGCTGGACGATCTGCACGGGATCGAGACGCAGCTGGCCGGCGTGCCCGTGGAGTCGGTCGTGCGGTTCGGCGAGCCGGCCGAGGAGATCACGATCGAGGCCGCGGCCTTCGACGCCGATCTGATCGCGCTCACGACCGAGCGGACCGGCCGTCTGGGCAGCGTGCTGTCGCCCGGCCTGGCCGATCGGGTCGCCCGCACCGTCGACGTCCCGACCCTCACGCTGCGCAGCTGACGCGCGCTCCGCGCGCGTCGGCGCGCGGTGGCTTGATTTCGCTCGCGGCCCGCCCTACTGTGCGGGCCATGGCCTTCGCGCCCGTCCGATCGCTGCCCGTCGTCCTCACGCTCACACCGTGAGCTACTCGCTCGGCATCGACATCGGCGGCACCTTCACCGACATCGTCGTCTACGACCACGCGCACGGCCGTCAGCTCAACCGCAAGGTGCTCACCACCCACGACGATCCGGCCCGGGCGGTGGCGGCGGGCGTCGCCGCGCTGCTGGGCCGTGATCGGGTGCCGCCCGGGGAGTTCACGCGCGTCGTCCACGCGACCACGCTGTTCACCAACGCGCTGATCGAGCGTCGCGGCGCCGTCACCGGCCTGCTCACCACCGCCGGCTTCGCCGACACGCTGGAGATCGGGCGCGAGCGCAAGTTCGAGCTGTACGATCTCAACATCGTCAAGCCGGAGCCGCTGGTGCCGCGCGATCGCCGCCTGGAAGTGGTCGAGCGGCTGCGCGCCGACGGCTCGATCATGACCAAGCTCGACGTGCGGCAGGTGCAGGCCCAGGTGCTGCAGCTCGCCCAGGCCGGGGTGACCTCGATCGCCGTCGTCTTCCTGCATGCCTACGCCAACCCTCGGCACGAGGCGCAGGCCGCCA
>JBGQLG010000290.1:0-5334 GCA_041499965.1 Methylomirabilia bacterium
CGCCCGTCACACGCTCTCGGCCCTGCTGGTCGACGAGCGGCCGCTGGCCGACGAGCCGGTGGTGGTCGCGCAGTTCCGGCGGCGGCTCGAGCGCGTGCGCACGGTGGGGCGGCTGCGCACGGCCAGCCAGGCCGTGGCGGAGGGTCAGCAGCGCGCCTCGAGTGCGGTGCCGATGGACGCGACCCTCGTCGCGGAGTTGCAGCAGCAGGGCGCGGTCTTGCACGAGCTGGTCGGTGGCGCAGCCCAATCGCTCAACGTGCCGGCTGTCGAGCCGAGGCCGGACCCGTCCGGGTCCCAAGGAGTCCACGCGCATGAGTGACGAACCAAAGCTGGAAGAGCTGGACCGACTGATCTCGATGGGCAAGCAGAAGGGCTACCTCACCTATGACGAGGTGAACGACGCCCTCCCGTCGGACATCGTGTCGCTCGACCAGCTCGACGACATCATGATGATGTTCGGGTCGATGGACATCGAGGTGGTGGACTCGGCCAAGACCGGCCGCCTGCCCTCCGAGGTGCGGGCGGCCACGCCGGCCCCCGACGAGGACGACGGCGACGGCCCCGAGCCGATCGACCTCACCCCGGGCCCGGTCGGCCGCACCGAGGATCCGGTGCGCCTCTACCTGCGCGAGATGGGCCGGGTGGCCCTGCTCACGCGCGAGGGCGAGATCGCGCTGGCCAAGCGCATCGAGGAGGGCAAGAACCAGGTCACCAACGCCATCCTCTCCACCAACCTGGCCCTGGAGCGCTTCCGCGAGCTGCGCGAGTCGCTGCGCGGCGGCGACACCTCCGTGAAGGACGTCGTCGACGTCAACGAGGAGGAGTTCACCGAGGAGAAGGAAGTCGCGCTCACCCGCCAGGTGGTCAACGCCTTCGGCCTCGTCGACCGGCTCCTGCGCGAGCGCGACCAGCTCCTGGACCGTGTCCGCAAGATGCGGGGGAGCACGGCCGGCAAGGCCAAGCGCAAGGTCCGCGGCAAGGTCAAGGAGCCGGTCTGGAAGAAGTTCGAGCAGCAGGCCCAGCAGCGGCAGCAGAAGGTCCTCGAGCGGCTGCGCGCGCTGAACATCGGCAACCAGATCATCGACCGCGAGGACGGCGATCCGGCCCGGCGCGGCCTGGTGCAGCGGCTGCGCGACCTGCTCGACGACATCGAGCGGGCCGAGCGGGTCATCCAGCTCTGGACCAACGGGCGCCGCCCCTCGGCCGAGGAGGTCCAGAACCTCATCTACGTCTCCTTCCGCGACCCCGCCTCCGCCCAGGGCACCAACGGCGCCGGCGACCTGCACCTGAAGGCCGCCAAGAAATTCACGAGCCCCAAGACGCAGCAGATCTGGGTGGCCCAGCAGGAGATCAAGGCCGCCGAGGTGCGGGCCAACGCCCGGGCCGACGAGATCAAGCGGGTCATGGCCATCATCAAGGAGGGCCAGCGCAAGGCCGCCATCGCCAAGAAGGAAATGGTCGAGGCCAACCTGCGACTGGTCATCTCGATCGCCAAGAAGTACACGAACCGCGGGCTGCAGTTCCTCGACCTGATTCAAGAAGGCAATATCGGGCTCATGAAGGCGGTCGACAAGTTCGAGTACCGGCGGGGCTACAAGTTCTCGACGTACGCGACGTGGTGGATCCGCCAGGCGATTACCCGAGCCATCGCCGACCAGGCCCGGACGATCCGCATCCCCGTGCACATGATCGAGACCATCAACAAGCTGATCCGCACCTCCCGCCAGCTCGTCCAGGAGCTGGGCCGCGAGCCGACGCCCGAGGAAATCGCGACCAAGATGGAGGTGCCGGTCGACAAGGTCCGCAAGGTGCTCAAGATCGCTCAAGAGCCCATCTCGCTCGAGACCCCCATCGGCGAGGAAGAGGACAGTCACCTCGGAGACTTCATCGAGGACAAGCAGGTCGTGTCGCCGGTGGAATCGATCATCAGCCTGTCGCTGCGCGAGCAGACCAACAAGGTGCTCAACTCGCTGACGCCGCGCGAGGAGAAGGTGCTGCGGCTGCGCTTCGGCCTGTCCGACGGGTGCGAGCACACGCTGGAGGAGGTCGGCCAGGACTTCGCGGTCACCCGCGAGCGCATCCGGCAGATCGAGGCCAAGGCGCTGCGCAAGCTCCGTCACCCGTCGCGCTCCAAGAAGCTGCGGAGCTTCCTCGAATCCTGAACACCATGGTGATCGGGGCCCATAGCTCAATGGCAGAGCAGCCGGCTCATAACCGGTACGGTCTTGGTTCGAGTCCAGGTGGGCCCACCACTGTATCGGAGCGGTTGCACGGGTTGAAGCGTGGGTGGGCTGGCTTGGAAGGTCGTGGCTCCGCTCGGCGGTCAACGGTGTGCGATGGTGTCGGGCGGTGGGGGCGGTGGTCGACGGTCCGCAGCGACGTCGGCCCGCGGTCAATGATCAGCAGCAGTCGTATCGCTCCCCGGTCAATCGTGCGTGGTGGTGTCGCTTGGCGGGCTCCGCGGTGGATCGTTCGTCGTGCGGTCGGGCGACGGTCTGTCGTCGGGGTGTCTGTCGTTCGGCGCGGCGCTGGTCTAAGATCAACCTTGCTGTTCCCAAGGGAGAGCTTGTGGATCCCCAGCTCCAGACACTGATCGAGCTTCAGGGGTTCGACGCGCGCATCTCTGCGCTGGAGGCGGAGGCGGCGCGGCTGCCCAAGCAGATCGAGAGCATCCAGGCCTCGCTGGCCGAGGCCAAGAAGCAGGTCGAGACCATCAAGGGACGGCTCGACGTCACCCGCAAGGAGCTCCGCACCAAGGAGAAGGACCTCGAGGTCATCAGCGCCAAGCGCTCGAAGCAGGAGGCGCGCCTGTACGAGGTGAAGACCAACAAGGAATACTCGGCGGCGCTGCTCGAGATCGAGGAGTCCAAGCAGGAGAAGGGCAAGGCCGAGGAGGAGATCCTCGGCCTGATGGAGCTGCAGGAGCGGCTCAACGTCGAGATGCGCGAGGCGGAGAGCCGGCTCAAGACGCGCTCGGAGCAGGCGACCCAGGACGAGGGCGTCGTGCGCAAGAAGCTGGCCGCCGTCCAGCAAGAGCTGGGCGGCCTGCGGGTCGAGCGCAACGGCCGCGCCAAGGACATCCCGCCCGGCCTGCTGTCGGACTACGACCGGCTCCTGCGCGCGCGCAACGGGGTGGCGGTGGCGGTGGTGACGGCGACGGCGTTCTGCGGCGGTTGCCGCGTATCGATCCGCCCCCAGGCCATCCAGGAGCTGCGCTCGTCGCTGACGCCGATGATGCGCTGCGAGAGCTGCGGCCGCTACCTCTACTGGCAGGAGTGAGTAGCGACGTCACCGTCTACACCGACGGTGCCTGCAGCGGCAATCCCGGCCCGGGCGGGTGGGCGGCGATCATCAACGACGGCGGCGAGCGCGAGATCGCCGGCGCCGAGCCTCACACGACCAACCAGCGCATGGAGCTGACCGCGGCCCTCGAGGGCCTGGCCGCCATCCCCGACCGCCGTCGCGTCCACGTCTACACCGACAGCGCCTACGTCATGAACTGCTTCGAGCAGCGCTGGTACGAGCGGTGGGAGCAGAACGGCTGGCTCGGCGCCGGCAAGAAGCCGGTGACCAACCGCGACCTGTGGGAGCGGCTCATCGACCAGACCCGCCGCCACGACGTGGTCTGGCACAAGGTGAAGGGCCACAGCGGCGACGTCATGAACGACCGCGTCGACGCGCTGGCCCGCGGCGCCATCGCCACGCTCGCTGCGCGCCGCTGAGGGAGTCCTCCCGGCCGGAGAGCGCGTCACAGTAGAATCGCCGGGTGAGGCTGCGCGGGCGCGCCGGCTGGGCCCTCCTGATGGTGATGCTCCTGACCGGCTGCGCGACCCTGTCCGACGCCGTCCGCGCCCCGGCGCCCCCGCTCGCCGCCACCGATCCCGCCCGGCTCGTCGGTCGCTGGGACGGCGAGGTCGATCTCACCTTCCCCGACCGGACGCTGATCGTTCACAGCGTGAGCCGCAAGGGCGACGGCTGGACCGCCCAGATCGAGTACGGCACCACCGGGCTCTACCTCAACAGCCTCGCCGGCGTCGTGGACGACACCGGCGGCGCGCTCACGCTGCGCTTCGTCACTCCCCTGGCATCCGCCGTGCGCCTCACGCTGCAGGGCGACACCCTGCTGCGGGGGACGTTCAGACTGGCCAATGAGAACCAGGACCGGCCGATCGACCTCAAGCGCACCGCGCGGGGAAGCGAGCCGGCGCCGTCCACCGCGCTCGACCGCGTCAGCAAGGCCGCGGCGGCGCCGACGGCCACCTCGCGCTCGGCATCCGCCCGCGCCGAGACGACGACGGCCGCCGCGAGCCCGCCGCTGGCGCCGTCCACCCAGCCCGAGCTCGCCACCGCGCTGCCAAAGCTCTTGATGGGACGCTGGGAGGGCGATCTCGACTTCACCGTCTCCGCACGGCTGCTGGTGATCGACTCGGTCAAGCGCGAGGGTGACACGTGGGTGGTGGTCGCCCGCTCCGGCGTCGCCGACGCCGACTTGACGCCGGTGCCCCTCACCATCGACACGGGCCAGGACCGCGTGGTGATCCGCTACAACACCTCGTTCGCCTCGCGGGCCACGCTGACGCTGCACGCCGACGGGGCGCTGCGCGGCGTCTTCCGCTTCGCCTTCGAGGCCAAGGACCGCCAGCTCGAGTACAAGCGCGTGGCCACCGCCACGGCCACCGCGGGGACGGCCGAGCGGATCGAGCCGCTGGCCGTCACCTTCCGCAACCCGTCGGACCAGGACACGGTGCGCGACGCCTCGCTGATCGTCACCGGCACCGCCAGCTCCAGCAAGGGCATCGCCCGGGTCGTGGTGACGCTGAACGGCGCCGAGGTGCACCGCCAGAGCGAGAGCGGCGCGCCGAAGTCGGTCGTGGTGAGCGTGCCGGTGACGTTCGTCGCCGGCTCCAACACGCTCACGCTCACGGCCGCCGAGCCCGACGGCACCGTCCGCCAGGACGTGCGCACGGTCGTCTTCACGCCGGCCGCCACCGGGCCGGTGGCGCCGCCGTCGCCGGTCACGCGCGAGCAGTGGGCGGTCGTCATCGGCGCCGGGCAGTATCAGAGCGCGGCGATCCCCCGCCTGCGCTACGCGGTGCCCGACGCCGAGGCCGTCTACCGGACGCTGACCGGCCCGGGCGGCTTCGCCAAGGACCACGTGGTGCTGCTGACGGACAACGCCGAGCGCAAGCCGACGTTGCGCAACATCCGCTGGGCGCTCGGCACCTTCCTGGCCCGCTCGGCCCGTAAGGACGACACCGTGGTGATCTTCTTCGCCGGCCACGGCGCCCCCGAGACGGACCTGCGGGGCGCCGAGCGCGACGGCCTGGCCAAGTA
>JBGQLG010000291.1:0-5322 GCA_041499965.1 Methylomirabilia bacterium
CCGGCTGTCCGCCGCGCCCGGAGGCCATCATCTTCGGCATCCTGGTCGCGATCGGGCGCCTCGACGTCCGCCGCCGGCCCCCGGACGAGTGACCGGGCAGCGCTCGGACGAAACGCTGCTCGTTGCGCGCGACTTCCTGAAGATCCTGGTGTCGGTGGTCCAATCCCTTCTCTGCCCACCGTTCCCCAAGTAGTTCCCGCCCAGCGCGGGAGTAGGATCTCGCTCGCGTCAGCAACCGGGGTGCTCCTCGCCCTCCTGCCCCGAGTCCGGCGCCGGCCTGGCCCCCAATCTGCGCGGGCCGGCGCCGGCCCGCCAGCCGAGCCACACAATCGCGATCAGCAGCAGCACCACCACCGCAATCGCCGACACGCGAGACACCAGCGACATCATCGCCAGTGTCGTGCTCGACAACCCCGCGAAGACCAGACCGACCACCGGCAGCACAGGCGCCCCACACCCCACGACGCTACAAGGCCCGGTCGACAACCCCAGCACGCTGGCCACCGCGGCGACGCCACCGCCCGCCCGCCCCGACCCCGCCCGCCAACCCCGCGGGCCCGCCGCCCGGCGCTCGAGCCACAGCGCGACGTAGATCCCGACGAGCAGCGCGGTCAGCAGGAACCGCACGACGTCGCCGCCGTCCACCGCGAAGCCCCACTCGGGCTGCCCGTACGGCCCGTCGGCGGAGAACCAGAACAGCGCCACCCGCCCGAGGAAATCGAGCTTCTCCGACCACGGCGTCGCCGACACGAGGTACTCCGGCAGGCGCTTGAGCCACGGGTTGAACGTGAAGTAAGTCCAGGGCTTGCGGGCAACGGAGAGGATCAGCGGCGGCAGCAGCACGTCGAGGGCCAGGACGCCCACCACGGCCAGCGCGACCGCGCCGGGCCTGGCTCGGAGCGCGCGGCCGACGCCGCGGACGACGGCTCGCAAGGCTCCCGGAAACCCGTGGGGCATGTCGCTCATTATAGTGGCGTATAGTGGCGTCTTGACTGGTGGTCGGACCACATGTTACAGCGTGTGCACGCTGTACGGGCGGGTCGCCGCAACTTGATTCCGCAGTCACCCAACGGAGGGACACACATGGCGGAAGTGAATCGACGTGATTTTCTGACCGGTCTCGGCGTCACGATGGGCGCGTCGCTGGCGGTCCTGCCTGGTCTGCCCTCCGTCGGAGTGGCCCACGCTCAGGGCACCCCGAAGGGCACCATCCCGGACACTCCGTTCAAGATCGGCCACATGACCTTCTTCACCGGCCCCGCCGCGGTCCTGGGCGAGCCGATGTTCAAGGGCCAGCAGCTCGCCTCCGAGGAGATCAACGCGGCGGGCGGCCTGCTGGGCAAGCGCAAGATCGAGCTGCTCAAGGCGGACGAAAACGCGGGTACCGACGCCAACGTCAAGGAGCTGCGGCGGCTGAAGCTGTCGGAGAAGATCGACTTCTTCTGCGGCATCACCTCCTCGGGCAACACGCCGGCGCTCGGCCCCGTGGCCGAGGAGCTCAAGGTCCTGACGATGTTCGTCGACGGCTGCACCGACTTCCTCTTCGACAAGGCCGTGCCCAATCCGCACTACGTGTTCCGCACCACGAACATCCAGTCGGCGGACGGCATCACCACGGCCCTGGCCATCGTGCAGACGTGGCCCAAGGCCAAGCGCATCGCCCACATTCACCCCGACTACTCCTACGGGCGCAATGCGTTCGATCACATCAAGATCGTCATGAAGAAGATGATGCCGGCGGCGGAGATCGTCTCCGAGGGCTGGCCCAAGCTGGGCACGACGGACTTCTCCTCGCACATCACCAAGGCCATCGCCTCCAAGCCCGACCTCATCGTCTCCTCCGTGTGGGGCGGCGACTACGTGGCCATGTACAAGCAGGCGCTGCGCTACGGCATGTTCCAGAAGGCGAAGTTCGCCACCACCCTGGCGCTCGGCGTCGCGCCGCACGCGCTGGGCAAGGACCATCCGGAAGGCGTCATCGCCGGCGTGCACAGCAACTACCACTTCACGTATCCCGGCGGCGACAAGTGGCCTCTCAACAAGACGTTCGTGGAGAAGTACCACGCGCGCTTCAACGAGTACCCGAACTTCCAGGCCGAGGGCGCGTACACCACGACCTACATGCTGAAGGCGGCCATCGAGAAGGCCAACCGGCTGGTCGGCGGCTGGCCGGAGGACGACGCCATCATCGCCATGCTCGAGGGCATGATGCTGGCCGGCCCGGCGGGCTACGTGTACATCCGGCCGGACAACCACCAGGGCTACAAGGACGCGATGATCGGGTTCAGCAAGAACACCGACGAGTATCCGTTCCCCATCCTGGATCCGGCGCGCATCATCACGATCCCGATCCGCTCCATCACGGCGCCTCCCGGCTGGCCGAAGGGCGAGCCGACCTCGACGTACACCTGGATCGACAAGACCTGGCCCCAGGCCAAGGCCTGAGCGGTTTCACCTTCGGGGGCCGGGCCGCACTGCCCGGCCCCCGTCGTCCTTCCGTGAGAGTCGCCGCCGCCGTCCTGATGGTGCTCCTGCTCGCGCCGCCCGCCTGGGCGGGCCACGAGCTCACCTTCTATCCCTCGTTCTATCCGCAAGAAGTCACCGTGCACTGGGTCGACCCGCGCACGGCTGGCCCGCTCCTCGTCAAGAACACGCTGCACGCGTACATCGGCAGCGACCCGTTCCCCGACCGCCCGCCCGAGAAGATTCGCTACGTGGAGTCGCTGCGCGGCTTCATGGTGCTGACGTTCACACGACCGGCTGGCGAGCCCGCCGCGCGCTGCGCCGCGGGTGCCGCCGTCGTGCGGGCGCTGGGCGCCAAGGCTCCGTTCGTCGGGCACCCGTGGCCGGTGACGCCGTACCACGACGACTACGTGCAGCAGTACGACCTCGCCCAGCGCGCGCGTGAGCGCGTCCCCGGGGCGGTGCCCAGCGTGCGAGCCGCCGGGCCGCTCGCTCGTACGCTCACCGCCGCCGGCGTGACCGTCGCGAAGGACGCTGACGCCGTGGTCGAGGAGATCACGCTGCCCTCGCTGCTCGACGGCGTCGAGACGCGGCTGGGCGGCTGGCACGGCCCCCCGTGGCTGAAGGAGGGCTGGTTCCAGGCCTGGCTGCTGCAGGCGCCGGCGCTGCCGCCGGCGACACGGCGGGCGGTCGACGAGGCGGTGCGCCGCCGCACCGAGGGTGACCCGCTGCCGCCGGCGGAGCGGATCAACCTGGAGCGCCGCATCGTGGCCCAGGCGACGGCGGGCTGCGAGCGCGTGGTGCTCGGCTACACGCTGCGCCGCGAGGCCCTCAACGACGACTACTCCGAGGGCGTCGAGAACATCGCGGTCGACTCGCAGGCCGGCGTCATCGCGCCGATGTTCCTGCGCACCGTGAAGCTCAAGGACTTTCCCTGGAACGGCTGGCTCCACGTCGGCGTCGAGGGCGGCGCGCGGGCGGCCTGGAATCCGGTCGCCGGCTTCACCGATCCGGCCGGGCGCGCGGTGTGGGCGGCCGTGGGCGATCCGGCGCTGCTGCTCGATCCCGACAACGCGCGCTTCGCCCCGAACCGGGCGCGGCCGGGGGCGATCGAGGACGGCGGCGAGATCCCGGCGGATGCGCTGGTCCCGGCCGGTGGCGAGCTGAAGCCGGCCGGCGCCGGCGTCACGGCCCGGGTGAAGGTCGTCTATCGCGTGCTGCTGTCGAACTTCCACGACGAGCAGCGGATGAGCGTCGCCGACATCCTCTATCCGTACGCCTTCGCGTCGCGCTGGGGCGTCAGCGGCGCCCGCACCTACGACCCCGAGGTCGATCGCGCCACCGCCGCGGTGCGGCAGGCACTCGGCGCGGTGCGGGTGGTGCGGGTCGACACGGAGGTCCGGGCCATCGGCGAGATGCAGCTCCTCTACCAGGTGCCGCTGGTCGAGGTCTATCTGAAGACGGCGGCCGACCCGCGCTACGCCGCCGCGCTGGCGCCCCCGTGGAGCCCGGTGCCGTGGCCGGTGATGGCGCTCATGGAGCAGGCGGTCGGGCGCGGGCTGGGCGCCTTCTCCGAGCGTGAGGCACGGCGCCGCCGGGTGCCGTGGCTGGACCTGGTGCGCGACGCCAAGACGGGCGCCGCGCTGGCGAAGCTGGTGACGGAATTCGAGCGGCGGGGCTGGGTGCCCGACACGCTCCGCGGCCTCATCACCACCGAGGAGGCGCGCCAGCGCTGGCACGCGCTGGCCCAGTTCCATCGCAAGACCGGCCACTTTCTGGTGACGGCCGGTCCCTACCAGGTCGGCCGGGTGACCGCCGCGACGGCGACGCTGCCGGTCTTCCGCGACTTCACGTATCCGCTCGGCGTGGGCTCGTTCGACCAGTTCGCCATTCCGGTGCGCGCCTACATCAAGGCGGTCGATCGCAAGGGCGACCAGCTGGCCGTCCAGGCCGACGTGGAAAACGTCGTGAAAGCCGGGCGGTCGTATAAGATCGTGCGCGAGCCGTTCACGCCCGCGCCGCCCGGGGAGGCGACGCGGGAGCCGCTGACGGTGCACTGGATAGTGGTGGGACCCGGCGACGAGGTCGTCGCCGCCGGCGCCTCGCGCGACGTGCAGGGCGGTCGGCTGGTCGTCGATCTGGCCGGGCGCGTGAAGCCCGGCGCCTACCGCGTCGTGCTGGCGCTGGCACTCAACGGCAACCTCGTGAACCCGGAGGTGAAGGTGCTCTCCTACCGCGTGGGCGACTGATGGACATCCTCGTCATCCACGTCCTGAACTCGCTGCTCTACGCCTCGGTGCTCTTCCTGATCGCGGGCGGGCTCAGCCTCATCTACGGGGTCATGCGCATCGTGAACCTCGCCCACGGCAACCTCTACGCGTTCGGCGCCTACGTCACCGCCTGGGTCGTCGGGACGCAGGTCACCCGCCTGCAGGCCGGCGGCCGGGAGCCCTCGATCCTGCTGCTGCTGGTGCTGCTGCCCGCCGGCGCCCTCGCCGCCGCCGCCCTCGGCGCCCTGCTGGAGCCCACCCTGCTCCGGCCGTTCTACAAGCGGGCCGAGGAGTATCAGCTGCTGGTGACGTTCGGCTTGCTGATGATCCTCGAGGACGCGATCCGATTCATCTGGGGGCCCTATCCCCTGACGGCCAGCATCCTCTTCGAGAACTTCGGCAGCGTCACGATCGGCGAGTCGATCTATCCGACCTACAACTTCCTCGTCATCGCGGTCGGCGGCCTGGCCGCCGCCTTCCTGTGGGCGTTCATCTACAAGACCCGCTTCGGCGTCGTGCTCCGCGCCACCTCGCAGAACATGCGCATGTCCGCAGCACTGGGCGTCAACGTCAACCGCGTGTACGTGCA
>JBGQLG010000292.1:0-5283 GCA_041499965.1 Methylomirabilia bacterium
TCCCGCGCTGGCCGACGCGATCATCCGGGCCGCCGCCCTCGACGCGCGCCTGTGCCGCCTGTTCGCGCTGGTCGCGCTGGGCGAGGCGAGCCTGCGTCGCCACCGGACGGAGCTGGCCTGGCGCTTTCTTCTGGCCAGGCTGCGCGCCCGGTGGCGGCGAGGCTCCCGGAGCTAGATCGCGCCCTCGCCGTGCTCGCCCGTGCGGATGCGCACGACGTCCTCGAGCGCCAGGACGAAGATCTTGCCGTCGCCGATCGCGCCCGTGCGCGCCGCCTCGATGATCAGCTCGACGACCTTGGGCGCGCGCTCGTTGGTCGTCACGACCTCGATCTTGATCTTGGGCAGGAAGTCCACCACATACTCGCCACCGCGATACATCTCGGTGTGCCCCTTCTGCCGCCCGAACCCTCGCACCTCGCTCAGCGTCATCCCGACGATGCCGGCCCTCGTGAGGGCCTCCTTCACGTCGTCGAGCTTGAACGGCTTGATGATCGCCTCGATCTTCTTCATGCCGGCGCCCTAGCGCGAGCGCTCGGGCGCGATCGTCGACATCGCCGGCGCCTTCGGCGTGGACAACCCCATCGCGTGGACGAGCGTCGCCGGCCCCTGGATCTCGGGATAGCCGTGGGCCCCCATCTCGGGCACGTCGAGGCCTTCCAGCTCGACCTCGGGACTGACACGCATGCCCCACACCAGGTCGTAGATCTTGAAGAAGGCGTAGGACGCCGCGAAGATGAAGACGAAGCAGGTCACGGTGCCGATGATCTGGGCCACGAACTGGCTGGCGCCGCCGTAGAACAGACCGCGGACGGTGCCCTCGACGCCGTTGAAGCCGTCGCCGTAGGTGCCGTCGGAGAAGAGGCCGAGGCTCAGCACGCCCCAGGCGCCGTTGACGCCGTGGACGGCGATGGCGCCGACCGGATCGTCGACCCTCATCACCGTCTCGATGAAGATCGCGGCCCAGCAGACCAGCACACCGGACACCGCGCCGATGAAGAAGGCCCAGAAGCTGGACACGAAGGCGCAGGGGGCCGTGATCGCGACGAGGCCCGCGAGCATCCCGTTGACCATCATGCTCGGGTCGGGCTTGCCGTACTTTTTCCACATGTAGAACATCGCGAAGATCGCGCCCGACGCCGACGCCAGCATGGTGTTCACGGCGATGACCGAGATACGGAGGTCGCTGCTGGCCAGGGTGCTCCCCGGGTTGAAGCCGAACCATCCGAAGGCCAGGATGAAGCAGCCGAGCACGCCCATCGGGATGTTGTGGCCCGGGATCGGGTTCGCCGAGCCGTCCTTGTTGTACTTGCCTATCCTCGGCCCCAGCACCATGGCTCCGGCCAGCGCGGTCACCCCGCCGACCATGTGCACGACCGACGACCCCGCGAAGTCGACGTGGCCGTGACCCAGCCCGAAGTTCTTGCCGAGCTGGGAGAGCCAGCCGCCGCCCCACACCCAGTTGGCGAAGATCGGGTAGCTGAACATCGACAGGAAGAACGCGTAGACCACGAACGAGGAGAATTTCCAGCGCTCGGCCATGGCGCCGGTCGGGATCGTGGCCGCCGTGTCCATGAACACCATCTGGAAGAGGAACAGCGCGAACACCGCCACGTCGTACGTCGACCCGGCCAGGAAGAAGCCCTTCATCCCGAAGAGCCCGAAGTCCTTGCCCAGCAGGCTGATGGTGAACTCGCTGTCGAGCAGGCCGGTCCCGCCCATCGTCGACAGCGCGCCAAGCCCGCCCATGTGCAAGGCGAAGCCGCAGATCCAGTACCCGGTCATGCCGATGGCGTAGACCATGAAGTTCATCATCATGGTGTGCGCGACGTTCTTGGCGCGGGTGAAGCCGGTCTCGACGAGGGCGAAGCCCGCCTGCATGAACATGACGAGGAAGCCGGTGAGCAGGGTCCACATCAGGTTGAGGGAGACCCGGTTGTGGCCCGCGAACTCGGCGATCTCTTCGAGCGTGGGCTTGCCCGCGGTCTTGGCCGTGACGTCGGCGATTCCGCCGGTGGCGGTGCCGGCCGGATCGGGCTTGGACGGCGGGGGCGGTGTGGCCGCGGCGGTCGGGGCCGGCGGCGCGGCGGGTGCGGCGGGCTTGTCCTGGGCGAACACCCAGCCGCCGGCCGCCAGCAGCCCGCCGACCACGAGCGCGATGGCCGATATCCGCAGTGTTCGTCCGACTGAAATCGTCCGGGTGCCCTGGGTCATCTCTGTCCCCTTCCTATGGAAGTAGTTCGAGACTTCCTCGGGCAGCATTGACCGAGTCGGCGACGTCGTCGTCGCGGTTCGGCGGGACAGGGAGCAAGCGTTGTGCCGCGCCACCACGGGCCCAGTGAAAGCATTTTTACGCGGGCTTAACGACACGAGCGGCCTGCCAGCGCCTGCCGAATGATCGAGCAGTGGCGATGCGACTGCTGCTTGCATGGGCAGTGGATCGTTCATCGTGGTCGATCCCCGGGGGCGCCCGTCGGGCGATCCGGCGGCGCTGGCGTTGCCCGGGGGAGATGCCCCACGGACGTGACGTGCGCCGGGCCGCAGGACGGTGCGCGCCGGGGCCGCGGCACGTCGCTTGCCTGCCTGGCGGTGCAGCGGACGCCCTCGACGGGGAGCCCATGAGGAAGATCGAAGCGATCATCAAGCCGCAGGCGCTCGGAGCGGTGATGACGGCGCTGGACGCTGCGATGCTCGGCGACGTGACGATCTCCCAGGTGTGGGGGAAGGGGCGGCACCGCGGGTGGAAGACGGTCTACCGTGGCGCCGTGTACGAGATCGACACGGTCGCCAAGCTCCGGATCGAGTTGATCGTGCCGGACGACCGGGTCGACGAGGTCCTGTCGTTGCTGTGCCGGGCCGCCCGCACCCGGGGCCTCGGCAACGGTAAGGTGTTCGTCGCCGCGGCGTGGGATACGTCGCCAGACCAAGCCTGAGCTGGCGTCGGTCGGACCTCGTCAGCGCCGCCAGCCGTACGGGCTGCGCGTCGAGCGCGGTCGAGGAGCCAGCGCCGTGCACGATACGGACCGTCGAGGTCGCGTGCCCGTCCGGTACAATCAACCAGTGAAGATCGTCTCGATCGGTGGCGGGCCGGCCGGCCTGTACTTCGCGATCCTGATGAAGAAGGCCGATCCCGCCCACGACGTCCTGGTCCTCGAGCGCAACCGGCCCGACGACACCTTCGGGTTCGGGGTCGTCTTCTCCGACGCCACCCTGGACAACTTCCGGGACGCCGACGCCGAGACGTACGACGCCATCACGCGGGCGTTCGCCCACTGGGACGACATCGACATCCACTACCAGGGCCAGGTGCTGACCTCGACCGGGCACGGCTTCTCCGGGCTGTCGCGCCAGCGGCTGCTCGACATCTTGCAGGCGCGCGCGACCGAGCTCGGCGTGGTCACGACGTTCTCGACCGAGATCGACCGGGCGGCGGCCTGGGAGGGCGCCGACCTGGTGCTGGCGGCCGACGGCGTGAACTCGTGGGTGCGGCAGCGCTACGCGCGCCACTTCGAGCCGAGGATCGACTGGCGCCGCAACCGCTTCGTGTGGCTCGGCACCACGTGTCCGTTCCCCGCCTTCACGTTCATGTTCAAGGAGGACGACGCCGGGCTCTGGCGCGTGCACGCCTACAGCTACGACCCGCAGCACTCGACCTTCATCCTGGAGTGCACCGAGGACACCTGGCGGCGGGCCGGGCTCGACGAGGCGAGCGAGGACGACACGGTCGCCTTCGCCCAGGCGCTGTTCGCCCGCGAGCTGGACGGCCACCCGCTGCTGAAGAACCGCTCGCTCTGGCGCAGCTTCCCCGTCATCCGGAACGGCCGCTGGCGCCACGACAACATCGTCCTGATCGGCGACGCCGCCCACACCGCGCACTTCTCGATCGGCTCCGGCACCAAGCTGGCCATGGAGGACGCCATCGCGCTCTGCGGCAGCCTGTGCGACACCACCGACGTCGGCCGAGCCCTGGACGCCTACGAGGCGGAGCGGCGGCCCCAGGTGGAGGCGCTGCAGCGCGCGGCCCAGACGAGCCTCGAGTGGTTCGAGCAGACCGAGCGCTATCACGGACGGCTGGAGCCGGCCCAGTTCGCCTTCAGCCTGCTGACGCGCAGCCTGCGGGTGACGCACGACACGCTCCGGGCCCGCGATGCCAAGTTCGTCGCCACCGTCGACGGCTGGTTCGCCGAGAAGGCGGCCCAGCAGAGCGGCGTCGCGGTGTCGGCGACACCGCCCCCGCCGCCGATGTTCACGCCGTTCCGGTTGCGTGGCCTGGTGCTGGCCAACCGGGTGGTCGTCTCGCCGATGTGTCAGTACTCGGCCGAGGACGGCACGCCGGGCGACTGGCATCTGGTGCACCTGGGCAGCCGTGCGGTCGGCGGCGCCGGCCTGGTGATGACCGAGATGACCGACGTCAGCCGCGAGGGCCGCATCAGTCCCGGGTGCACCGGGATGTACAAGCCCGAGCACGTCACCGCGTGGAAGCGCATCGTGGACTTCGTCCATGGGCAGAGCCCCGCGCGGATCGGCATCCAGCTGGCCCACGCCGGGCGCAAGGGCTCCACGCGGCGGCTGTGGGAGGGGATCGACGAGCCGCTGCCCGAGGGCAACTGGCCGCTGATCTCCGCGTCCGCCGTCCCGTACTTTCCCCACAGCCAGGTGCCGCGCGAGATGGACCGGACCGACATGGACGCCGTGCGCGAGGACTTCGTGCGGGCCGCCCGCATGGCGGCGGAGGCCGGCTTCGACCTGCTCGAGCTGCACGTCGCCCACGGATACCTGCTGGCCTCGTTCGTGTCGCCGCTGACCAACCGCCGCCGTGACGCGTACGGCGGCGCCCTGGCCAACCGCCTGCGCTTCCCGCTCGAGGTCTTCGACGCCGTCCGCGCGGCGTGGCCGGCCGCCAAGCCGATGTCGGTGCGCCTGTCGGCGACGGACTGGATGGAGGGCGGGCTGTCCGCCGCCGAGGCCGTCGAGGTGGCGCGGGCGCTCCGTGTGCACGGCTGCGACATCGTCGACGTCTCGGCGGGCAACACGGTGCCCGAGCAGGAGCCGGCCTACGGCCGTCTGTTCCAGACACCGTTCAGCGATCTCATTCGTCAGGGAGCCGGCATCCCCACGATGACCGTCGGCGGTGTCGCCTCCTATGCCGACGTCAACTCGATCCTGGCCGCCGGCCGGGCCGACCTGTGCGTCCTGGCCCGCGCCCACCTCTACGACCCGTACTGGACGCGTCACGCCGCCCGCGAGCAGGGGGTGGAGCTGCCGTGGCCCGATCAGTACGTGTCA
>JBGQLG010000293.1:0-5274 GCA_041499965.1 Methylomirabilia bacterium
GCTCGGCGCCGTCGCCGGCCCCGTGGTCGGGGCGGCCGCCCCCGAGACGTGGGGCGACCTCGCCACCCTGAGCGTCTCCGAGAGCTTCGCGCGGCTGTCGACGCTGGCCATCGCCGCGGCCCTGGTGCTCGGGCTCGCGGTGCCGTTCGTCGCCCTGGCGCTGGCCGGCGTGTCGCGCCGGCGCCGGCTCTACGAGACGTGGGGCTGCGGGCGCATGCGGCAGACGGCGCGGATGGAGTACACGGCGGCGGCGTTCGCCGATCCGTTCAAGCGCGTCTTCCGGTTCTTCTATCGCCCGGTCAAGCGGCTGGAGCTCGACGTGCATCCGGCGTCGCGCCTGTTCGTGCAGCGCATCGCGTACACGAATCCGGCCCGGTCGATCTTCGAGGAGTGGCTCTATCGTCCGGTGCTCACGGCCCTGCGCTCGGCGATCGCGCTGGTGCAGCACCTGCAGTCGGGCAGCTCGACCGCCTACCTGACCTACATCTTCGTCGCGCTCCTCGTGCTCCTCGCGCTGCGATGATCGACGTCGTCCTGGCGGTGCTCCAGGTGCTCGTGGTGGCGGCCGGCGCCCCGCTCCTGGTCGGCGCGCTGCGCACGCTGAAGGCGCGGCTCGTCGGCCGTCGCGGCCCCCGGGTGCTCCAGCCGTACGCCAATCTCGTCAAGCTCCTGCGCAAGGAAGTGGTCGTCTCGACGACGACCTCGTGGATCTTCCGGGTCACGCCCTACGTGCTGTTCGCCACCATGGTGGTGGCCGCCTTGATCGTGCCGCTCGTGCTGGCCCGGCCCGTGCTGGACTTCGCGGGTCTGGTACTCCTCATGTACCTCTTCGTCCTCGGCACCTTCTTCCTGGCCCTGGCCGGCCTCGACGCCGGCAGCGCCTTCGGGGGCATGGGGTCCAGCCGCGAGGTCGCGGTGGCGGCGCTGGCCGAGCCCACGATCATGGTGGCGATCCTCGGGCTGGCGCTCCGGGCCGGGACGACCAACCTCGGCGGCATCGTCGAGCGCTTCACCCACGAGCCGCTACTCGCCGCCAACCCCGGCCACCTGCTGGCCTTCAGCGCGCTCTTCATCGTGATGCTGGCGGAGACGGGACGGCTGCCGGTGGACAATCCCGCGACCCACCTCGAGCTGACGATGATCCACGAGGCGATGGTGCTGGAGTACTCGGGACACTACCTGCTTCTGGTCGAGTGGGCCGCGGCGATGAAGCTCTTCCTCTTCATGACGCTGCTGGCCAACCTCTTCCTGCCCTGGGGCATGCCCGTCACCGCGGCCCCGGGCACCATCCTGCTCGGGCTCGTCGTGCTGGCCGGCAAGCTGGCCGTGCTCACCGTGGGCCTGGCGGTGGTGGAGACCACGGTGGCCAAGCTTCGTCTCTTCCGCGTGCCCGAGCTGCTGGCCGGCTCGTTCGCGCTGGCGCTGCTGTCGGTGCTGTCGGTGTTCCTCCTGCGATGAGCGACCTGTCGAACTTCCTCGCGTTCCTGGGCCTGGTGACCACGCTGCTCATGGTGTGGCGGCAGAGCCGGCCCGCCCGCGTGCGCCTGCTCGCCCTGCAGTCGCTGCTGCTGGCCGCGCAGGCCGTGACGATCGCCGTCTTCGCGGCCCGCTACGGTCTGCTCATCGTCGCCGTGGCCCTCGTCGTGGTGAAGGCCTGGTGGATCCCGCGCGCGCTGGCCCGCATGGGTGAGGGCGCGCCGCCGCGACCGCTGGAGCCCGGGCGCTCGGCCGGCGTCCGCCTCCTCGTCGCCGGGATGCTCGTCGTCGGCGCCTACGCGATCATGCTGCCCGTCACCGCGAGCAGCGCGCTGCCCACGCGCGGGGGTATCCCGCTGGCGTTCGCCATGGCCCTGGTCGGCCTCTATGCCTGCGTGACCGGGCGCGACGCCGTGGGCCAGATCCTCGGCTTCCTCATGCTCGAGAACGGGATCTTCGCGCTCGGCTTGCTGGCCGCCTACGGCCTGCCCGGCCTCGTCGAGGCCGGCGTGTTCCTGGACGTCCTCGTGGTGGTCCTGGTGGCCGAGGGCCTGGTGATGCAGATCCGGCACGAGCACGCAACGCTGGACGTGGACCTGCTGCGGGAGCTGCGCGGCTGATGCTCCTGATCGTGCTCCTGGCCGTCCCGCTCGCCGGCGCCGTGATCCTCCTCCGGGCGGGCGGCCGCGCGGCGGTCGTGGTGCACGGCCTCACCGCCCTGGCCACCCTCGCCCTCGCCCTGGCCGTGAGCGTGGCGGTCCTCCGGCAGGCGGCGACGCTCACCGCGCTGGACGGCTTCCTGCGCGCCGACGCGCTGTCGGCGTGGATGGTCGGGCTGGTGGGGGTGGTGGCAGGACTGGCGGCGGTCGAGGCGCCGCACTACGCCCATGGCGCGGCCCGGCAGTTCTATCCATTCTTCCACCTCTTCGTTTTCACGATGCTGCTGGCCGTCACCACCGACGACCTGGGCTTCATGTGGGTCGCCGTCGAGGGCACCACGCTGGCCTCGGTCGTCCTCGTCAACTTCGAGCGCACGCGCGCCTCGCTGGAGGCCTCGTACAAGTACGTCCTCATCTGCTCGGTGGGCATCGCGGTGGCCTTCCTGGGCACCGTGCTCGTGTACTTCGCCGACGTCACGCGCTTCGGCGGCGCCGAGCACGCGCTGCGGTGGACGACGCTGCAGCAGCTCGCGCCGGGACTGCCGGCGCCGATCGTGGAGCTGGCCTTCGTGTTCCTGCTGGTCGGCTACGGCACCAAGGCGGGGCTCGCGCCCATGCACACGTGGCTGCCCGACGCGCACAGCGAGGCGCCGGCGCCGGTGAGCGCGATGATGTCCGGGATCCTGCTGGCCATCGGGGTCTACGCGATCCTTCGATTCAAGTCGATCGTGGACGTCGCGGCCGGCCCGGCGGTCGCGGGCCGCCTGCTCCTGGGGCTCGGGCTGGTGTCGATGGCGGTGGCCGCTGCGTTCCTCTGGAACCCCCGAAACTACAAGCGCATGCTGGCCTATTCGAGCGTGGAGCACCTCGGCCTCGTCAGCCTCGGCCTGGGCTTCGGCGGGCCGTGGGGCGTCGCCGGCGCCGTCCTGCACATCGCCAACCACGCACTCGCCAAGTCCGTGCTCTTCCTCCTCTCGGGACGGATCCGGGCCGCCTACGCCTCGCTGGAGATCGAGGCCGTCCGGGGACTCCTCGCGCGGCTGCCCCTGAGCGGGCCGCTCTTCTTCGCGGCGATGCTGGCCCTGCTGGGCCTGCCGCCCTTCGGGCTCTTCGTCAGCGAGGTGATGATCATCGGCGCCGGCTTCGCGGCGGGCCACGCCGTCGTCGCGGTCACCGCGGTCGTCCTGCTGGTCATCGCCTTCGCCGGGCTCCTGCGCACGCTCCAGCGCATGCTCCACGGCGAGGCGGCCGGGCGCGGGCTCGAGCCGCGCGGGTGGGCGTCGGTGCCAATGATCGCCGCGCTCATCCTGCTCGTCCTCACGGGGCTCGCGTGGCCGCCCGGCCTGGCCGGCACCCTGGCCAGCATCACGGCCGTGGTCACGCCATGAGCGTGCTCGAGGTCGAGCGCGCGCTCGACGACCACGGCGCCACCGCCATCGCCCGCGACGGCGAGGCGCTGCGCGCGCAGGGGCAACCCGCCCGCATGCCGCTCCTGGCCGACGCGCTCCGAGCGCTGGGGCTCGAGCTGCAGTTGTTCACGGCCGCCGACACCCGCGGCTCGAGCGGTGACTTCACGCTCGTCTACGTGTTCGCGCCGCCGACGCACCGCCCGGTCGTGACGCTGCTGGCCTCGCTCCCCGCCGGCGACCCGCGCGTGCCCTCGCTGGCCACCCGGTCGTTCGCGGCGAGCCGCTTCGAGCGCGAGGTCCACGATCTCTTCGGCATCGTGCCCGAGGGTCATCCCGACCTGCGCCGGCTGGCCCTGCACCAGTTCTGGCCGGCCGGCTATCACCCGCTCCGCCGTGACGTGCCCGCGCGGACGGACGTGACGGACGACGGGCAGCCGTTCCCCTTCCGCACCGTCGAGGGGGAGGGCATCTTCGAGATCACGGTGGGCCCCGTGCACGCCGGCATCATCGAGCCCGGCCACTTCCGCTTCAGCGTCGAGGGCGAGACCATCGTCAACCTCGAGACGCGGCTGGGCTTCGTGCACAAGGGCACCGAGAAGCTGTTCGAGACGCTGCCGTTCGGTCGGACGTGGGAGCTGGCCGAGCGGATCTCCGGTGACACCAGCGTGGGCCACGCGCTCGCCTACTGCCGGACGCTGGAGGCGCTGGCGGGCTGCGTCGTGCCGGCCCGCGGCGCGGCCCTGCGGGCCGTGCTGCTGGAGCTGGAGCGCCTCTACAATCACGTCGGCGACGTCGGCATGATCGTCAGCGACACGGGATTCGCGTTCGGTCACGCCCACTGCTTCCGCCTGCGCGAGCTGCTGCTGCGCCTGAACGAGCGCCTCACCGACCACCGACTCCTCCGCGCCGCCGTGGTGCCGGGCGGTGTGGCCGGCGCCGTGACGACGCCGTTCGCCTCGCTGGCGCGTGACGTCGAGCGCCTCGTGCACGACTTCGAGGAGGTGGCGCGCCTGTCGCTCGACAACATGATGGTCCTCGAGCGCCTGCAGGGCACCGGCCGCCTCACGACGAGCACCGCGCGGGAGCTGCAGGTGGTGGGGATGGTGGCGCGCGCCAGCGGCATCGCGGCCGACGCCCGGCGCGACGCGCCCTTCGCCCCCTACGACGCGCTCGGCGTGCGGGTCCCGGTCTACGACACCGGCGACGTCTGGGCGCGCACCATGGTGCGACTGGACGAGGCCCGGGAGTCGGCCCGGCTGATCACCGCGATCCTCGATCACCTGCCCGCCGGGGACGTGGCGGCTCCGCTCGGCGATCTCCGCGCCGGCGCGCACGCCACGGTCGTCGTGGAAGCCTGGCGCGGCCCGATCTGGTACTGGGCGCTCGCCGACGGGCCGGCCTCGCTGGCTCGCGTCAAGGTCGCGGATCCGTCCTTCCGCAACTGGCCGGCGCTGGAGTACGCGGTGCTCAAGAACATCGTTCCGGACTTTCCGCTCTGCAACAAGAGCTTCAACCTCTCGTACTCGGGGGCCGACCTCTAATGAGCCTCGTGCAACACGAGACTCATTAGCAGCCGCCCGCGATCGAGTGCCTCTGTGAAGAGGCCGGACGTGCTCCGGCGAGTCTCGTACTTCGTGTCGCTACCAGCGATCGAGCTGAGGCATCTGGCCGGGCGGTGTACGGAACGGACGCTCGATCCGGGGGCCACCCTTTTCGAGGAAGGTCAGCCC
>JBGQLG010000294.1:0-4951 GCA_041499965.1 Methylomirabilia bacterium
CGGACCACCGCGCTGCCGCGCCGTCTGCTGGAGCTGCGGCTGCCCGCGCTGGTCCCGGCGCCGGCCACGCCGCTGGTGCTGGTGGACGCCGACGGCGGCGCGCTCGCCGCGCGCGCCCGGGCCACGGCCCAGGCGATGGGCTACCGCGACGTGCGCGGGCTCGACGGCGGCCTGGCCGCCTGGCGGGCGACCGGACGGCCCACCGTGCAGGGCATCAACGTGCCGAGCAAGGTCTTCGGCGAGCGTGCGCTGCACGAGCACA
Source organism: Methylomirabilia bacterium (assembly GCA_041499965.1). Lineage (GTDB taxonomy): Bacteria > Methylomirabilota > Methylomirabilia > Rokubacteriales > CSP1-6 > AR5. The sequence continues at coordinate 263 of JBGQLG010000294.1, forward strand.
AGACACCGCAGGTCTCGCCGCGCGAGCTGGCCGAGCGCATCGCGCGCGGCGACGACATGGTCATCGTCGATTCCCGCACGCCCGAGGAGTACGCGCGCGGCTGCGTGCCCGGCGCCGTCAGCATGCCGGGCGGCGAGCTGGTCCTTCGCATCACCGAGCTGATCACGCGTCCGGACCAGCCGATCGTCGTGCACTGCGGCGGCCGCACGCGCTCGTACATCGGCGCCGAGTCGCTGCGTCGCATGGGGCTGCCGAATCCGATCGGCGCGCTCGAGAACGGCACGATGGGCTGGGAGCTGGCCGGGCTGACGCTCGAGCGCGGCGCCGCTCGCTGGGCCCCGGCCGCGACGCCGCGCAGCCGGGCGACCGCCGCGCTGGTGGCCAAGCGGGTGGCGGCCGAGGACGGCGTTCGCTTCGTCTCGCCCGACGACCTGCGCGCGCTGCTCGCCGGGCGGGGCCAGCGCAACGCGTACCTGCTCGACGTGCGCACGCGCGAGGAGTACGCGGCCGGCCACATCGCCGGCGCCGTGTGGGTGCCGGGTGGGCAGGCGGTGCAGGCAACCGACGAGTGCATCGCCGTACGCGCCGCGACGATCGTGCTGGCCTGCGACGGCTTCGCCCGCGCCACGCTCACCGCCGCCTGGCTCATGCGCATGGGCTTCCCCGACGTCGCCGTGCTGGCGGGCGGGCTGCCGGCGTGGGTGCAGGCCGGCGGCGCGACGGAGACCGGACATCTACAGGCCACGCCGCACGGTCTCGACGCCGCGCGCGCCGCGGTGCCCGCGGTGGCGGCCGGCGATCTCGGCGACGCCGTGATCCTCGACGTGGACCAGAGCGATGCCTACACACGCGGCCACGTGCCGGGCGCCACGTGGGTCTGTCGCAGCCGGCTAGAGGATTGCGTCGCGACGCTGGTGCCGGATCGCGCTCGATCCGTCGTGATGACGTGCGGCGACGGCGCGGCGTCGACGCTGGCCGCCGCCACGCTGCGCGAGCTGGGCTACGCGGCCCGCGTGCTGGCCGGTGGCACCCGCGCGTGGGACGCCGCGGGCCGCCCGCTGGAGCTCGGCGCCACCCGGCTGGCCGACACGCCCGACGATCTCGTACCCAAGCCCTACGAGCGCGGTCGGGCCGCGATGGAAGCATATCTGGCGTGGGAGGAGGCGCTCGACAACGAGGGCACGAGCCCGGTGCCGCTGATCCCCGGCGAGGCCAGGCCGTGAGCATGGATACCGTGGTCACGACCGAGTGGCTGGCCGAGCATCTGGGCGCGCCGGATCTGCGCGTCGTGGACAGCACCTGGCACATGCCGCACCTCGGGCGTGACCCGCGTGCGGAGTTCGAGGCGGCGCACGTGCCGGGCGCGGTGTTCTTCGACATCGACGCCATCGCCGACCAAGGCACGCCGCTGCCCCACATGCTGCCCACCGCCACGCAGTTCGCCGCCGCGGTGGCCGCGCTGGGCATCGGCAGCGGCGACCGGGTGGTGGCCTACGACGTCCGCGGGGTGGTGAGCGCGGCGCGCGTGTGGTGGACGTTCCGTGCGTTCGGCCACGACGCGGTGGCCGTGCTGGACGGGGGGCTTCGGAAGTGGCGCGCCCAGGGGCGGCCGGTCGAGAGCGGAGCGGGGAAGCCCGCGCCGCGGGTCTTCAGCGCGCATCCGCGACCGGAGCTGGTGCGCGACCTCGACGCGATGCGCGCCAACATCGCCAGCCGCACCGCCCAGGTGCTCGACGCGCGCAGCGCCGGCCGCTTCGCCGGCACCGAGCCCGAGCCGCGCGCCGGGCTGCGTGGCGGCCACATTCCCGGCAGCCGCAACCTGCCGTACGAGACGCTCTACCGGCCCGACGGCACGCTGAAGGCACCGGACGAGCTGGGCCGCGCGGTAGCGGCGGCCGGCATCGACCTGGCCCGTCCGATCGTCACCTCGTGCGGCTCCGGGGTGACGGCGTCCGTGCTCGCGCTGGCGCTCTACGTGCTGGGCCGCCGTGACGTCGCCGTCTACGACGGCTCCTGGAGTGAGTGGGGAGCGCGCTCCGACACGCCCATCGAGACGTAACCGAGGAGGCAGCCATGAGCTACACGCTGCAGAGCTTCATCGGCGATCTCGACCGCATCACGCGCGAGGAAACGGACGGGCGCACGATCACCGAGCGCGTCGGTCCGCTGCTCGGCCAGCTCGTCAAGAACCCGGCGTCGGTGCCGGCCGAGTACCTGCGCTCGCCGGCCGGCCAGCGCGGCCGCTACATGCTGCACCGCGCGCCGCGGTTCAACGTCACCTCGGTGGTCTGGCGTCCCGGCGACCGCGCCGGCGCCCACAACCACGAGACGTGGGGCGTCATCGGCGTCATCACCAACGAGATCGAGGAGTCGCGCTTCCGCGTTACCGAGCTCGGCTCCGGCCCCGCCCTCCTGGAGATGCAGCGCGTGATGCGCCACGGCCCCGGCGCCGTCTCGAAGCTGATCCCCGGCGACGAGGTCCACGCGATGTACAACCCCACCGACCGGGACACGGTCGAGATCCACGTCTACGGCCGCGACCTGGTCGGCCTGGCGCGCCGCACGTGGGCGCAGGACGGCAGCGTCAAGCCGCTGGTGAGTCCGAAGTATCTGAACTGCTGACGCCGGGCGGGGCGTCCGTCAGGGGCTCGGGCGTAGCGGCGCGCCGGAATGGAATAGTAGGCCGAGCTGCGAACGGAGCCGTCCTGGCCCGGCATGTCGGCGCGGCGCACGCCCTCGAAGCGGGCCCCGAGCCTCTCGATGGCTCGACGGGAGCGTGCGTTGCGTTCGTCCGTCTTGAGCGCGACGCGATGCACCTTCCAGACGTCGAGGGCGTGGGACAGCAACAGGTACTTGGCCTCGGTGTTACACCACGTGCGCTGGGCGGAGACGGCCAGCCACGTGGAGCCGATCTCCACCACGTCGGGGGCATCGGTGCGCTAGAGCGGGGACTCGCCCGGCCACTGCCACCGCTGGACGTCCAGATAGCTCGTGGAGCCGACGAGTCGATCGTTCCAGAGGATGGCGAACGGCATCCGCCGGCCGGCCTCGCGATCGGCCAGGGCATCGGCAATGTACTGCGCCGAAGAACGCCCATCCCAAGGTCATCCACCATGAGACATCTCCGCGAGGAGGTCGACGACGGGATCTGGTCCATTCACTTTTGTCACGCCTTGCTCGGGCGCGTCGACGAACGCGACTGCGGCATTCGACCCGCGGAGCCCGGCCTCATCCTCGTAGATGAACACCTCAGCGTCAGTGCCTCGCACCTTCGCGCGGATGAACGTCTCCTTGGCACCGTCCAGGCGGCGCGCGGCAAGGCCAACACCAACCGCTTCCAGCGCCGAAATAAGCGGGCCTCTATCTGCTCTTGGAAGCCGGAAGACCGCCTCGTGTCTGTCACGGCCAGCTAACGCCAGCTTCAGCGGCGGCGCCGAGCACCGCAAGGTGCCGACCGCTGCAAGCTGAAGTTAGGGTTCGAGCCGTCACCCGGCTTGCTCATTTCTCGACGACCTGATCCGCCCGCTCGAGCACCGACTGCGGGATCGTCAGGCCCAGCGCCTTGGCGGCCTTGAGGTTGATCACCAGCTCGAACTTCGTCGGCTGCTCGACGGGCAGGTCGCCGGGCTTGGCGCCCTTGAGGATCTTGTCGACATACATGGCGGCCCGCCGAAACAAATCGGCAGGGTTCGGTCCATAGGACATCAGGCCCCCGACATCGACAAGCTCGCGCAATGCGTACACCGCCGGCAGTCGATTCTTCGCCGCCAGGTCCACGAGGCGTTTGCGCTCGCTCCAGAACACGCCGCCTTCCAAATCAGTCAGCGCACCCGCACGCGCTCGGGTGATGTCCGAGAAGGCCCGGTCGAGGTCCTTCGGACCTCGCGCCTCAACGAATTGAAGCCGAACCCCCAGCGTCCGCCCTGCGACTTCTGCTCGTTGCAACCTGTCCTTTTCCGTCCGTTCTTCGAGGGCACCTGGCTGCCAGAGGACAGCGATCCGACTGACTCCCGGCACGACCTGCGTGAGCAGTTCCAGACGCTTGCTGATTAGCTCCGGAACGACGACAGACAACCCCGTGACGTTGCCGCCCGGCCGCGCAAGGCTGGTGACGAGACCGCTCGTCACCGGATCACCAACCATAATGAAGACGATGGGGAGGGTCCCGGTCGCTCGCTTGGCGGCCAGGGCGGAGGGAGTGCCTCCTGAGGCCACGATGACATCAGCCTTGAGCGCAACCAGTTCAGCCGCCAGCGCGGGGTACCGCTCGTGCTTGCCCTCGGCTGATCGGATTTCAATCACGAGGTTGCGGCCCTCGACGTAACCGAGGTCACGCAGTCCTTGACGGAAGGCCTCTCGCAGGCGGGGGGGACCATCCAGGCTGGGGACCAGGTAGCCGATTCGGGCAACCTTGGCCGCCTCCTGAGCCTCCACCGCAACCGCGCCGAAGAGCCCACCGAAGACAAGGGCGATGATGAAGGTCAGCCGGATTGGACCCACCTCCATTTAGTCTCGTCCTCGAAGCCTAACGCTGGCGGTGAGCCGCCGCCGGAAGCGCAGGCGGAGCGCAGCGGAGCCGACCGTTGCAGCGCGATGTTCGGCGACCCGCGTGCCGCGCTCGGATCGTCTCACTGGATGATGTGGTCCGCGCGGACGAGCAGGCCCTGCGGCAGGCTGAGCCCGAGCGTC
>JBGQLG010000295.1:0-4851 GCA_041499965.1 Methylomirabilia bacterium
ACATGGCCCCCACACCCCCATCGCTCGTCGCGCCCCGGCGGAGCCGTGGCGCTCCTCGATCTCGCGTGCTCAGCGGAGTAGCAGCCAGGGCATCGCGGCGGCGTGGCGGGTCTCGAAGTCGCGGATCTGGGGCTCGTAGCCGAGGGTCAGGGCGATCTCGTCCTGGCCGGTGAGCAGCATCTGGCGGGCGAAGGCTTCGATCTCGAAGCGGTGCGCGGCGCCGTCGGGGGCCGTCACCGTCTGGGTCTGCAGATCCGCGGTGAGCGTGGCGCCCGGACGCGCGTGGAGCTGACCGCGCAGGTCGGCCACCACGTCGACGGCCAGGATCACCGGCAGCAGTCCGTTCTTGAGACAGTTCTGGTGGAAGATGTCGCCCAGGCTCGGCGCGATCACACAGCGGACGCCGTACGCCATCAGCGCCCACACCGCCGCCTCGCGCGAGGAGCCGCAGCCGAAGTTCTCGGCCGCGACCAGGATGGTCGCGCCGCGATAGGCGGCCTGGTTCAGCACGAACTCCGGCCGCTCGGAGTCGTCGGCGGCGAAGCGGACGTCGTGGAACAGGTAGCGCTCGTAGCCGGCGCTGCCCTGCGGCTTGCGCAGGAAGCGGGCGGGGATGACGCGGTCGGTGTCGACGTTCGCCAGGTCGATGGGCGCGGCCACGCCGGTGAGCCGGGTGAAGGCCTGCATCGTCAGCCGACCAGCGCGCGCACGTCGGTGAGGCGCCCGGTGACGGCAGCGGCCGCCGCCATCGCCGGCGACATGAGGTGCGTGCGCGCGCCCTGGCCCTGCCGGCCCTCGAAGTTCCGGTTCGACGTGGACGCCACGCGCTCGCCCGCGCGCGCGGTCTCGCCATTCATGCCCACGCACATCGAGCAGCCGGCCTCGCGCCACTCGAAGCCCGCCTCGCGGAAGACCCGGTCGAGGCCCTCGGCCTCCGCCGCCTGCTTGACGAGCCCCGAGCCGGGCACCACCCACGCCGGCACGACGGCCCGGCGACCCCGCGCCACGGCGGCGGCCGCGCGCAGGTCCTCGAGGCGGCTGTTCGTGCAGGAGCCGATGAACACACGGTCCACCACGATGTCGCTCAGCGCCATCCCCGGCGTCAGTCCCATGTAGCCGAGCGCGCGCTCGACGCTCCGCCGCCGGCCGGCCTCGCCGATGGCGGCCGGGTCGGGGACGCGCGCGGTGATCGGCAGCGCGTCCTGCGGGCTCGTGCCCCACGTCACCGTCGGCGCGATCGCGTCGCCGTCCAGGCGCACCTCGCGATCGAAGACGACGTCGGGGTCGCTCGGCAGCGACGTCCAGTCCGCCAGCGCCCGCGACCAGACCTCGCCGGCCGGCGCGAGGGGGCGGCCCCGCAGATAGGCGAACGTCGTCTCGTCGGGCGCCACCATGCCGCTGCGGGCGCCGGCCTCGATCGACATGTTGCAGACCGTCGCGCGTTCGGCGATCGACATCGCGCCGATCACCGCGCCCGCGTACTCGAGCGCGTGGCCCACGCCGCCGGCGGCGCCGATGGTGGCGATGATCGCGAGGATCACGTCCTTGGCGGCGACGCCGGGACTCAGGCGCCCGTCGACGGTGATGCGCATGGTGCGGGGCTTACGCTGCCAGAGCGTCTGGGTGGCCAGCACGTGCTCGACCTCGCTCGATCCGATGCCGAAGGCCAGCGCGCCGAGCGCGCCGTGGGTGGCCGTGTGGCTGTCGCCGCACACGAGCAGCACGCCGGGCAGCGTGAGCCCTTGCTCCGGCCCGATGACGTGCACGATGCCGCGGCGCGCATCCCCGCGGCCGAAGAGCGTGATGCCCTGCGCGCTCGTGTGGGTGGACAGCGACTCGATCATCGTCGCGATCTCGCCGTCGGGAGCCGGCGTCCCCGGCGAGGTCATCACGTAGTGGTCGGCGGTGGCGAGGCACAGGTCCGGGCGCCGCACCCGCCGCCCGCTCCGCGCCAGTCGCGCGAACGCCGCCGCCGAGCCCTCGTGCAGGAGATGGCGATCGACGTAGAGCAGGGTGTGGCCGCCGGGCCCGGTGGCCACGACGTGCCGCGCCCAGATCTTGTCGAACATCGTGAGGGCCATGGGCCGGAAGCCTACCGGCAACCGCCCCCGCGCTCAACGCTTATCGCGACAGTCGAGACGCGCCACGGCTCCGCCGGGGCGTGACGAGCGTCGGGGGGTTTGGGGGCCATCTCGGGGCCCCCATCTAAGTCAATTCAACCGTTCGATCGAGGTCACGCGGCCGTACGCAACCGCGACGGGGGCATCGGCCTGCTCGAGGATGAGGCCGTCGGGGCTTGCCTCGCTCAGCACGCCGGTCAGCGGCTCGCGGCTGTTGGCCACGGAGATCTGCACGCGCTGGCCGATGTGCGCCGTCGCCTCGCGGTACCAGAGGGCGTCCATCGTGCGCGCGACCTCGGTCAGCTCACGGATCTTGCCGATGCCGGCGACGCCACGGTTGGCCGGGCGCGAAACCGCGGCGGCGGCCGGACGTGGGCCGACCGACGGCACGCTGGAGGCCGGCGCTGCGAACGCCGAGGGAGGAGCGGCCACGGCGGGTCGGATCGTCGACGGAGCCGGCGCCGCAGCCACCGCCGTGGCCGTCTCTCCGTCCGCTCCGACGGCGATCGGCGCGAGCGCAGGGGCCGGCGCAGTCGGCGCCGCCACGGGCGGGACCGGCGGGCGGCGGATGCGGCTGGCCTGCTCGACGGCGGCCGTGAGGGCCTGGACGACCTCGGCCATCCGGCCGAGCAGCGAGCGGAACATCCAGAAGCCGAGCAGCGCGACCGCCAGCGCCAGCCCCAGGCTCAACTGGGCCTGGGTGCTGCGGATGGCGCCCAGGGCGTGCAGGGTCCAGGCGAAGATCAGGAGCGGGACCACCGCGACGAGGGCGAAGATCACCGACGCCGCCTGCTGCAGCCCCTGCTGCTTCGTCTTCGCCGAGCCGTCGTCAGCCATCCGGACCCCTCCCCTGTCGATACTCCGACAGGGGCCCTACCGGCACGAAGGACTTTCAGCGACGGGTGGGCTGGTGGCCGACCGAGCCCTCGTACTTGTCCAGCTCCTCGGCCGGCAAGTACGCGGCTTCCCACGCCCGGATCTGGTCGAAGCCGGCAAAGGTGTGCAGGTCCCCAACCGGATGATCGCGAAAGCGCTCGGCAAAGCGGGCCTCGGCCGCTGGGCCCTCGGCGCGCAGGGCCGCCGCGAAGTCCCAGATCGCCTGCAGGGCCACGCGCAGGGTGGCACCGGGCAGGATCGTGACGGCGATGCCCAGCGCCGTCATCTGTTCCAGCGTGAGCCGCGGCGACACGCCGGTCTGGTTATAGAAGACGGGACCGCGCACCTCGCGGCACACGCGGCCGATCTCTTCCAGGCTGGTGGGGCCCTCGACGAAGGCGAGATCGGCGCCGGCCTCCAGGTAGGCGTTGGCGCGACGGATGGCCTCGTCGAGCGAGCCCCCGTGGGCGCCCCGCGCGTCGGTCCGCGCGATGAGCACGAAGTCGGGATCGAGGTCGCGCCGGACGGCGTCAGCGGCGCGGTACTTGCCCACCGCCTCCTCGAGTGGGATCACGCGCCGGCCGGCCACGTGGCCACAGCGCTTGGGGATCGCCTGGTCCTCGATGTGGATGCCGGCCACGCCCGTCTGGATGTACTCGCGCACGGTGCGCATGACGTTGATGGCGTTGCCGTAGCCGTTGTCGGCGTCGGCGATGACCGGCACGCCCACGGCGTTGGCGATGTAGCGCGCGTTCAGGTGCATCTCGCTCATCGTGGCCAGTCCGGCGTCGGGCAGCCCGAGGAGCGCCAGCGAGGTGCCATAGCCGGTCATGTAGACGGCGGGAAACCCGGCGTGCTCGAGCACCCGGGCGCTCAGCGCGTCGTAACAGCCGGGCACGATCAGGGGCGTGGACGTCAGGAGCTGGCGAAGTCGCGTGGTCGCGCGCACGAGATCCTCCTCGGGTGCGGGCGGACCACGCTGACGAGGACGTGACTAGCGGTTCAGGGCCGCCACGCTGATCGTCTCGAACAGGGCGGCGGTGTAACTGAGCGTCGTCTTGGCGGTCACGAGACCGAACCCGGCCAGATCATACAGCGGCTCGAAGGTCACCGCGATGAGGAACACCAGCACGAACAGCGCGGCGTGGAACGACGGTGGGTGCTGCTGCAGCCACTGCATGGGCAGCCGGGTCACGGCCGTCTTCACCGCGGGAATCGTGACGAGCGAGACCAGGCCGACGCCGAGCAGGGCCCCGGCCAGGACGTCGGTGGGATGGTGAAAGCCCAGATAGACGCGCGCGAACGCGACGACGAGTGTGACGTGGCAGAACGCCACGATGCCGGCGCGGCGCGAGACGAGAAAGATGCAGGCGGCCAGTCCGAAGAAGAGCGTGGCGTTGTCGCTGGGAAAGGCGCTCCAGTCGAGGAGCGATTGTGGATTGACGGCGTGCGGCACCACGAAATTGAGATCCGGGCTGCGCAGCGGCCTCACCCGGAAGGGCACGACGACGGACAGCATCCGGTTGAGGAGGACCGCGACACAGGAGGCGATCAGCCCGAAGACCAGGATGGGGCGATGCGGCGCGGCCGCGTTCTCGCGCCGGACCCACAGCCAGCCCAGCAGGGCCGTGATGAGGCCCGTCTTGAGCACGTAGTTCTTGCTGAGCAGGAGCACGAAGTAGTCGAAGCTCCAGGACCGCTGCGCGAACTGATTCAGGAAGGCGATGACGTGAAGATCCAGTGGGTTCATGGCCGCAATCCGTGGTTCGATGCGGCTCGCGCAACCGCGCGACGGCTCGCGGGAACACCAGCGCCCCGCCCGAGCCCTCGATCACTACGTGACTGTCACTATAGC
>JBGQLG010000296.1:0-4805 GCA_041499965.1 Methylomirabilia bacterium
CGCTCGACATCGCCGTGTCGGCCGGCGAGCAGGAGTACACGCTGCAGGGGATCAAGCGGCTCATCGAGGCCGGCGTGGACATCGTGCAGCCCGACATCGTCAAGACCGGCGGCTTCACCGGCCTCGGCGATATGGCGGCGCTGGCCCGGGCGTACGGTGTCGACCTGGTCCCGCACCAGACGCAGCCCTCCATCGGCCACACGGCCAACCTGCACTTCGTCGCCTCGCTGACCCACTCGCATCACCCGGCCGAGTACAACGGCCCGCGCGACGTCCAGGACGTGGTGTTCAAGACGCCGGTGCGGCCGGTGAACGGCAAGTTCGTCCTCTCCGACGCGCCCGGGCTGGGGCTGGAGGTGGACGAGAGCCAACTGGACAAGCGCATGATTCGCTGGACCTCGTCGGCGGCCGGCGGCTGAGGCCGCGGGCCGGGTCCGCGGCCGCCAATCGGGCGACCCGCCCGCGGTCGCGCTGCCGGGACATGGCACACTGCCCGCTGGCGCTTTCCCGGCCGGACGTCGCCACCACCGTCGAATCAGTGCGTTGCGCCCGGCGCCCGACTGGCGCAGGATTTGCCGGATCAGGTGACCTTGAAGTCAATCCCCGAGGGAGGCCCGGCCATGGCGAAGAAGAGCAAGGCGAAGGCACGGAAGCGCAGCGCGACAAAGGATCTGGCGGCCAGGGATGCCAAGCACGTGAAGGGTGGCGGCGGTGCCGTCGTCGCGCGGAAGGCCGGGAAGGGTCAGCAGGAGTTCCTGGTCGTCAAGATGAACGACGTCCTGATCACCGGCGTGTAGTTACCTCAACCGAGCAGGGCCTCCAGCGGGGTCGCGCGCTCGCCGAGGGCGTGGGCGACGGCCGGGTGCACCATGCGCCCGCGCCAGACGTTCGCGCCCTTGGCGAGCGCGGGGTTGCGGCGCACGGCCGCCACCACCCCGCGTCCGGCCAGCTCCAGCGCGTAGGGCAGCGTCGCGTTGGTGAGCGCGAAGGTCGACGTGCGCGGCACCAGCGCCGGCATGTTGGCCACGCCGTAGTGGACGACGCCGGAGACGACGTAGGTGGGATCGAGCAGCGTCGTCGGATGGATCGTCTCCACGCTGCCGCCTTGGTCCACCGCCACGTCGACGATGACCGAGCCTTCCTTCATGGTCGCCACCATCTCCTTGGTGACGAGCACCGGCGCCCGCGCCCCCGCGACGAGCACGGCGCCGACGAGCAGGTCGGCGCGGCGGAGCACCTGGTCGACGTTGAAGCTGTTGGACATCAGCGTGATGACGCGGCCGTGGAAGAGGTCGTCGACGGCGCGTAGGCGGTCCAGGTTGATGTCGAGGATCGACACGTCGGCGCCGAGGCCCAGCGCGATGCGGGCCGCGTTGATCCCCACGGTGCCGGCGCCCAGCACCGCGACGTTGCCGGGCGGCACGCCGGGCACGCCGGCCAGCAGGATGCCGCGACCGCCGTGGGCCTTGGCCAGGTAGAACGCGCCCTCCTGCACGGCCAGGCGGCCGGCCACCTCGCTCATCGGCGCCAGCAGCGGCAGGCTGCCGTCGGCGCGCTGCACCGTCTCGTAGGCGATCGCGATGACGTCGGCGGCCTGAAGCGCGCGCGCCAGCTCGGGCACCGCGGCCAGGTGCAGGTAGGTGAAGAGGATCTGGCCGGCGCGCATCCGCGCGTATTCCTCGGCGACCGGCTCCTTGACCTTGAGAATCAGCTCGGCCTGCGCCCACACCTCGTCCACGCCCGCGGCCGTCGCGCCCTCGCGCGTGTACTCCTCGTCGCGGATGCTGCTGCCGCTGCCGGCGCCGCGCTCGACGATCACCCGGTGGCCGGCCTCGCCGAGCGCGCGCACGCCGGCCGGGGTGAGGGCCACGCGCTGCTCGCCGGGCTTGATCTCGCGGGGCACGCCGACGATCACGGTGCTCCCTCCTTGGTGAGCGCGCGGCGGAAGAAGCGCGCCAGCCGGCCCTCGAAGCCGATGGGCAGCTCGCCGTGCCGGCCGCGGTCGGGGAACTCGAACTCGGCGCGCGGGTTGCCGGCCAGCGCCGCGCGCAGCCGCTCGGCGTGGTGGAAGGAGATCTGCTCGTCCTGCCGGCTGTGCACGAGCAGGACGGGCACGGTCAGGCGCGCGGCGGCCTCGGCCGGCGTGGGCCGCGTGATGTCGCCGCCGAGCAGGACGCGCGACCACAGCAGCATCGCCTCCACGAACGGATAGCGGGCCAGCCACATCCAGCCGTACAGCTCCCGGGCGAGCACCCGGAGATCGGAGAACGGGGCGTAGGCCGCGACGGCGCGGATGCGCGGGTCCTCGGCGGCGGTGAGCAGCGCGACGGCGCCGCCGAGCGACAGCCCGAACACGCCGATCGCCGGCGCGCCGCGCGCCTCCAGAAAATCGACCACGCACTTCAGATCGCTGCGCTCGCGGAAGCCGAGCGTGGTGGCCAGGCCGCCGCTGTCGCCGAAGTAGCGCTGGTCGACCAGCAGCGTGGCGAACTGCGGAGCCAGCGCGGTGGCGAGCGGCAGCAGGTCGGCCTTCTCGGTCGGGTAGCCGTGCAACAGCACGATGGCCGGCGCGCCCCGGCGCGGCGCATACCAGCCGGCCAGCGCCACGCCGTCGTCCGCGCGGATCGTCACCCGCTCCACCGCGAACCGGTAATCCTCGGGGCGCAGCGGGACGACCATCCGCGGCGGCCGCACCGCCAGCCAGAAGCCGACGAGACTGGCCAGCAGCACCGCGGCCACCGCGAGGACGGCGTACAGTGCGGGCTTCACGCGGGCCGCAGCGTGTGGGTCCAGCACTCGCCCTCGAGGAGCACCGTGTGCAGGCCGACCGGGCTGATCGCCTCCGGGCTCATGTCAGGCCTCCCGCAGGAGCTGGCGGGCGATGACGAGTCGCTGGATCTGGCTCGTGCCCTCGAAGATGGGATAGACACGGGCGTCGCGGTACAGCCGCTCGATCGGGAAGTCGCTGACGTAGCCGGAGGCACCGTGGATCTGCAGCGCCTCGCTCGCGACCTTCACCACCGTCTCGGCGGCGACCAGCTTGGCCTCGGCCGCCGCGCGCGCGATCGGGCGCCCGCGGTCCTTGAGCCAGGCCGCACGGCGCACGAGCAGCCGGGCCGCCTCCACCTGCGCCGACATGTCGGCCAGCATGAACTGGATCGCCTGCAGCTCGGCGATGGGCTTGCCGAAGGCCACTCGCGTCTTGGCGTAGGCCAGCGCCGCGTCGAGCGCGGCCTGGGCGACGCCGACGGCCTGGGCGGCGATGCCGATGCGCCCGCCGTTGAGCGACTCCATGGCCCGCTTGAACCCACCGCGCTCACTGCCGAGCAGCGCCGCGCGGGGCACCGCGCAGTCCTCGAACACCAGCTCCCCGGTCCCGACGCCACGCAGCCCCATGACGTGATCCTTCCCGCCGCGGCGGAAGCCGGGCGTGCCCGGCTCGACCAGGAACATCGCGATGCCCTCGCGCCCCTGGCTCCGATCCGTCGTGGCCACCACGATAGCCAGATCGCACACCGTCGCCGCGGTGATGAATCGCTTCGTCCCGTTCAGCACCCACCCCTCGGAGGTCGGTCGCGCGGTGGTCTGGATACCCGCCACGTCGGAGCCGCCGCCCGGCTCGGTCTGCGCGATCACGCAGATCACCTCGCCCCGCACCATCGCCGGCAGCCACTTCAGCCGCTGCGCCTCGCTACCATGCTCGAGCACGACCTCGCCCATCAGCGTGCACAGCAACTGCGTGTGCGCGACCGCCGCCGAGGCCCGTGCAAGCTCCTCCTGGCAGAGCGTCCACGTCAACGTATCGGCGCCAGCGCCACCGCGGGCGGCTGGCAGCGTCAGGCCGAGCAGGCCCAGGTCGGCCAGACGACGGTAGAGACTCCGTGGGAACTCGTCGGTGCGGTCAATCTCCGCGGCGGCGGGAGCGACTTCCTTGGCCGCGAACGCTCGTACCATCGCCGCGGTGTGCTGCTGCGCGTCGTTGAGCTCGAGGTCCACTAGCCGTCCCGCCAGACCTCCTGAAAGCGACCGAAGTTGAAGATCGACTGGTGGGGGACCATGTTCTTCACGTGCGGCCAGACGGTGAAGTAGTCGAGCCGCCAGCTCAGCACCGGCCGCGCCGCCTCATCCTCGAGCTTCTTCTGGATCGTGGCGATCAACACCAGCCGCTTCTTGGCATCCAGCTCGGCCGACTGGGCGTCGATCAGCTTCTGGATCTCCTCGTTGCAGTAGCTGCTGTAGTTGCGCGGCGAGCCGCAGCCGTAGTTCTCGTAGAAGTTGGCGTCGGGATCGTCGGGCCCCAGGCCGGTGAGGTTGGCGCCGATCTGGTAGTCGCCCCGCGTGGCCATGGCGTGCCACTGGGCGGTCTCGATCTGCTTGAGGGTGGCCTCGATGCCGATCTGCTTGAGCTCGTTGATGACGAACGAGGCCATGTCGACGTAGACCGCGATGGCGCGCGTGACGATCTCGACCTTGAGCGGATTCTGCGGCGTGACGCCGGCCTCGGCCATCAGCTTCTTGGCCTGCGCCTTCATGTCGGCCGGCTTGCCGTAGCCGGGCAGGGCGAGCAGGTCCTTCTCGAGCAGGCCCCAGACACCGTACGGCGTGGGCATCATGCCGGCGCCGAGCACACCACCGCCCTGGTGCACGCCCTGGATGAGCGCGCGCCGATCGATCGCGTAGCTGACAGCCAGTCGGACCTTCGGGTTGTCGAAGGGCGGCTTCTTCACGTTCATGATGATGTTGTCGGTGACGTTGGTGGCGGTCGTCATCACGACGATCTTGGGCACCGCCGCCTTGATCTGCTC
>JBGQLG010000297.1:0-4723 GCA_041499965.1 Methylomirabilia bacterium
CCCGCCGCGTCACCGCCCGGGACGTAGGGCAGCGCGGGCGACTGCGCGTAGGTGCCCGAGCGGACGTAGGTGTCGACCGGGTTCACGCCGGCCGCCTTCACCTGGACGAGGACCTGGCCCGGCCCCGCCGTGGGCTCGGCGACCTCGTCGAGCTGCAGGACCTCGGGACCACCGAACTTGTGCACGCGGATCGCTTTCATCGCTGGCTCCTTGCACGGGATGGTGTTGTCGGCCCGATGTTACTCCGCCGCGAGGCGATAGCCGACGCCGGGCTCGGTGAGCAGGTAGCGCGGGCGGGCGGGCTCCGCCTCGAGCTTGTGGCGCAGGTGGGCCATGTAGACGCGCACGTAGTGCGACTGCTCGTCGTGGCTCGGTCCCCACACCTCCCGCAGCAGCTGCTGGTGCGTGACGACCTTGCCCGCGTGGCGCACGAGCGTGGTGAGCAGCTTGTACTCGATCGGTGTGAGCCGCACCTCCACGCCTGCGACGATGACGTGGCGGCGCAGGAGGTCGACCTGCAGCTCGCCGACCTTGAACGCCGCGCCGTCCTCGTGGGCGGCGCCGACGGCGTGCCGGAGCGCCACCCGCACGCGGGCGAGCAATTCTCCGGCGTTGAACGGCTTGCTGACGTAGTCGTCGGCGCCCGCGTCGAGGGCCGCGACCTTGTCGCGCTCCTGGCCGCGCGCCGACAGCACGATGATCGGCACCGCGCTCCACTCGCGAAGCCGGCGGATGACCTCGACGCCGTCGATGTCGGGCAGGCCGAGGTCGAGGATCACCACGTCGGGCTGGCGCTGGGCGACCTCCACGAGGGCGTCGGCGCCCGTGCCCACCTCGTAGAGGCGGTAGCCCTGGCCGGTCAGGGTCGCCCGAAGAAATCGGCGGATCGGCGGCTCGTCCTCGATCAGGACGATGGTGGGCTCAGGCATTCGCGGGCACGGGGGCCGGCTGCGTCGCACCGAGCGGCAGGGTGAAGAGGAACGCGACGCCGCCCCCCGGCAGGTTCTGGGCCCAGATGCGCCCGCCGTGGGCGCGCACGATGCCCCGGCAGATCGCCAGCCCCAGCCCGGCGCCTCGGGCGACGATCTGCTCGCCCCGGAAGAACTTCTCGAAGACCCGGTCCTCCTCGCCGGGAGGCAGCCCGGGGCCGTGGTCGGCCACCTCGATCGTCAGGTTCTGATCGGTCGCGGTGGCGATGACCTCGATGGGCGTACCGGCCGGCGTGTACTTCAGCGCGTTGTCGAGCAGGTTGACGAGCACCTGCTCGACTAGCACGTCGTCCATCGCGACCAGCGGCAGGTCCGGGGGCACCTTCGTCGTCACGCGCCGGTCGGCCAGCCGCTTGCCCAGGCGCCCGAGCGCGGCGCCGATGATCTCCTCGGGCGGGTGCAGCTCCTGCTTGAGCTGCAGCGCGCCGGATTCCAGACGCGTCATCTCGAGCAGGTTCTGCACCAGGCGGTTCAGCCGCTCGGCCTCCTCGTGGACCGACTCCAGCAGCTCCCGCTGGGTCGCGGCGTCGAGCCCCGTCCGGCTGTCGAGGATGGTGCTGACGGCGCCGGTGATCGTGGCCAGCGGCGTCCTGAGATCGTGCGACACCGAGCTGAGCAGCGAGTTGCGCAGCCGTTCGGTCTCGATGCGGACCTCGGCCTCCTGGGCCTCCCTGGACAGCCGGGCCCGCTCCAGAGCCAGCGCGGTCTGGGCGGCGAACGTCTCCAGCTGGTGCAGACGCTCCGGCTCGTCCATGGCGTGACGGTCGGGCGGCCGCAGGCCGAGCACGCCGACGGGTCCCGTCGATCCCAGCAGTGGCACGTAGAGGGCGGAGGCACCAGGCAGGGTCGTGGTGCCGAGCCCGGCCGGCTGCCGACGCTCGAAGACCCAGCGGCCGACGCCCAGGTCGTTGGGGTCCACCTCGAACTGGCCGCCGGCCCACGGTGCCAGCGCCCCGCCGGGGCCGGGCACCAGCACGACAACCTGGCTGCGAAACACCTCGGCCACGTGGCGAATCGCGATCTGCAGCAGGGCGTCCACCCCGCGCGTGCTCGCCAGCTCCCGGCTCATCGCGTAGAGCGCCGCCGTCTGTTGCTCGCGGTGCTGGGCGGCCTCGGCCTGGCTCCGGGTGCGCACCGTCAGGCCGCTGATGACGAGGCCCACGATCAGCATCACCAGGAACGTGAACAGATACCGGGCGTCGCTCACGGCGAACGTGAACTGAGGCGGGACGAAGAAGAAATCGAAGGCCGCGACGCTCAGCACGGCGGCCATGAGCGAGGGGCCGCGGCCCGTGCGCATGGCGACGACCACGATGCCGAGCAGGTAGACCATGACGAGGTTGGAGAGCTCGGAGACCGGGGCCAGCAGCCACGCGATGCCGGTGGCCGCCGCGACCGCGGCCGCCGCCGTCGCGTACGCGCTCGCATCGGTGGGCAGCGCGCGCCGGCGCACGGCCGGGATCGGCGTGCCGTCCTCGCGGCCGGCGCTGATGACGTAGATGTCGATGTCGCCGCTGCCCTGCACGAGCACGTCCACGATCGAGCCGAGCACCAGGCGCTGCCAGCGCGTGCGGGTCGGCTTGCCGACCACGATCTTGCTGACGTTGCGGTCGCGCGCGTAGGCCAGCAGGGCCTCGCTCATCGTGGGCCCGCTCAGCGTGATGGTCTGGGCGCCCAGCTGCTCGGCCAGCCGCAGCGTCTGGATCACGCTGTCGCGGGCCTCCGGCGGCCGCCGGAGCTGGGCGGGCGTCTCGACGTAGGCGGCGATCCACTCCGCGCCGATCTGGTCGGCCATGCGCTTGGCGGCGCGGACCAGGCGCGTGGACCACGGGCTCGGGCCCACGCAGACCAGGACGCGCTCGGCCGTCGGCCACACCTGCTCGATGGCGTGCTCGCGGCGGTAGACGCGCATCTGCGCGTCCACCCGCTCGGCCGTCCGTCGCAGCGCCAGCTCGCGTAGCGCGATGAGGTTGCCCTTGCGGAAGAAGTTTGCGACCGCCTCCTGGGCCTGGACCGCCATGTAGACCTTGCCGTCGCGAAACCGCTGGAGCAGGTCGTCGGGCGGCAGGTCGATCAGCTCGACCTCGTCGGCCTGCTCGAAGACGGAATCCGGCACCGTCTCCCGCATCACCACGCCGGTGATCTTGGCGACCAGATCGTTGAGGCTCTCGATGTGCTGGACGTTCACGGTGGTGTAGACGTCGATCCCGACGTCGAGCAGCTCCACGACGTCCTGCCAGCGCTTGGCGTGCCGGGAGCCGGGCGCGTTGGTGTGGGCCAGCTCGTCGACCAGGATGACGGCGGGCCGGCGCTGCAGCGCGGCGTCGAGGTCGAACTCCGGCAGGGTGGCGCCACGGTACTCGACGGCGCGGCGGGGGAGGATCTCGAGGCCGGCCAGCAGGGCTTCCGTCTCCGCCCGCCGGTGCGTCTCGACGTAGCCCACGACGATGTCGACGCCGTCGGCGCGCTGCTCGCGCGCCGCCTCCAGCATCGCGTAGGTCTTCCCAACGCCGGCCGCCGCCCCGAAGAACACCTTCAGCTTGCCGCGGCGGGCGCGCGCCTCTTCCTCCTTGACGCGGGCCAGCAGCGCTTCGGGATCGGGCCGCTGCTCACTCATGCGTCACCCATGAGCCGGTATTCTACGCCGCCGCTCGCCCGGGTCAGGCGCGCGCGGGTTCAGGGCAGGGAAACCCACCGCAGCCAGGGCCGGGCCGCCAGCGCGGCCCGGCCCTGCACGGCCAGATACGGAATCACCACCGTCAGGTACGCGAGCATCATGTCCGGCGCCGCCCCTGCTCCAGGTCCAGCGCGATCCGGTTCCCGCGCAGCCAGACCCCGATGAGACCGAACCCGGTCATCACCGCCAGGGCCTCCAGGATCTCGCGCAGCTGCTGGCCATCGACGGACAGCTCGACGAGCCCGACCACCGCCACCAGGAGCGCGGCGATGACGTACAGCAGCCACCACCTGGGCCTCGTGTTCCGCCACTCGTACCGCGTCGACCGTTCCTGCAACCGCATGGGGCATCCCTCCCTGAGAACGATGAGACGGCCGGTGCCCGTCAACGCGCTGTCAAACCGGATGCCGAGATCGTCAAGGCAGCATCAACCGACGCGGGCGTGGGTCCGTGGGTCCAGCGACGGGTATGCTTGCCGTTGGCGGAGCCCGGATCGGGGCACGACGCGGCGTTGATGCCCCCGGTGCCGATCTTGACGGCGCCTTAACGCGCCCCCGACTACAGTTTGTGATTGGAGGACGACGATGGATCTCGTGGGTGATCTGCTCTACATCGGACTCGCCGTGCTGTTCTTCGGGCTCACCTGGGCGTTCGTGAACCTCTGCGAGCGGGTGTAGGAGGCGGCCATGCCACTGCTCTACGTCGTCGGCGGGATCGTCTCGGTGGGCTTGCTGGTCTATCTGGTCCTGGCCCTCTTGAAGCCGGAGCTCTTCGCATGACGGCGAACGGGATCTTTCAGCTCGTCCTGTACGTGGTCGTGCTGATCGCGCTGGCCAAGCCGCTGGGCGCCTACATGGCCCGCGTCTACCAGAACCAGCCGTTCGCCCTGGGGCGCGCGCTGGGCTGGCTGGAGCGCCTGATCTATCGGTGGTCCGGCGTCCGGCCGACCGAGGAGATGGGCTGGAAGACCTACGCGGCGACCATGCTGATCTTCAACCTGTTCGGCCTGCTCGCCGTCTACCTGTTGCAGCGCCTGCAGGGCGTGCTGCCATTCAAC
>JBGQLG010000298.1:0-4707 GCA_041499965.1 Methylomirabilia bacterium
CTCCGGGCTCGGCTCGCGAGCCGCCGACGATTCAACTTGTCCGTGCCCCAACCCCCTCAGGGGGATGGGGGGCTCGAGCGAGCCGAGCCCGGAGCGAGTTACGGCGACAGGCGAGCCATGCGGGCGCGCCCGGGGACCGGTGCCCAGGCCTCCGCGCCACCGCGTTTCACGAAACTCGTCAGCGCTTCGGCGGGGGCGTGCGCCCGAGAAGTTGCTCGATCGCCATGGCGAGCGCGAGCAGTCGCTCGTCGCTGCCGCGCGGGCCGTCGAGCGACAGCCCGACCGGCAGCCCCGTGCTGGGCCCGAGCCCGGCCGGAATCGTCACGCCGGGGATGCCGGCGTTGCTGCCGGGGTCCGTGTTGCTGATGAACAGCAGGAAGGTCGGCAGACTGCTGGCCTCCGGGCCCTGCACCGCCGCGACGTGCGGCGTGGTCGGCGCGAGCAGCGCGTCGATGCCCTGGCCGCGAAACGTGTCGTTGAAGTGCTTGAGCAGCGCCGGACGCGCCTGCTCCATCGCCGCCTTGTAGATGGGCGCGGCGTCGACCACGCCATTGGGCGCGGGGAGCTTGCGCGGGAGCACGAGCCCGTCGTAGGTGCCCTTCACGTCCTGGCTGGCGATCATCCGGGCGACCTGCTCGATGCCGACGCCGGCCTGGTACTTCGCGAGGTACGCCTTCAGATCGTCGTAGGCTTCGTAGAGCGCCACCGGGAAGCTGGCCGCGTCGTTCAGCGTCTGCAGCTCCGGCATGTCCACCTCGACGATCGTGGCGCCGGCGGCCCTCAGCTTGTCGAGCGCGGCGTTGGTGACGGCCGTCGTGTCGGCGTCCAGGTCCTTGAAGAAATACGCACGGTACACCCCGAGCTTCACGCCCTTCAGCGAGGCCGGCGCCGGCAGCCGGCGGCCGGTGATGACGGAGTCGATGAGGGCCACGTCGGCCACCGTCTGCGCTATCGGCCCCACCGTGTCGCGTGAGTGCGAGATGGGCGTGACGCCCTCCTGGCTGTAGCGCAGCAGGGTCGGCCGCAGGCCGGCGGCGCCGCAGAGCGCGGCCGGGATGCGCACCGAGCCCCCGGTGTCGCTGCCCAGCCCGCCCGGCGCCAGCCGCCCGCCGACAGCCGCGCCGGTGCCGCTCGAGCTGCCCCCGGGGATGCGCGTGCGGTCGTAGGGATTGCGGGTGCCGATCGGCCTGGCCGTGAAGAAGCCCTCGTTGTAGCCGGAGATCCCGAAGGCCAGCTCGTGCATGTTCGTCTTGCCGAGGATGACGGCGCCGGCGTCGATCAGCTTCTGCACGGTCGGCGCGTTCTCCCTGGGGATGAACTCGCGCAGGGCCGGGGTGCCGGCGGTGTTCGGCATGCCCGCCACGTGCGTGTTGTCCTTCACGACGAGCGGCACCCCGTGCAGCGCGCCCTTGCCGCGCCCGGCGGCCAGCTCGGCGTCGGCGTGCTGCGCCGCGGCCAGGGCCCGCGCCCGGTCCAGGGTGATGAAGGCGTTCAGGTCCAGGTTCGCCTCGGCCCGAGCCAGGTAGGCCTCGGTCAGCTCGATGCTGGTCACCTGCCGAGCCCGGATGAGCCGGGCGGCCTCCACCACGCTGAGCTGGGTCAGGTCAGCGGGGCGTGGGCCGGTGGTGGCGCAGCCGGCGACGGCGAGCGTGAGCATCAGGGTGGCCGTGGCGACACGAAGCGTCATCACTGTCTCCTCGTCGAGCGTCGATCGTGTGCGTCTCGCGCGGACGCCGCGTATTGTGGCGCACTCCCGCCGTGGTTGGAAAGAAAGAGCGCCGACGTTTCACACCAGCGCCCGACCGGGGTCTCAAGGGGCGAAGCGATCACCTCAGCCGGGAGGGTTCCCATGAGCGACAAGTCCACGCTGCTGCACGATGCGGACGCTGCGTTTGCCGAGCTGCGACAGGCCGTCGAGGGACTCGGCGAGGAGCCCATGCGCCAGGTGTGGCTCGGCACCTGGGGCACGCGCGAGATCCTCATCCACATCTCGGGCTGGCACCGCGAGATGATCCCCGCGCTGGCCCGCGTCGCCCGGGGCGAGGCCGAGCCGTACCCCGCCGGTACCTACGACGACTTCGACACCTGGAACGCGCGCTTCGTCCTGGACAAGACCGGCGTGAAAGCCGCCGACGTCCTGGCCGAGCTCGACGCCTCCCATCGCGACTTCGTAGCCGCCGCCGCCGCCGTTCCCGAATCGTACTTCGCCCCCGACGGCCCCGCCCGCAGCCTGGTCGACGGCACCGCCCCCGGCCACTACCGCGAGCACACCACCCAGATCCGCAACTGGCGCCAACACGCAGGACGTTAGTGGCTCTCGCAACACGCTAGCGATTCTCACGGGCCGCGAGTGATTCTCGTGGTGTCCGGTGACGCCGCGGGGTGGGCGCCGGGGCCGCGGGCGCGCCTCCGTGGCGAGCCGTCGTCGCCGTTGTCGCTCCGGACCCGGCTCGCGAGCCACCCACGATTCGACTTGTCCGCGCCCCAACCCCCTGTGGGGGATGGGGGGCCCGAGCGAGCCGGGTCCGGAGCGACTTACGGCGACAGGCGAGCCACGCAGGCGCGCCCGCGGCCCCGGCGCCCACCCCGCGGCGTCACCGGACGCCACGAGAATCGACTGGCGCGGGCTACGGCCCTTCGTCGCGCGGGGAGGGAATGGTGCGCGCCGGGAACTCGCGGTACGCGTAGCGCGCCAGCACATCCTCGCGCAGCTCGATGCCCAGCCCCGGCGCCGTCGGCACCGCGAGATAGCCCTGCTCCACGCGGAACGGCGTGACGGCCACCTCGGCGGCGCGGGCGTCGAAGTTCACGAAGTACTCGGTGATCAGGAAGTTGGGGATCGCCGCCGAGACGTGCAGGGTGGCGGCGAGGCCGACGGTGGTGCTGTTGTAGTTGTGGGGCGAGACAACCACGTGGTACGCCTCGGCCATCGCGGCGATCTCCCGCAGCTCCTCGATGCCGCCCACGCTGCAGACGTCGGGGTTGATGATGTCGGCGGCGCGCCGCTCGAAGACCTCGCGGAACTCGAAGCGCGTGTACAGCTCCTCGCCGGTGACGATCGGGATCCGGATCTCGCGCCGGCACTCGGCCAGCGCCCCGAGGTCACGGGCCGACACCGGCTCCTCGTACCAGAACGGATCGAATGGCTCCAGCATCCGCGCGATGCGGACGGCGTGCATGGGCGCCAGCCGCCGGTGCACCTCGATCAGCAGGTCGATCGTCGGCCCCACCGCCTCGCGCACCGCCCCCACGGTCTCGACCACCTGCCGCTCGGCCTCGCGCGAGATGTGCGTGCGCCACGGCCCCGGAAACGGATCGAACTTCAGCGCGGTGAAGCCGCGCGCGACGGTCTCCTTGGCCTTGGCCGCATAGGCGGCCGGGGTCTTCGCGCCCGAGTACCAGCCGTTGGCGTAGACGCGGATGCGCTCGCGGCACGGCCCGCCCAGCAGGCTCACGACCGGCACGCCCAGGCGCTTGCCGGCCAGGTCCCACAGCGCCTGCTCGATGCCGCTCACGGCGCTCCAGAAGTCCATGGCCCCGCGCTTGGCGGCGAAGTCGTGATAGGCCCAGTGGGTGAAGTGACGGATGTGGCCGGCGTCGCGGCCGAGGAGGTACCGGGCGAGCTGGCTCACGTGGGCGACGATCGACTGGTCGCGATCGGCCTGCGTGTAGCACTCGCCCCAGCCGTGCAGCCCGTCGGAGGTCTCGACCTTGACGAACAGCCAGTTCTTTCCGTATCCGGGATCGACGACAAACGGCGTGACGGCCGTGATCTTCATGCGAGCCTCCCGCGAGCTGAGCTGTCCTTGGGGCCCGAGACTACGGGCTTCAGCCGCTGATGTCGAGCGGCCGGGCGCCAGTCGGGATATGCTGGGCCACCGACGCGCCAGGAGAGAGTGCCATGCACGAGGTGTTGGAATCGGTGCTGGGTCCGCTGCGGCCGGGGTTCGACGCCGACGGGTTCGACGTCACTGTCGGCTCGGTCGATCCCGACGGCGTGGTCGTCGTCCGGGTCGGTCATCGCCCCGACGCCTGCGAGGAGTGCCTGATCCCCGACGACATGCTGGGCCCCATGCTCACGACGGCCATGCAGCGGGCGGTGCCGGCCGTCACCCGTGTGGACCTCAAGCACGAGCATCTGACGTGAGCGGCTCCGCCCGGGCCGACGCGCTGTCCAGCGTCCTCGAGACCGCCGAGGCCGAGCGCCTCGCCACGGGGTTCGTCTTCACCGAGGGGCCGCTCTGGCACCCCGACGGCTTCTACTACTTCGTCGACATTCGACAGAGCCGGCTGCACCGGATCACGCCGGGCAAGCCGGCTGAGCTGGTGCGCGACAACACCGGCGAGGGGAACGGGACGACGTTCGACCTGCAGGGCCGACTGGTCATCTGCGAGGGTGGCAACCGCCGTGTGACCCGCTGGTCGGCCGGCGGCCGCAGCGAGGTCCTGATGGATCGCTACGAGGGCAAGCGTCTGAACCGGCCCAACGATCTCGTGTGCCGATCCGACGGCAGCATCTACTTCACCGATCCGGGCCTGCGCGTGCCCCTGGCCCAGCGCGAGGTCGACCACGCCGGCGTGTATCGCATCGCGCCCGACGGCGCGACCTCGCTGGTGGCCGACTGCGAGTATCCCAACGGCCTGGCCTTCTCGCCGGACGAGCGGACGCTCTACGTGGCCAACACGAGGTGGAGCCAGTACATCCAC
>JBGQLG010000299.1:0-4702 GCA_041499965.1 Methylomirabilia bacterium
CATCGCGGTCGGCGGCCTGGCCGCCGCCTTCCTGTGGGCGTTCATCTACAAGACCCGCTTCGGCGTCGTGCTCCGCGCCACCTCGCAGAACATGCGCATGTCCGCAGCACTGGGCGTCAACGTCAACCGCGTGTACGTGCAAGCCTTCACGCTGGGCTGCCTCATGGCCGGGCTGGGCGGCGCCATCATCGTCCCGAGCCAGTCGGCCGTGCTCGGCATGGGCGTGGACGCGCTGATCCTGTCGTTCATCGTCGTCGTGGTGGGCGGACTGGGCAGCCTGGAGGGCGCGCTGCTTGGCGCGCTCATCGTCGGCTTCGTGCGCGAGGCGGGCATCACGTGGTTCCCGGAGATCGAGCTGGCCGTGCTCTACCTCATCGCCGCCGTCGTCCTGCTGATCCGGCCGGCCGGCCTCTTCGGGCGCGCATGAGCACCGTGACGACGACCATCGCGCTGGAGCACCGCTCGCCCCTGCGCACGCTGGGCTGGGCCGTCCCGGCGCTGGTGATCCTGGCCGCGCTGCCGTGGGTGACCGAGCCCTACCAGACGATCCTGCTCGCCTACGGCCTGGTGATGGGCATCGCCGCGCTCGGCTTCAACCTGCTGCTCGGCTACACGGGCCTGCTGTCCTTCGGCCACTCGGCCTACTTCGGCGTCGGCGCCTACGCCGTGGCCTTCATGGTGAAGTACCTCGGCGTCAGCTCGATGGAGCTGTTCCTGGCCGGCGCCATCGTGGCCTGCGTGGTCGTCACCGCCGTCTTCGGCTTCGCCTGCGTGCGCTACACGCGGATCTTCTTCGGCATCCTGACGATGGCGCTGTCCCAGGTGCTGTGGAGCCTGGCCTTCAAGTTCTTCTGGGTGACCGGCGGCACCGACGGCCTGCGCGTGCCCACACCCACCCTGCTCGGATTCATCACCGGCCAGGGCGACAAGATCGCCTTCCTGGCCACCTCGTACTACTACTACGTGCTCGGCGTCTTCGTCATCTGCGTGGCGGTGATGTGGGTGATCGTGAACTCGCCGTTCGGCCGCGCGCTGCAGGCCATCCGCGACAACGAGGTGCGGGCCGAGTTCGTCGGCATCCAGATCCGCCAGTACCGCTGGGTCGCCTTCCTCGTCTCGGGCGTGTTCACCGGGCTGGCCGGCGCGCTGTGGGTGCCGCTCAACGGGCTCACGACGCCGGACATCATGCACTGGCAGTTCTCCGGCGAGATCGTCTTCATGACGGTGCTGGGCGGCTTCCGCTCCTTCACGGGTCCGATCGTCGGCGCGATCGTCTTCAACTACCTGAAGACCTACGCGATCGGCTACACCGTCTACTGGCAGGGGCTGCTGGGCCTCGTGCTGGTCATCCTCGTGCTGTCGCTGCCGACGGGCATCGTGGGGATGGTCGAGCGCCTGTGGGCGCGCTGGAGGGTCAGGTGAGCCTCCTGCTGGAGACGCGGCAGCTACTCAAGCGGTTCGGCGAGTTCCGGGCCGTCGACCAGGTGGACTTCCGCGTGCAGGAGGGCGAGGTGCTGGCGCTGATCGGCTCCAACGGCGCCGGCAAGACCACGCTGGTGAACCTGATCAGCGGGCTGCTGCGCGCCGACGCCGGCCAGATCATCTTCCGCGGCCAGGACGTCACCGCCCAGTCGGTGCACGAGCGCATTGCAGCGGGCATCGCGCGCAGCTTCCAGCTCGTCAACCTGTTCGACCAGCTCAGCGCGCTCGACAACGTGGCGCTGGCCATCTTCTCGCGCCAGGGCAAGACGCGGAAGCTCTTCTCGCTGGCCGAGGCGGACCGGCCGGTGTGGCAGGAGGCCATGGACATCCTGCACCTGTTCCGGATGGAGGCGAAGGCCCGCATGCTGGCCGGCGGCCTCTCGCAGGGCGAGCGCAAGCTGCTCGACGTGGCCATCGCCTACGCGCTGAAGCCGAAGCTCCTGTTCCTCGACGAGCCGACCAGCGGCGTGGGCACGCGCGAGAAGGCGCCCATCATGGACACGATCTCGTCGGTGGTCCGCTCCGAGGGGATCTCGGCGGCCATCATCGAGCACGACATGGACGTGGTCTTCTCCTACGCCGATCGCATCGTGGCCATGCACCAGGGCACGATCCTGGCCGACGGCACCCCCGACGAGATCCGCCGCGACCAGCGGGTGCTGACGACGCTGATCGGCACGCCGGAGGCAAGCGCGTGAGCCAGCCCGGCCCGATGCTCGAGCTGGAGCAGGTCGAGACCTATCGGGGCCCGGCCCAGATCCTCCGCTCGGTCACGCTCACCCTGGCCGCCGGCGAGTCGGTGTGCCTGGTGGGACGCAACGGCGCGGGCAAGACCACGACCATCGACACGATCATGGGCCTGCTGCCGGCGCGCAGCGGCCGGGTCCGCTTCAAGGGCCAGGACGTCACGCGCCTGCCCGCCCACCAGCGGGCCCGCCTGGGCATCGGCTACGCGCCCGAGGACTGCGGCATCTTCCCCGACCTCACCGTCGAGGAGAACTTCCAGATCACGGCCTGGCTGGGGCGGGAGGCGGCCGCGGTCACCGCCGACGACCAGATCTTCTCGATCTTTCCGGAGATCAAGACGTTCCTCACCCGGCGCGGCCTGCACCTGTCGGGCGGCCAGAAGAAGATGCTGGCCATCACCCGCGCGCTCACGCTGAAGCCGTCCGTCCTGCTGCTCGACGAGCCGTTCGAGGGGCTGGCCCCGGTGGTGGTCACCCGCTTCATCGAGGCGGTGCGGGCCATCAAGGCGCTGGGCGTCTCGGTGCTCATCGCCGAGTCGCACGTGCAGAACGCCGGCCGCATCGCCGACCGCCTCTACGCCATCGACCGCGGCGAGATCATCTTCGCCGGGCGGCCGGCCGAGCTGATCGGCAACGCCGAGGTCATGAAGACGCTACACGGCTGATCCGGCCAGCGCGGGCGCGGCCGGGGACGACGGCCGGTCTCTCGCGAGGGAGCGTCCCAGGGGGAGTGCGATGAGCAACGGCGGCAGCTTCGGCTGGCTGGGCGAAGCTGCGGATCGACGCCCAGGACTCGGCGCTGCGGGCCAGCGCCGAGCAGCGCGCGGCCACGTCCGCTCAGCGTGATTACCTGCTCAAGGTCTACGAGAAGGTCATCCAGGCCGTGGAGACCACGGACAAGAGGAAGCAACAAGTCGCGCTGGCCCTCGTCGAGTCGCTGGAGGATCCCGGGCTACAGGAAAAGCTCGCCAAGGTGTTCGCCAACGCGCCTACCGTCGAAGATCAATCGACCAAGGACCGCGCCAAGGAGATACAGAAGACCGCCTCGTACGCCGTGGCCGCCCAGAGCGCCGCTGGCAACGCCAAGGGCTGGGACTACGACATCTTCTGGTGCGAAGAGCCGGCGGCCAACCAGGACACCGCCAAGAGGGCCTTCACTGCACTCAATGCCGGCGATCCTGCCCATGGCCGGCTCAGGCTCCGGAGCTGGAGCGCGAGCCAGAACAAGCAACCCGGTTACGCCGTGGCGGGCTACGAGATTCGGGGCGAGGCCTCGGAGCGCCAACAGATGGAGTTCCTGAAACGGATCATCGACCCGTCCGCTCCGCAACCCTTCGACGTCAGGACGACGACCGGGACGACGCCGACGCCCTGGTACATCAGCGTCTGGGTCTGTCCCGGCAAGTGATGGTGCCGGCCGGACCTCAGGGAGCTGCCGTCGCGTAGCGGGCCAGCGCCCACGCCGGGAAGTAGGCCGGGTAGAGCCGGTAGTCGAGCATCGCGGTCCCGAAGAATACGCCGTTGACGGGGCCCGCCGGCCAGCCGCCGCCGGGCTCCTGCCGCGCGCGCAGCCAGGCGATTCCCCGCTCGACCGCCGGGCGCCCGGCGCCGATGACCTCCAGCAGCGCCAGCAGCGCCCACGCCGTCTGCACCGGCCCGCTCTCCGCATCCACCACGCGATCGCTCACGCAGCTTGACCAGTGCTCGCCCCACCCGCCGTCGGGCCGCTGGCGCCCGATCAGGAAGTCCGCCGCGCGCACCAGCGCCGGGTCGTCAGCCGGCACGCCGGCGGCGCGCAGCCCCGCCGTGAAGTGGAAGGCGCCGTAGGTGAAGTGGATCCCCCACGCGGCCGGGATCGCGCCATCCTCGCGCTGGCTCGCGCGCAGGAAGCTCACGCCGGCGTCGATCGCCGGCGTCACCCGCGCGGCCAGGGCGCCGTCGCGCGCGCGCAGCCGCGCCAGCGCGCCCACGCACGAGGCGGTGCACTCGATATAGGACCGCTCGGTCATGCAGTCGCCGAACATCTCGGAAGCGTTCAGGCGCTCCAGCCAGCGGCCGCCCCGGCGCGGCTCGTAGGTGCCGAAGCCGCCGTCGCGGTTCCGGCGGGCGAGGATGAAGGCGGCGGCCTGGTCGCGCCGGGCCTTCGACAGGCGCTCGTCGCGCGGCAGCAGGTGCTCGGTCTCCAGCAGCGCGCTCACGGCCTCGGCCGTGCAGTCGCTCACCGGCCAGCGATGGGCGCCGTCGGAGAAGCACCAGCCGCCGGCGATCGGCTCGCGGTGCTCGTCCCACCAGCGCGGCAGCTCGTGGACGAGCTGGGTCGCGCGCAGGAACGCGGCCCCGCGGCGGATGGCCGGTGCGGCGCGGTCGTCGCCGGGCGTGAACAGCGCGCGGAGCGCAAACGACGTGTCCCACGCGTTCGAGCGGGCGCCGGCGTAGCGTACGCCGCCGCCGTCCTCCCAGCGCCAGCGCTCGAG
>JBGQLG010000300.1:0-4695 GCA_041499965.1 Methylomirabilia bacterium
CCCTGTCCAACGCGCAGCGCGCCGTTGTTGGTGCCGTGGACGCCGGACCAGAAGCGGAACACCATGGCGTCGGAGCCCGTCTCGCGCAGGGCGACGCCGACGACGTCACTGCCGCACAGCTCACGGGCACCCTCGGCCACGTGGGCCAGCACGGTGTCGAGGTTCAGGGAGGCGTTGATCTCGCTGGTGACCCGCCCCAGCACGTCGGCCTCGTGCCGGCGCCGTTCATCCGCGCCCCGCTGCGAGCGCTCCTCGCTCTCCCGCCGCGCCTCCTCGGCCTGCCGGCTCTCGGCAGCCAGCCGCTCGAGCGCCTCGATGCGCAGGCGGAGGCGATCGTTTTCGACCGCGAGCTTTCGAGTAGGATTGGGGACCGGAGGCTCCACGATGGACTACAGTCAATACCAGCACCTCACCTTCGAGCGCAAGCCGCACGGCGTGGTGCTGATCACGATCAATCGCCCCGAGGTCCTCAACGCCACCAACGACCGGCTGCACTGGGAGCTCACGCAGGTCTGGCTCACGCTCGACGCCGACGAGGCCGCGCGGGTGGCGGTGGTGACCGGCGCCGGCCGCGCGTTCTCGGCCGGCGGCGACCTGGAGATGGTCGAGGCGAACGCCCGCGACCCCAAGCGCCTGGCCCGCATGGTGCGCGAGGCCTCCGACCTCGTCTACAACATGATCAACCTCGACAAGCCGGTCGTCTCGGCGATCAACGGCGTGGCGGTGGGCGCCGGCCTCGTCGTCGCGCTGATGTCGGACATCAGCATCATGTCGGAGAGTGCGCGCTTCACCGACGGTCACACCAAGCTGGGCGTGGTGGCCGGCGACCACGCGGCCATCCTGTGGCCGCTGCTGTGCGGCATGGCCAAGGCCAAGTACTACCTGCTCACCTCGGACTTCATCGACGGCAAGGAGGCCGAGCGCATCGGGCTGGTGAGCCTGTGCGTCCCCGCCGACCAGTTGATGGGCCGGGCGCTGGAAGTCGCCGACAAGCTCGCGCTCGGCAGCCAGCAGGCGATCCGCTGGACGAAGCGGAGCCTCAACAACTGGCTGCGCATGGCCGGCCCCATCTTCGATCAGTCGATCGCGCTGGAGATGCTGACCTTCATGGGCGAGGACGTGCGGGAGGGGCTGCAGGCGATCCGGGAAAAGCGCGCGCCGCGGTTTCCCTCCGCGTTGTAGCGCGCGCGACGCGGAGGCGCCAGAGACGGAAGGCGATGAACGCCACGACGGCGGCGCCGGCGAGCCCGATCCCCATCCAGCGCGCCTCGGGCGACGAGGCTTGCGCCCACCGGGCGCCGAGAAACCAGCCGAGGCCGACCCAGATCGTCGTCCACAGCAGGGCCGCCGGCACCTCGAGCGCGACGAACGTCGGATAGCCGACGCCGTGGTCGCGGGCCAGCGGCCACGTCACCACGCGCACGGCGGCGACGAAGCGTCCCACCACGATCGTCAGCGTGCCGTAGCGCGCGAGCCAGGCCCGCGCGCGCTCCACGCAGTCCGGGGTGCCGAAGGTCAGCCGGCAGTAGAGGTGCAGCAGGCGCCGGCCGCCCAGCCCGCCGCCGGCGAAGTACCAGGCGTGGTCGGTGATGATCACCCCGGCCGTGCCCAGCGCGATCAGCAGCAGCACGCTGGCGTCCCCCGCGGCGGCGAACGCGCCGGCGGTCACGAGCACGATCCGGCCGGGGAAGGGAATCGCGGTGGCGTCGATCAGCGCGCACACGAACACGACCGCGTAGGCGTGGCCGACCAGCCAGGTCATGAGCTGCCGGAGGATCTCGGTCACGATAGGCGCCCTTCACCATACGCCTTCACCATCCGGTAGTCTGAACGGCGATGCTCAGCGTCTTCGATCTCTGGGGCGGCGTGGTCGTCGGCCTGGCCGTCGCCGTCTGCTTCGCGGCGGAGCAGCGCCGGCCGCTCCGCGCGCGCGTGCGCCCTCTGGGCGAGCGGCTGGGCGCCAACGTACCCATGGTGGCCATCGCCGCGCTCATCCTCCGCCTGGCGATGGTGCCGGCCGCGCTCGGCGTGGCGACGGCGGCCGAGCGAGCCGGCTGGGGCCTCCTGCGCTGGGTGCCCGTGCCGGCGGCGGCCGCCAGCGTCGCGGGCTTCCTGCTGCTGGACTGGTCGATCTACGTCTGGCACCGGCTCAATCACCGGATGCCGTGGCTCTGGCGATTCCACCTCGTGCACCACACCGATCTCGACCTCGACGTGAGCACGGCGTTCCGTTTTCACGCCGGCGAGCTGCTGCTGTCGGTGGGCTGGCGCTCGCTGGCGATCCTGGCCGTCGGCGTCCCGCCCTCGCTGCTCGTGGTCTACGAGATCGTGACGCAGTCGGCAACCGCGTTCCACCACAGCAACTGGCGGCTGCCCGGCCGGCTCGAGCGCGGCCTGGGCCTGGTGCTGATGACACCATCGCTGCACGGCATCCACCACTCGGTCGTCGAGGACGAGACGAACTCCAACTGGTCGGTGATCTTCTCGTGGTGGGATCGCCTGCACGGCACCTGGCGACGGGATCCGCCCAACGAGACGCTGACGATCGGCCTACCGGCCTGGCGCAACCCGCACGCGCTCGGCGTGGCGCGCCTGCTCGCGCTCCCCTTCACGCGCCAGCCCCCGGCGTGGCCGTCGTGAATCGCGGCTGACACGGTTGGCCGGCGCGAGGTTCACCGCCCCAGGGCCTTGCGTCGCCACAGCTCCCAGGGGCGCGGGATCGTGCCCCCCACCGAGACCCCGGCCTGGCGCGCTTCCTCGTCGTCGAGATAGGTGACGGGACCGCCCAGCGCCATCGCCTGGGCCTGCAGGCGCGCGTTCATCTCGGTGTACACGCTGCGGAAGACGACCACCGGTAGCGAGGCGGCGACGACCACGGCGCCATGGCCGCGCATGAGCGCCACCGGGCGGGGCCCGAGCGTCTGGGCCAGCGACTTCCCCAGCGCCGCGTCGCGAACCAGCATGTCGGTCGAGCGGCCGCTCGCCGTCTTGATGTCGTAGACGGGCACCCCGCCGCCCAGAAACGCGCTCATGTGATACAGCGGCCGCAGCGGCACCGTGCTCACGCCGAACGGAATCACCGAGGGCGAGTGGTTGTGCACGACCGCCTTCACGTCGGGCCGCGCGCGATAGATCTCGCCGTGGATGAACCGCTCCAGGTAGCTCGCTCGCCCGCGCGCGTCGACGGCGCTGGAGTCGAGGTCGTACTCCATGACATCGGCCGCGGTGACCAGCTCCGGCGCGATCGAGCGCGACATCAGGTAGCGCTGGGGATCGGCGGGGTGCCGCACGCTCACGTGGCCGTAGCCGTCGACCACACCCTGGTCGACCAGGATCTTGTTGGCGGCGACGAGATCGTCGATCAGCGCGGCGTCGACCGGGCCCGCCGAGGCCGGCGCCTGGGCGGCAGCGCGGCGGGCGATGAACGTGCCGGCCAGACCGAGGCCGGCCGCGCACAGGAACGAACGGCGGCTCGCATGCTCCATGGTGGCCTCCACGAAATGAGGGCGTTGCATCGCTACAGTCATGAAGCCGCGCCTCGGGGGCGCGTCTGCAGCGACCGTCGCAGGTCCTCGAGCGCGGCAACGAACGCGTCGAGCGCCGGCGTGCGCGGCTTATCGCGGCGCCGCACGAGGCCGAGCTGGCGATCGAGCGGGGGCGTGAGCCGCATCGCCGTGAGCGTGCGGGCGCGGACCTCGCTCTTCACCGAGAACCACGAGGTCACCGACAGGCCGAGCCCGGCCTCGACGAGCTTCTTGATCGCCTCCGTGTTGCCCAGCTCCATGGGCGAGCGCGGCGCCACGCCGGCCCGGTGGAACCAGCCGTCGATGACCCGGCGCAGCGTGGCCCCCGCCTCGAACAGGATCAGCGGGTAGCCGGCCAGCGTCGGCGCGTCGACCATCTTCGGCCAGCGCCGTCCAGCGCCCGCTTGAGCGCGAGATCGAAGAGCGCCCCGGCTTTGCCGGGGCGGCACCGAGCGCCTGGGGGACGTGGGGGGCCATGTCGGGGGCCCCCACTCGCTAGCCGCGATCGCCACCAGCTCGTCGCGGAAAAACGGGGTGACGGCCAGCTCGCGGTCGCGCACAGGCAGGCTCACGATGCCGACGTCGAGCGTGTTGGCGACGATCGCGCGGGTGATCTCGGCGGCGTTGCCGGTGACGACGACGATCTCCGTGTCGGGATAGCGGATGCGAAAGCGTCGCAGCGCGGGCGGCAGCAGGTAGATGCTGATCGACGCGCTCGTCCCCAGCCGCACGCGCCCGGCCACGACGCCGCGCAGCCCCTGCACCTGCTCGACGCCGGCCTCCAGCTCGCGCAGGGCGCGGTCGGCGTGGGTGAGCAGGAGCTGGCCGGCCCGCGTCGGGAACGCGCGCTTGCCCACGCGCTCGAGCAGCGGCAGCCCCAGCGCCCGCTCCAGGTGACGGACCTGCATGCTCACCGCCGGCTGGGTGAGGTTCAGCGTCTGGGCCGCGCGCGAGAACGAGCCGTGGCGCGCGATCGCCTGCAGTGTGCGGAGGTGGACGATCTGGAGGTCCATCGAGGTCAAAATCTATGTGATGGTCTGGATCAAAACAATTGATTTCCCTGATGGCACCGGCCGGGGCAACCTGCCGGCATGGACACCAACGTCTACGCGCTCCAGATGCTGGCGGCCGAGCGGCTCACCCACGCCCGGAACGAGGCGCGACGACTCGA
>JBGQLG010000301.1:0-4514 GCA_041499965.1 Methylomirabilia bacterium
GCCCCGCGCCCCTCTCGCGCTCCCGCCCGCGCGCCCGGCCGGGCCGCCCCCCGCGCGGCGGCGGTGCCCGCGCGCGTGGCGCGCGCCGGCCGGGGGGTCGGCGGGGGGGCCCCCCCCCCCGCGCCCCCCGCGCCCGCCCCGCGGCGTCACCGAAGTCTACGAGGATCGCTAGGCCGCGCCTTCTTTGCGATCGGCTGAAGCTTTGGCGCGGCGGCCGCGCTCGCCGCGAAGCGCAGTGATCACCGTCGATAACATCCGGTCGATGGCGGCGAAGAGCAGCTCAACGCCGTAGCCGCCCAGGAACGCCAGCACGGCGGGGGTGACCCCGCCCGGGATGGCCTGGCCCTCGCGGACCAGGAGCCACTGCAGGGTGACGCCGCTGAGCATGCCGAGGAAGATGCGGACCATGAACTCGCCGGTGCGGCGGCCGTCGAAGCTGCGCTCGACCATCTCGGCGTAGACGGTGCGCAGGACGAACGCGCAGGTGCCGAGCGCGCCGTAGAGCACCGGCAGGATCAGGGCGCCCATGATCGTCGCGACCGGTACGATCACGTTGCGCAGCTCGTTCCAGTTGACGAACGGCATGATGCGGTAGAGCGTCTCGTACCCGGCCTGGATGCGCCGGGACAGGCCGCCCTCGCGGTCGTCCAGCGTCTGCACCCGCACGTCGAGCTCTTCTCGCTGGCGGACGAGGCTGGCCCGCAGGCTGTCGGCGCCACCGCCTTGGCGGTCGCGGTCGAGCAGGGCGATCTGCTCCACCAGCCGCTTCTGCCCCGCCCGGGTCGTGCGGAGCTCCTCCAGCACGCGCGTGTGCTCCGCCTGGTCCATGACGACCGCGTTGATGAAGGTGCGCGTCCACTCGGCCCCGCCGATCACGACGATCAGGATCAGCGCCAGCATGCCGAAGCGGTAGGCGACGCGCTGCGCGTCGGAGACGGGCTCGCGGGAGAACATCCGCCAGAACAGCGGGCGCTGGAGCGTCCGGCTGGTGGCGCGCAGGGTGGCCGCGGTGGCGGGATGCACCATGGCCGCCAGCTTTGCGTAGGCGGCGAGGAACTCGGTCTCCTCCACGTCCGTCACCGGGCGGCTCGAGGTCGTCGCCCGGTGGACGCGGACGATCGGATCGCGGACGGCGGCGCCGGGATCACGACCGCTGGAGACCGCGTAATAGAGCAGGGCGTCGGCGTCCTCGGCGCCGCGCGTCAGGCGGGTGCCGCCGTCGTCCGCGGGCGCGTCGTCCGGCGCGCTCAGCGCCGCACCTCGACGCGGAACCAGCACTTCTCGTCGCCGCGGATGCAGAGCCGCTCGGTGTCGAAGCGCACTTCCGTTTCCCAGCGGCCCTGTCGGAGCTGGCTCGGCGGCCGCGACACGAACACCGCCGGCCGGTTGCGCGGCAGCGTGATCTGCTGGGGAGCACCCTCGAGGACGGGCCCGCCGCCGGGATCGAAGAGCCAGCGCACTTCCAGCGGCAGCGCGTCCTTGACGGCCAGCTGGCTCCAGCACTCCGCACCGCAGTTGAGCCGGAACCAGAACCGCAGCGGCTCGGCCCCGAGCTGGAACAGCGTCAGCCGTGGGCTGGGCGGCTCGGGCATCTCGCGGCTGGCGAACGCGACGTCGGCCAGGCTCAGAATCGGATCGGTGTCGACGCTGATCTGCCGGGTGGTCAGCCCGGCGTTGCAGCGGCACGACGCGCTGACCTTGCCGTCGCAGCAACGCGCCCGGCCGTCGTCGCAACCGCAGACGCCCTTGTTGTAGTGGCAGCAGCCGGAGGTCCCGGCGGCGGCAGCGGCCGGCACGACGCAGGCGCCGTCGGAGCCGGCAAGGGACCCGGCCAGCCACGGGCCCAGCCCGAGCGCGAGCGTGACGAGCACCGCGGTCGTCAGTCGTCGTCTCATGCCTGACAGTCTCCTAGCACATCAGCCAGTCGCCGTACGTCCCGCGGATGGGCTTGCCCTCCGCGAACCGTGACAGGCGGAACGTGGGCAGGTCTGGATGACCGGTTGGTCCCTCCGCGATGAGCGCCGCCACCATCTGACCGACGGCGGGCGAGAGCTTGAAGCCGTGGCCCGAGAAGCCCGCGGCCACGTGGTACCCCTCGGGGCCCACGCGGTCCAGGATCGGATGCCAGTCGGGCGAGACGTCGAAGCAGCCCGCGTAGCCGCGGGCGATGTGGCCCTCGGCCAGCACCGGGAAGCGGTGACTCACCCGGGCCAGCGCGTCGGTCGCCTCGTCGAGGCTCACCCCCTCCTTGTAGGCATCGGGATCGGCGGTGGCCTGCGACTCCTCGACGTCGAGCCCGCCCACCAGGACGTGCTCGCCCATCTCCGGGCGCGTGTAGATGTTGGTGACGAAGTCGTAGACCATCGGGTGCGGCCGCCGGTCGGCCTCGGGCCAGCTGACGATGCTGATCTTGTGGCGGCAGACGTGGATCGGTAGCGCGACGCCGGCCATCGCGGCCACGCCGGCGCTCCACAGGCCCGCGGCGTTGAGGACGACCGGCGCGTGGATGTCCCCGGCGGCGGTGTGCACCCCGCGCACGCGGTCGCCCTCGACGAGCAGGCCGAGGACCGCCGTGTCCTCCAGGATGCGGGCGCCGGCCGCGCGCGCGGCCCGGGCGAAGCCCTGGGCGGTCTCCACGGGGTTGCAGTAGCCGGAGGCGGGCTCGTAGCAGCCGGCCACAAGATCGTCGGTGCGCAGCCGGGGCTCGAGCTCGCGCATCTCCTGGGGCGAGACCAGGCGCGTGTCGATGCCGACCGAGCGCTGGAGCGCGACCGAGGCCTCCATGGGCACGCGCATCTTGTCGTCCACGCCGAGCAGGTACCCCGTGTGCCGGAAGCCGCACGACCCGCCGTCGGCGCGCTCGGCGAAGTGCTGGAAGAACTCCAGCGAGTAGCGGATCATCCGGCACGTCTCGGCCGTGGAATAGTGCTGGCGCACGCACGCCGAGCTCTTGCCGGTGCCCCCGGAGGCGAGCGCGCCCTTGTCGACGACGATCACGTCGCGGATCCCGCGTCGTGTCAGGTGCAGCGCCGTGCTGGCGCCGGTCACGCCGCCGCCGACGATCACCACGTCCGCCGTCCGCGCCGTCGTCATGGCCGCGATGCTACCCAGCGCCGGTCCGGGGTGCAACGGCCGGCGCCCGCGTGGCCGTCCATCAGGCGATCGCGCCCGAGCGTCGCAGCGCCGCGAGCTGCTCGGCCGTGTAGCCGACGGCCGCCAGCACCTCGTCGGTGTGCTCGCCCACCCGGGCCGGGGGGCGCTCGATCGACGGGCCGTCGTGGGCGAACGTGAAGGCCGCCAGCGGCACGGTGACCGGCTTGTCGACGCCGGGCACGTCGGCGTGCCGGTGCAGCACCCCGCGCGTCTGCAGATGAGGGTCCGCCAGGGCCTCGCGCAGCTCGCGCACGCGCGTCGCCGGGACGTGCTTGCCCTGGAGGTAGGTTTCCCACTCGTCGGCGGTCTTCTCCTTCATCTTCTCGGCCACGGCGGCCAGCTTCTCGCCGTGGCGCTCGTAGCGCTCCTCCAGGCTCGCGCGCTTGGCCTCCTCCGGATCGCCGATCGCCTCGTAGAATCGCCGGTGCTGCCGCGCGTTGCTGGCGGCCAGCTGCACCAGGCCGTCCCTGGTCGGGAACGCGGAGGTCGAGGCGAAGCGCATGACGTTGCCCGCGCGCTTGGGGTGATGGCCCGAGTGCAGGTAGTCGGTGATGTGCGAGCCCTGCAAGATCATGGCGACGTCGAGCATGGCCATGTCGATGTACTGACCCTGCCCGGTCCGCAGGCGCTGGAAGAGCGCGGCCGAGATGGCGAAGGCGCCCATCGTTCCCGTCGCGTAGTCGACCATCGGGGCGCCCACCTTGATCGGCCCGCTGGCCTCGGTGCCCGTGGATGCGGTGATGCCGGAGGTGGCCTGGATGGCGTGGTCGTACGCCGTCTGGGTGCCACGCGGTCCCTCCTGGCCGAAGGCGGTCATCGAGGCGTAGATCAGCGTCGGCTTGAGCCTCGAAAGATCCTCGTAGCCCAGGCCCAGGGCCTTGAAGGCGCCGGGCCGGTAGTTCTCGACGAGGACGTCGGCCCAGTCGGCGACCAGGCGCTTGAGTGCCTCGCGCCCACCTTCCGTCTTGAGGTTCAGCGCGATGGCCCGCTTGTTCGAGCCCTGGGTGAGGAAGCCGGTGCCCATCATGGCCTTGTTCAGCGTGTGGTCGGCGCCCGACTCACGGCTCTGGTCGGGCTCGTTGGGGTCCTCCACCTTGACGACGTCGGCGCCGAGGACGGCCAGCTGGTAGGCGGCGAACGGGCCGGCCAGCACGTGGGTGCAGTCGAGGATCTTGATGCCTTCGAATGGGCGCATGCGGTCCCCCTTCCCGAACTCGGTGCCCCGAGGGTACCATCCCTGGCAGAGGAGCCCTGCCGATGAGCGTGTCCATCCGTCAGATCCATCCGGTGTTCGTGGGCGAGGTGTCCGGGATCGACCTCACGCAGCCGCTCTCGCGCGAGGAGGTGGCGGCGATCGAGGC
>JBGQLG010000302.1:0-4432 GCA_041499965.1 Methylomirabilia bacterium
CTTGTAGAGGATGGCCGCCTTCATGGGGGACTCCCTTCGCTGGCTCGGATTCTCCGACCGCGCCGCCACCCTACTCGCTCGGCCGCCCTCGGGTCAACCGACGCCCTTGGCCACGCCGTGGCCACGCCCTTGTATGATGCGCCGGCAGGATGCGTCATGAGGATGCTGCTGCCCGTCGCTCCTGCTCGACGACGCCGCGCGCATCCGCCTGCGTCTGGCCCCGTTGCCGTGACGTCGGGGCTACCATGGGGGCCGCGCCCGGGGCCCGACCCGCGGGCCGCGGGAGGATTCGCATGAGCGACAGCGAGGCGATGCGGAAGGGCACCGAGGTGCGGCGCAAGCTGCTGGGCGACGCCTGGGTCGACCGGGCGAACAAGAACGCCTACGCCGATCCGGTCATGAAGGAGTTCATCGACGTCGCCACCGAGTCAGTCTTCGGCATGCTGTGGACGCGGCCGGGACTGGACCTCAAGACGCGCACGCTCATCTGCGTGATCTCCGACGCGGCCACCGCCCACGAGGCGGAGCTGGAGATCCACCTGCGCATGGCGCTGCGGCAGGGCTGGACGGAGAAGGAGCTGACCGAGGCGCTGCTGCACCTGCTGGGCTACGTGGGCGCGCCGGGCGCCCGCGACGCGCTGCTGGTGGCCTCGCGCGTGTTCAAGGAGGTCAAGGCCGGCGGGTGACGCCCGGATTGTAGAAATGACGAGAGGCCGGGAGCGCTCCCGGCCTCTCGCTGAGGCCACGAAACGGTAAGTCGTTACTGACTCTGGCGCTTCGAGTTCGGCTCCGAGGCCGGCGAGGCGGCGGGCGCCGTCGACGAGGCCAGGCGCGCGTTCGTGTCGGCATCGAGGCTACCGGTCACGCTCAGGTTCTCCTTCTGCTGGAAGTCCTTGACCGCGGCCGTGGTGCGGGGACCCATCACGCCATCGATCGGGCCGGGGTCGAAGCCGCGGTCGCGCAGCGCCTGCTGGGCGGAGCGGACGTCACCGCTCGCGCGGCCGTTGTGGCCAAGCACCTTGTCCTTCACTTCCCGCGTCTTGGCCTTGGTCTTGTCCCAGGCGCGGTCCATCTTGTCGCCCATCGTGTCCGTCTTGCCCTCGGCGGCGTTGGCGCCGACCTTGTCGGCCTTCTGCTCACCCTTCTGCTCGATCTGATCGGCCTTGCGCTCGGCCTTCTCCTTGGTGGTGTCCTGCGCGATCGCGGGCGCGGCAGCCCAGGCGATCCCCAGGACGAGCGCGCACGCGGCTGTCGTCATCTTCTTCATGGGCGTTGGCCCTCCTCGTCCGGGGAACAGTGCAAGCGTGAAACCAACCGGTGGAGGGTACTCCGTTGCAACATCGGCGGGCAGGACTTACAACGTTACGGGGCGAGCAGCTCCTCGGCGATGCGCTTGACGTCGCCGGCCTCGACCTGGCCCTTGTGCGTCTTCATGACGTCGCCGACGAGCCGGCCGACCTGCTTGGCGTCGGTGATGCCGAGCCCGCCGAGGCGCTCGCGCACCAGCGCGCGCAGCGCGGCCTCGTCGAGGCCGCGGGGCAGGAAGCGCTCGCAGAACTCGATCTCGAAGCGCAGCTGGGCGGCCTGGGCCTGGCCGCGCTCGCCGGCCTTCTCGTAGTCGGGCAGCGCCTTCTGCAATGACTTGCGGTAGGCGGAGATCACGTCGAGCACGAGGGCGTCGTCCACCTGGCCGGTGAAGCCCTTGGCGGTGCGGCGCTCGGTCACCCGGCTCTTGAGCATGCGCACCACGTCGGACACCCGGCTGTCCTTGTCGCGGATGGCCTTCGTCAGCGTCTCGGTCAGGGTCTGCTCGAGGCTCATGCTAGTTGATCCGCTTGGCCTGGCCCTTCCACTCGCGGTCGCGCAGCACGAACTTCTGCACCTTGCCGGTGGAAGTCTTGGGCAGGTCGCCGAACTCCACGCCGGCCGGGCACTTGAAGTGGGCGATGTGCTGGCGGCAGAACTCGATGATCTCCGCCTCGGTCGCCGCGCGGCCCGGCTTGAGCGTCACGAAGGCCTTGGGCCGCTCGCCCCACTTGGCGTCGGGCACGGCGACGACCGCGCACTCCAGCACCGCCGGGTGCTTGGCCACGGCTTGCTCCACCTCGATGGTCGAGATGTTCTCGCCC
This sequence comes from Methylomirabilia bacterium, assembly GCA_041499965.1. Taxonomy (GTDB): domain Bacteria; phylum Methylomirabilota; class Methylomirabilia; order Rokubacteriales; family CSP1-6; genus AR5. The sequence goes on from JBGQLG010000302.1 coordinate 2,130, forward strand.
CCTGAAATAATGATGTCCTTCTTCCGGTCTCTCAGCTCGATGTACCCGTCCGGGTGCCACACCGCCAGATCACCCGAGTGAAACCAGCCTCCTCTGAACGCCTCGGCGCTCGCCTCCGGCTGCTCGAAGTATCCCTTCATCACATTGTTGCCGCGCATGACGACCTCGCCCAGGGTCTCGCCGTCCAGGGGGACGTCCCCCATCTGCTCGTCGACCACCCGCACGAGGTCGGCGATCACGTAGCCCTGCCCCTGGCGGGCGGCCTTCTGCGCCATCTCTTCGGGCGGCAACTGGTCCCACTCCTGGTTCCACGCGCACACGGTGTGGGGGCCATAGGTCTCGGTGAGGCCGTAGACGTGGACGGGACGGAAGCCCAGCTCCTTCAGCTTGACGAGCAGCGTCGGCGACGGCGGCGCGCCGGCGACGGCGCAGGTGACGGGCCGGGCGAGCGCGTGGGCCTTGGGATCGTTCACGATGCCGATCTGCACGGTAGGCGCGCCGCAGTAGTGGGTGACGCCCTCCCGGTCGATCAGCTCCCAGATACGGCCCGGCTCCACCCGGCGCAGGCACACGTGGGTGGCGGACATGGCCGTGACGCCCCACGTGAAGCACCAGCCGTTGCAGTGGAACATCGGCAGCGTCCACAGATACGTCGAGTCGAACGTCAACCCGGTCTCCAGCATCTCGCCGATGGCGTTGAGGTAGGCGCCCCGGTGATGGACCATCACGCCCTTGGGACGGCCGGTGGTGCCGGACGTGTAGTTGATCGAGATGGTCTCGTCCTCGTCCAGCAGCCACGGCTCGCATGGCTCCGGCGAGTGAGCGGCCAGGAACTCCTCGTAGGGATCACCGGGGGCGCCGGTGTCGTCCACACGGATCACCGTCAGGCCGTCGAGGTCGAGCGGCTTCACCAGCCCGGCGAACTCGTGGTCGACGAGCAGGGCCTTGGCCCCCGAGTGCTTCAGGATGTAGCCGATCTCCTCGCTGCCCAGCCGCGTGTTCACGGGCACGATGACGAGGCCGGCCGCCGGCACCGCGAAGTGCATCTCGAGCATGGCCGGCGTGTTGGGCAGGATGGCCGCGACGCGGTCGAGGTGGCTGAGCCCCAGCGCCCGCAGCCCCGACGCCAGACGGTTCACCCGCTCTTCGAGATGCCGGTAGGTGTAGCGGCGCTCGCCGTGTACCACCGCCGTCTTGTCGGGGAACACGTAGGCGCTCCGCCGCAGGAAGGCGACGGGCGTCAGCTCGGTCCGGTACGGCTGACGCTCCTGCGACACACGCAGCACACGCTTCGGGGCGGACGCCATCTCGTTCCTCCGTGGGCAGGCTCGCGGGGCATTATATCGCCGCTCCCCGCTCCCGACCCCGGCCTGGGCCGCCGCGCGATACTGAGAGAATGGCGAAGGTGGCGCTCGACGACGTCCTGGCTACGCTCCGGGCCCAGCGCCGGGCGCTGCTCGCCGGCGAGCCGGGCACGCGGCGGGGCCGCGATCCGGAAGCTCTCCACGGGATGCGCACGGCCGTCCGGCGGCTGCGGGCGATCCTGCGCGCCGTGCGGTCGAGCCTCGACTCCGGGCCCGCGCGGCTGGGGGGTGAGCTTCGCTGGCTCGGGCGGGTGCTGGGCGGCGCCCGGGACCTCGACGTGCTCCGCGCGCACCTGCGCGCCGAGCTCGCCTCGCTGGAGGGCGCCGACGCCACGGCGCTCCGGCACGTGCTGGCGCGCCTGGACGCCCAGCGCACGCGCGCGCAGGCCGCCGTGCGGGCCGCGCTCGCCTCCTCCCGCTATGCCCGCCTGCGGCGCAGCCTGGACGCGGCCCTCCGCGCTCCGACCGCCGGCGAGGATCTCGCGGTGGGCCGGATCGCCCGGCGCCGGTTCAAGAAGCTGCGCAAGGCCGTGGAGGCGCTCGGGGAGACGCCGACCGACGGCCAGGTGCACGCGGTGCGCGTCAGCGTCAAGCGGGCGCGCTACGCGGCGGAGCTGGCCCGCGGCGCGGTCGGGCGGCAGGCCAAGCGGTTCGCGCGCGAGGCCGGGAGGCTGCAGGACATCCTGGGCGAGTATCAGGACGCGGCGGTCGCCGAGGCCCGGCTGCGCACGCTGCTGAGAACCGTCGGCGCCGACCGCGCGGCGACGCGGCGGCTGCTCGCCCGGCAGCAGCATCGCCGTCGGATCGCCTGGGCCGACTTTCAGGACCGCTGGCCGAAGCTCGAGCGGCGCGGCCGGAAGGCGTGGAGCTGACCGCCGGCTCAGCGCACCGCCAGGCTCAACGCGTCCAGCAGCACGCGGTCGCGTGCGTAGGTGAGCA
>JBGQLG010000303.1:0-4343 GCA_041499965.1 Methylomirabilia bacterium
ACGAGGTTGATGAGGATGCGCCCGCTATTGAGCGTCACGTTGGTGCCGTCCACACCGATGAACGAGGACAGGCTGGCCACGGCGGGATCTTTCAGGATGGCCTGGGCCAGTGCCTGCTGGCGCGTGGCCATCGCGGGGAACGCGATCGACTGGGGCGCCTGGGAGATGCCCTGGATCACGCCGGTGTCCTGGATCGGGAAGAAGCCCTTGGGGACGACGACGTAGAGCACGATGGTGAGGACCAGCGTGGCCGCCGCCACCACCAGCGTGGCCGGCTGGTGACCGAGCACCCAGCGCAGGGTCCGCCCGTAGCCCTCGATGGTCCGGGCGAACACCCGCTCGGACCAGCGGTAGACGCGGCCCTGGCGCTCGGCCGGCGTGTGGCGCAGCAGCGTGGCGCACATCATCGGCGTCAGGGTGAGCGAGACCACGGCCGAGAGGACGATCGTGATCCCCAGCGTGATCGCGAACTCGCGGAAGAGCCGGCCCACCACGTCGGCCATGAACAGCAGCGGGATGAGCACGGCCACCAGCGAGACCGTCAGCGACAGGATGGTGAAGCCGATCTGCCGGGCGCCCTTGAGGGCGGCGGCCAGCGGCGCCTCGCCGGCCTCGACGTAGCGCACGATGTTCTCGATCATCACGATGGCGTCGTCGACGACGAAGCCGGTGGAGATCGTCAGCGCCATCAGCGACAGGTTGTTGAGGCTGAACCCCAGCAGCACCATCGCCCCGAAGGTGCCGACCAGCGACAGCGGCACCGCCACGCTGGGAATGACCGTGCCGGCCAGCGTGCGCAGGAAGACGAACACCACCAGCACCACGAGGCCGACCGCCAGCATCAGCTCGACCTGCACGTCCGCCACCGAGCCGCGGATGGTCAGCGTGCGGTCGGTCAGGACCGAGACCTGGATCGCCGACGGCAGCGAGGCCTGCAGCTGGGGCAGCAGCGCCTTGATGCGGTCGGCCACCGCGATGACGTTGGCGCCGGGCTGGCGCTGCACGTTGAGGATCACCGCCGGCGCGTCGTTCATCCAGGCGGCCTGGCGGGCGTTCTCCGCGTCGTCGATCACGTCGGCGACGTCGCCCAGCGTGACGGGGGCGCCGTTGCGATACGCGACGATCAGCGGCCGGTAGTCGCGGCTCACCGTGAGCTGGTCGTTGGCGCCGATCACCGAGGCCTGGCGAGGCCCGTCGAAGCTCCCCTTGGCCAGGTTGACGTTGGCGCTGCCGACCGCCGTGCGCAGGTCCTCGAGCGTCAGGCCGTAGGCCGCCAGCGCCGCCGGGTTGGCCTGCACCCGCACGGCCGGCCGCTGTCCGCCGCTGATGCTGACCAGCCCCACGCCGGGCAGCTGCGAGATCTTCTGGGCCAGCCGGGTGTCGGCCAGATCCTCCACGCGCGGCAGCGGCAGCGTCGCCGAGGTGAGCCCGAGGGTGAGGATCGGGGCGTCGGCCGGGTTCACCTTGCTGTAGACGGGCGGCGTCGGCAGGTCGGGCGGCAGCAGGGTGAAGGCCGCGTTGATCGCCGCCTGCACCTCCTGCTCGGCCACGTCGAGGCCGAGGGCCAGGACGAACTGCAGCGTGATGACCGAGCTGCCGCTCCCGCTACTCGACGTCATCTGGTTCAGCCCGGGCATCTGTCCGAACTGGCGCTCCAGCGGCGCCGTCACCGACGAGGCCATGACGTCGGGGCTCGCACCCGGATAGAAGGTCACCACCTGGATCGTCGGGTAGTCCACCTCCGGCAACGCCGACACCGGCAGCAGCCGGTAGGCCAGCGCTCCGGCCAGGAACAGGGCCGCCATCAAGAGCGTCGTCGCGACCGGCCGCAGGATGAACGGGCGCGACAGGTTCATGGCCCGGGCCCGAGAATTCTCACCGCTATCTCATCCGCCTCTAACGTATGGAGGGCATACCGGAGACAGGAGGTACAGCAGTTATGAGAACGACGATTGCAGCGGGAGCCACGGGCGGCCTCATCGGCGGCCTCGCCCTGGCCGCGGTGATGGCGCTGATGCCGGCACCGGCCGGCAGCGTCTCGATGCTCGGCTTCACGGCCCACCTCGTGCGCTCCGTCCATCCGGCCGTCGGCTGGCTCGTGTGCGCCGTCTACGGCGTGCTGATCGGCGCGTGGTTCGGCCGCCTGCTCCACGCTCAGGTCCTCGACGCCGGACCGGCCATGCTGTGGGGCGGGGTGTACGGCCTCGGCTGGTGGATCGTCGCGGGCGTGGTACTCATCCCGGCGGCGCTGGCCCGCTGGCCGCTGTCGATCACCGCCGTCGACCAGGTGCGGGGGGTCGCGCTGCCGTTGTTGATCGGCCACCTCGTGTACGGCGTGATCCTCGGGCTCGCCTGGAGCCGGATCACGAACCGGCCGTCGTTCCAGCGGCACTCGAGCCAGGCGACCGTGGTGGGCCGGCGCGCGGCCTGAACGGCGTTCACGCGCCGCTCCGGGGCTGGACGGTCACGGCAGCGCCGTCGCGCAGACGGTCGGCACCGTCCACGACGACCTGCTCGCCGGCCGCCAGCCCCGCCGTGATCGTCACGTCGTCGCCGTCGGCCACGCCGACCGTCACCCGCCGGGCCGTGACCGTCTGATCGGTCTTCACCACGTACACGAGCGCGCCCTGCGCCCCGCGCTGGATGGCCGCGGCCGGCACCACGGTGGCGTGGCGCTCCACGTCGAGGAGCAGCCGCGCGTTGACGAACTGGCTGGAGAAGAGCCGGTTGTCGGTGTTGGGGAACGTCGCCTTCAGCTTGACCGTCCCCGTGGTGGGATCGACCTGGTTGTCGATCGTCAGCAGCGAGCCCGTCGACAGCTTGCGCTGCTGCTCGCGGTCGTAGGCCTCGACCGGCAGGCTGGCGCCGTGCCCCAGCCGGGCCAGGACGGCGGGGATGTTGTCCTCGGGAATGGTGAAGACGACGCCGATGGGCTGCAGCTGCGTGACGATGACGATGCCGTTGGCGTCGGTGGCGTGCACGATGTTGCCGGGATCCACCAGCCGCAGCCCCACCCGCCCGCCGATCGGGGAGGTGATGCGACAGTAGTCGAGCTGCACGCGGGTGCCGTCGAGCAATCCCTTGTCGTTCGTCACCGCGCCCTCGTACTGGTGGACCAGCGACTGCTGGGTGTCGAGCTGCTGGCGGGGGATGGCGTCCTTGGCGGCCAGCGTCTGGTACCGCTCGAGGTCGACGCGGGCGTTGTCGAGCAGGGCCTGGTCGCGCGCGAGCTGGCCCTCGAACTGCGTCAGCTGGGCCTGGAACGGGCGGGGATCGATCTCGGCCAGCAGATCGCCGCTGTTGACGAGCTGCCCTTCCTGGAACCGCACGCTCATGAGCTGGCCGTCGACGCGCGTGCGGATGGTGACGGTGTTGAGCGGCGTGACCGAGCCCAGCCCGGTGATGTAGACGCCCACGTCGCGGACGCGCGCCGGCGCCGCCACGACCGGCACCGGGCGCACGGCCGTCGCGCCGGGCCCAGGCGGGCCCGGCGCGGACCGGTCCGCCCTGCTCGGCCGCACGAGGAGGCCGTACCCGCCGACGGCCAGCAATGCGAGGACGAGCAGGGCCGCCCACTTCACACGCCTGGTTCGCGTTTCGCTCACACTCCGCTCTCGCGCGAATTACCCGTGAAAGTGGGGCCCGGGCTCGGTGGACGGGCTGGCTCCCGGGTTGTCCTCGGTGTTCGCCGGCTCGATGCTGTTGATGACGGAGCGATCGTTGTCGTGCACGAAATCCACCTTCACCACCTGACCCTCCCGCAGGTCCGAGAGCATCCTCGGATCGGGAGCCCGGAACTCCGCCCCGTCGGTCAGCACGACCAGATTCAGCGCACGGTCGATGTAACTGATCGCGCCGATCTCTTCTCCGCCGTACGCGGAACCGACCTCGGCGCGGGCAGCGCCGGCGACGAGCGTGAGTCCGAGGGCGAGCGTGAGGGTCAGCGTCTTGCGCGTGTCCATGAAGTCTGCCTCTCTTTCGAGGGCCGGCGTCGCCGGGTGGTGCCCGGTTCGACGGGCCGACCCCACGAATCCGGTGTACAGGCCCGCCGCACCCGGCACCATTAAGAGTTCGGCAAGAAACGTAAATGACGCGGGAGCCTCAGACAGTGACGGAGGACGCGGCGGCCGGCGCCACCGGTGCCATGGTGGCCACGGGCAGGCTCAGCTCGACGACCAGCCCGCCGTCGGGCGCGTTGGCGGCGCGCAGGGTGCCGCCGTGCAAGCGCAGCGTGCGGTGCGCGATCGTGAGGCCGAGGCCGACGCCGCCGGTCGCGCGATCGCGCGCGTCGCCCACCCGGTAGAAGGGCTCGAAGATGTACGGCAGCGCCGTCTCCGGCACCC
>JBGQLG010000304.1:0-4319 GCA_041499965.1 Methylomirabilia bacterium
GACGAGCTGAAGGCGCTGGAGGGCGAGGGCTCCAAGATCATCGACATCGCCGAGTTCGTCCCGCTGAGCGAGGTCGACCCGATCTACTTCGAGAAGACGTACTATCTCGGCCCCGACAAGGGCGGCGAGAAGGCCTACCGCCTGCTGTCCGACGCGATGGAGAAGGCCGGGCAGGTGGCGCTGGCCAAGTACGTCATGCGCGGCAAGGAGAGCCTGGTGCTCATCCGCGCCGCCCAGCATGGGCTCATGCTGCACACGATGTACTTCGCCGACGAGGTGCGGAACTTCGACGAGGTCGACAAGGGCCAGTCGGCCAAGATCAAGGAGGGCGAGCTCGACCTGGCGCTGCAGCTCATCAACGGCCTCGCCACGGAGTCGTTCTCGCCCGAGCGCTACACGGACGAGTACCGCCACCGCGTGCTGGGGATGATCAACCAGAAGGTCGAGGGCCAGGAGGTCACCGTCTCCGAGCCGGCGGCGCCGCGCGCCCAGGTGATCGATCTGATGGAAGCGCTGAAGGAGAGTCTGGCCAAGCGCGGTCTCTCGGCCGAGGACGCCACCGCCAAGAAGCCGCCGGCCAAGGCGGGCGCCGTCGCCGCCGCCAAGGCCAAGCCCGAGGCATCCAAGAAGCGGGCGCAGGGCGGCCGCAAGTAGCAGACTCGCGCGCGTCGTTGAGGATGCTATCCGCACAGGAAGCCGATTCACCCTTAGCCACGCTCTGCTCCAGCCTGGGCTTCTGCCTCGCATGAGATGAAGATCAAGTTCCCACTATTGGACTGACGAATGAAAAACAGACGGAAGCCACACAATCGGTTCGCGGTCTGCATCAAGAACAAGGGTTATGAAGCCTCACTCGAGATCGGCAAGCTCTACCGGGTTGTGCCCGATCAAGAGGCGAAGGGGCACGGCTACGTCCGCATCGTCGACGAAAGCGGCGAAGACTACGGTTATGCCGCGGATCGCTTCTTTTCTATCGAGGTGCCGAAACCGCTGGAGCGGGCCCTGGTCAAGGCAGCGTCGTGATGACACCCGTGCCGTCGTTCATCGTGCGGCCCGCGCTTGCCAGACGGAGGAGACCATGGACTACGACGCAACGAAGCTAGATGAAGTCGTCCTGGCGCTGCTTCACCTGAACGCGCGCACCGAATACGGCGTCACGAGGGCGTGGAAGAGCTTCGACTGGGACTCACTGGACCGGCTTCACGCTCAGGGGTTCATTTCAGACCCCAAGTCGAAGGCGAAGTCAGTGGTGTTCACCGAGGAGGGATCTCGGCGAGCGGAGGACTTGTTCCAAAGGCATTTCGGAAAACCGCATAGCAGCGTTTGAAGTCTCGCCCAGCCACATTCGGCTGCAACTGTCGATCGCCGGCCTCTCCATACGACTCTCTGGTAGTCACGGAGCCTGCAACCCGTGATGAGACCAGACGAGGAGGATCGACATCGCCAACCTCGAGCGGGCGTTTGCCGGGTCGCGCCCGGACTACCCGCCCTTCAGCCGCGGGTCGAGCAGATCGCGCAGGCCGTCGCCCAGCATGTTGAAGCCGAAGACGGCCAGCGAGAGCGCGACGGCGGGCCAGATGGCCAGCCACGGGGCCGTGTACATGTGGTCGAGGCCGGCCAGCGAGAGCATCCCGCCCCACGTCGGATAGGGCGGCGGCACGCCCAGCCCCAGGAACGACAGGCTCGCCTCGGTCAGGATCACGGTCGAGAGGCCGGTCGTGGCCACCACGATGATCGTCGGCAGCGTGTTGGGCAGGATGTGGCGCACGGCGATGGCCAGGTGGCCGGAGCCCATGGCCCGGGCGCTCTCGATGTAGGTGTGCTCCTTGATGCCCAGGGCCACGCCGCGGACGACGCGCGAGTTCTGGATGCCGAAGGCCACGCCCAGCACGATCGTGATGTTCCACACGCTGGGTCCCACCAGCGACATGATCGACATCAGCAGCAGCAGCGGTGGGAAGGCCATCCACGCGTCCACGCCGCGCTGCACCAGCATGTCCACCCGGCCGCCGAAGTAGGCCGACAGGATGCCGACCCCGGTGGACAGCACGCTGCCGATCAGCACGGCGCCGAAGCCCACGTAGAGCGAGATGCGGGCGCCGTAGATCAGCCGCGTCAGCAGGTCGCGGCCGAGCTGATCGGTGCCGAGCCAGTGGGCGCCGTTCATGGCGATGAACCGCTCGCGCAGGCTGGTCTGGGCGAAGCCGTAGGGCGAGATCCACTCCGCGCCGACCGTGGCGACCAGCATGACCACGACGATGACGCCGCCCATCGTGCCGAGCGGCTTGCGGCGCACCATCTGGATCCAGACGTCGAGATACCACGGCCGCGTGCGGGGCGGCGCCGCCCGGCGCGGCAGGGCGGCGTCGATGGGCGGGGTGGCGATGCGCATCAGCGATACCGGATGCGCGGGTCGAGGAACGCGTACGACAGGTCGATCGCGAGGTTCAGCCCCACCACCATCGCCGCGATGATCAGATTCACCGACTGCACGACCGGATAGTCCAGCTTGCCCAGCGCCTCGAAGAAGAACAGCCCGACGCCGGGCAGCCGGAAGATCGACTCGATGATGACCGAGCCGCCGATGTAGAGCGGCATCTGCAGGCCGATCAGGCTGATGACCGGGATCATCGCGTTCTTGAGCGCGTGGCGCAGCACGATGGTGCGCTCGCTCAGCCCCTTCGACCACGCCGTGCGGATGTACTCCTGGCGCAGCACGTCGAGCAGCGCCGAGCGCATGATGCGCATGATCGGTCCGGCCCGGGTGACGCCGAACACGAGGGCGGGCACCAGCATGATCTTGAGGTTTTCCCCGGGGTCGGTGGAGAACGGCACGTAGGTCCACACCGGCGTCCACTTGAAGTAGATCGACGGCACCACGACCACCACCACCGCCAGGCCGAAGTACGGCACCGACAGCGCCAGGATGGCCAGGATGCGCCCGACGTAGTCCGACATGGTGTCCTGCCGCACCGCGGAGACGATGCCGACGACGACACCGATGACCACCGAGACGACGATGGTCAGCAGCGCCAGCTCCAGCGTGACCGGGAAGCGCCGCACGAACTCCTCCAGGATGGGCTGGCGCGTCCAGTACGAGCGGCCGAAGTCGCCGCGCAGCACGATGTTGCCGATCCACTCGACGTACTGCACGTGCACCGGCCGGTCGAGGCCGAGATCGTGGCGGAGCGCGTCGAGCGTGGCGGCGTAGCCGTGGCCCTCGACCATCCGCGTGACCACGTCGCCCGGCATGAGCCGCATCAGCGCGAACACGATCACGCTGACGAGGAACAGCGTGGGGATCGCCAGCGCCAGCCGTCGCAGGACGTACTGCTTCACGCGAAGCCCGGCGGGGGCCGGAAGCCGCCCAGCACGTCGGCCAGCCGCCCCGCGATGTCGATCGGCGTGGCGTCCTCCAGGTAGGGCCCGACGATCTGGATGCCGACCGGCAGGTTGCCACGGGTGAGCCCGATCGGCGCCGTCGTGGCCGGCAGGCCGGTCAGCGTGGCGAACGAGATCCAGAACGAGAGATCCATGTAGTTGCGCTCGCCCTCCGGCGTGGCCAGGCGCCGGGTCATGGAATCGGGCGTGGTGTCGTGGGGGAAGGCGGCGACGAACGTCGTCGGCAGCAGAAACGCGTCGTGCGTGCGGAAGTACGCCTGCCAGCGCGCGCGCGCCGCCATGCGCCGGCTGCTGGCGATCGCGTAGTGGCGGTGCGGCGCGGTGAAGGCCAGCGCCAGGCGGGCCAGGTGCGAGCCGTCCTGGTTGGCCGCTCGCTGCCGCAGCGCCTCGAGCTGCTCCGGGCGCGCGTCGATCGCGAAGACCGAGTACAGCAGCACCAGGTAGACCTCGTACTGCTCGGCCGGCTTCACGTCCGCGGGCCAGCCCTCCTCCAGCGTCACGCCGGCCTTGCGCAGGCCGTCGATCGCACGCGCCAGGACCTCGCGCACGTCGGAAGCGACCGGACAGGCGGGATCGTCGAGCACGAAGCCGATGCGATAGTCGGTCAGGCGCGTCCGGCGCGCGGGCGGCAGCGTCCATCGATACGCGCGCGCCTCGTCCTCGTCGGGTCCGCCCATCACCTCCATCGCGGCCAAGAGATCAGCCGCGCTCCGTCCAAGCGGACCGACAACCGGCAAGACCGGCGGCGGGCTCGGGATGCCCGGCGGTGGCGGGATGTGGCCGCGCTGGGGAATCACGCCGATCGTCGGCTTGTGGCCGTAGACCCCGCAGAAGTGCGCGGGGATGCGGATCGAGCCGCCGATGTCGCTGCCGGGCTCGAGAAAGCTGAGCCCCGCGGCCAGCGCGGCCGCGCCGCC
>JBGQLG010000305.1:0-4283 GCA_041499965.1 Methylomirabilia bacterium
CGAGCGCGACGATCACCGCCGGCAGCTCGGCGGCGGGATCGGCGTGGGCGAGGCTGCCGCCCAGCGTGCCGCGCGTGCGGATCTGCGTGTGGCCAACGAAGGGCATGGCCTGGGCGAGCAGGGGACAGCGCGCGCGGATCAGCGGGGAACGCTCCAGCGTGCGCTGCCGGACCAGCGCGCCGAGGCGCAACCCGGCGTCGGCGCCGTCGTTGACGGTGGCCAGCGCGGCCAGGCGATTGACGTCGATCACGTGGCCGGGGCGGGCCAGCCGGAAATTGAGCAGTGGCATCAGGCTCTGGCCGCCGGCCAGGATCTTGGCCTCGGCGCCGTGCCGGGCGAGGAGACCGAGCGCCTCCTCGACCGTCGTGGGGTCGGCATAGCTGAAGGGGGGCGGCTTCACCGCGGCGAGCCTAGGCGGTGACCGGGAGCCAGTCAAGACGCGATGAGGCATCCGATCGGCGATCGGGTAGCTTATGCTACTGCGGGCGAACGCGCCGCCCCGACAACCCCCAACGAAGAGGAGAACTCTGCATGACCCGACGCCGCTTCCTGAAGACCGGGGCGCTCGCCGCCGCGGCGGTACCCGTCCTGGCCCGCGCCTCGCGCGCCTCGGCGGCCACCAAGGTGCACGACTTCCAGACCGCAGCCGACGTCGCCAAGGCCGAGCAGGAAGGCGAGGTCGTCTACTACGGCCACGACGGCGAGGCCGGCATCGCCGTGCTGCTCGAGGCGTTCCGGAAGGATTTCCCGAAGATCAAGACCAGCTACGTGCGGCTGCAGACGGGTGCGCTCTACGCGAAGATCACGGCCGAGCGGTCGGCCGGGCGCTTCGGCGTCGACGTCCTGCAGCTGTCCGACATCTCACCGGCCATCGATTTCCAGAAGAAGGGCGGCTGGGAGCAGTACGCCTCGCCGGAGTACGCCGGGTACAAGGCCGAGCACCAGTCGAGCCCCGCCGGCTACTACGGCTGGGGCGGGATCTCCTTCGCCGGCATCTGCTACAACCGCTCGAAGGTGAAGGCCGAGCAGGCGCCCAAGACCTGGAAGGACCTGCTCAACCCGGCCCTCAAGGACGGGATCAGCGCCAAGCTGGCGACCTCCGGCATGCAGCACGCCCAGTGGTACATGCTGCGCAAGCTCTACGGCAACGACTTCTGGCAGGAGTTCGCCAAGCAGCGGCCGAAGGGATTCGACGCGCGCGCCCAGCTCTTCGACCGCTTGGCCAAGGGCGACGATCGGGTGTGCGCGCTCGCCGAGTACGCGGGCTACACGCTCTTCCAGGAGAAGGGCGCGGACATCGAGTTCGTGTCGCCGGCCGACGGGCTGCCGGCGATCTCGATCTACATCGGGGTCGTCAACCGCGCGCCCCATCCCGAGGCGGCCAAGCTCTTCGTCGACTGGGCGCTGTCCAAGCGCGGTCAGCAGGTGTACCAGAACCAGAAGATCCTCCTCTACGGCTCGCTGCGCGCCGACGCCGGTCCCATGCCGACCGGCAAGCGGCTGTCCGACTTCAAGCTGCTCTTCCCCTCGGACTGGAACGAGTTCGCGGCCAGCCACTCCGCCTTCGTCAAGGAGTGGAACTCGATCATGGGGTTGTGAGTCCCGCCCGGTGACGCGCTTCGAGGGGGCCCGGTCCTGGCGGCCGGGCCCGCGCCTTGTCAGCCTGCTCGTCGGTGGGGGCGCCGCCGTGCTCGTCCTCTACCCGATCGCCTATCTCATCCAGGCCTCGCTGAGCGTCGGCGATCCACAGGCGCGGCCGCCCGAGGCCTACGGCCTGTCCAACTACACGGACCTCGGCCGCTACGGCCACATCTTCGGCAACACGCTGCTCGTCGCCGCGGTGGCGACGGTGCTGGCCGTCGTCGTCGGCTTCGGCATGGGGTGGATTCTCTCGCGCACCAACGTGCCCGGCCGCGCGGCGTTCGAGCAGCTCATGGCCATGCCGTACTACGTGACCCCGCTCATGGGCGCGCTGGCCTGGGCCTTCCTCGGCTCGCCGAACAGCGGCTTCATCAACGAGGTGTGGCGGGCGCTCGGGGGCCAGGGATACCTCATCGACATCAACACGCCCTGGGGCATCGCCTGGGTGATGGCCCTCTTCGAGGGCTCCGTCGCCTTCGTGATGATCGGCGCGGTGATGAAGTCGATGGATCCCGCCATGGAGGAAGCCTCGCAGGTCCTCGGCGCCGGACGGCTCCGCACGATGCTGCGCATCACGCTGCCGCTGGTCCTGCCCGGCGTGCTCGGGGCCGCCGTCTACGTGTTTGCCGAGATGCTGGGCTCGTTCTCCGCCGCGCTGGTGCTCGGCCTGCCCGCCCGTTTCTACGTCGTCACCACGGCCATGTACCAGCTCGTCTCGCAGTATCCGCCACGCTTCCCGACGGCGGCGGCCATGGGCGTGTCGCTCTTCGCCGTGATGTTCGCGATGGTGTGGATCTATCGCCGCATCGTCAGCCGTGGCAGCTACGCCACCATCACCGGCAAGGCGTTCCGGCCGCGCGTCATGGACGTCGGGGGACTGCGCTGGCCGTTCCTCGGCATCTGCCTGGGTTATCTGGGCGTGGCGGTGATCCTGCCCGTGCTGACGATCGCGTACGCCTCGCTCCAGCGCCTGACCAGCGCGTTCCCGCGACGCGACAACTTCACCCTGGCCAACTACGCGACCGCGCTGTCGCTGGACGCGGTGCGCTCGGCGCTGGCCAACAGCTTGCTCCTCGGCCTGGCCACCGCGAGCATCGGCGTCGTCCTGATGGGATTCCTCTCCTGGCTGATCTACCGCTCGCGCCTGCCCGGTGCCGGCCTCATCGAATATCTGCTGATGTTCCCCCAGGCGGTGCCGCGCCTCGTCTTCGCCTTCGGCATGCTGTGGGCGTGGCTGGTCTTCCCGATTCCCATCTACGGCACGCTGTGGCTGCTGCTGATCGCCTACCTCACGGTGTTCCTGCCGCTGGGGCTGCGGACGATCTCCGGCGTGATCCTCCAGATCGACCGCTCGCTCGAGGAGTCCGCCCAGATGTGCGGGGCCACGTGGGGCTATCGCCTGCGCACGGTCACCATGCCGCTGCTCAAGCCCGGCCTGGTCGCGGCGTGGCTGCTGCTCTTCATCGCCAGCGTCCGTGAGCTGGGCGCGTCCATCTTGCTGATGGGGCCGAAGTCCAAGGTGATCACCCCGGCCATCGTCGAGTCGTGGTTCTCGACCAGCACCGAGCTGACGGCGGCCATGGCGCTCCTGCAGACGCTGGCGGTGGCCGTGGCGCTGGCGATCATGTTCGCGGTGGCCCGCCGCGCCGTCCAGGCCGGAGGCGAGTGAGCGTGAGCCAGGCGTCGATCGAGGTGCGCGATCTGATCGTCCGCTACGGCGCGGTCGTCGCGGTCCGCGGCGTGACGTTCAGCGTGGGCGCCGGCGAGCATCTGACGCTGCTCGGCCCCTCGGGCTGCGGCAAGACGACGACGCTGCGGGCGATCGCCGGGCTGGAGCGGCCGACATCGGGCGAGATCCGCATCGGCGGCAGCCCGGTCTTCTCCTCGTCGCCGAGCGTGAACGTGCCCGCCGAGCGGCGCGGGCTGTCGATGGTCTTCCAGTCCTACGCGATCTGGCCGCACATGAGCGTGTTCGACAACGTGGCCTACGGCCTGCGGGTGCGGAAGCGTCCGGCGGCCGAGGTGACCACACGCGTGCGCGAAGCCCTCGACCTGGTCCAGCTCGGCGACCTCGGCGGCCGCAGCGCGTCCAAGCTCTCCGGGGGCCAGCAGCAGCGCGTGGCCCTGGCCCGCGCCTTCGTCTTCTCGCCCTCGGTGCTGCTCTTCGACGAGCCGCTGTCGAACCTGGACGCCAAGCTGCGCGCCGAGATGCGCGTGGAGTTGAAGGAGCTGCAGCGGCGCCTGGACATCACCTCGGTGTACGTGACCCACGATCTGGAGGAGGCGCTCGCGATCTCCGACCGGATCATCGTGATGCGCGACGGCGGCATCGAGCAGGTGGGCACGCCGGCCGAGATCTACGACCGGCCGCGCAATACCTTCGTCGCCGATTTCGTGGGCTCGGCCAACCTGATCCGGGGCCGCCGCCGTTCGGACCTGGAGCGCGACGGGCTCGTGGTGATCGAGACGCCGGGCGGGGCGATTGTTCACGGCATCGCCCTCGACCGTCGGTCCGGGGCCGAGGCGCTCATGGCCATCCGCACCGTCCGCCTCCACCTGGAGCGCGCGCGCCCGGCGACGGCCGTCAACGCGTGGCCGGCGCGGATCCGCCAGCGCGTGTTCCAGGGCGACTTCACGCAGTA
>JBGQLG010000306.1:0-4150 GCA_041499965.1 Methylomirabilia bacterium
AAGCGCTCGCGCAGGGCCGCGTTGGGGATGATCGCCACCGCGCACTTGAGGCCCGGCAGGTTGAACGTCTTGCTGGGCGCCATCAGCGTGATGGTGCGCTGCTCGATCTCGGGCGCCAGCGAGGCGATCGGCACGTGCTGGCGGCCGTCGTGCAGCAGGTCGCAGTGGATCTCGTCGGCGACGATGACGACATCGCGGCGCAGGCAGGCGTCCGCCATCCCCTCCAGCTCGGCGCGACCGTACAGCCGGCCGACCGGGTTGTGCGGATTGCACAGCAGGAAGACCTTGGTGTCGGCGCGCAGGGCCGCCGCGAAGGCGTCGAGATCGACGGTGTAGCGCCCGTCGGCGCCGCGGGTGAGGGCGTGCTCGTCCCGGCGCAGGCCGTGGTTGCCGGCCGAGCGGAGGATCGGGGGATACACGGGCGTCTGCACGAGCATGCCGTCGCCGGGCGAGGTCAGCGCGCGCAGCGCCTGATTGAAGCCGGCGATCACGCCGGGCAGCGAGAGCACCGCCTCCGGGCTGATCCGCCAGCCGTATCGCTTGGCGACGCGCTCGGCGACGACGCCGGGCAGCTCGTTGGGGTCGGCGAGGTAGCCGAAGAACCCGTGGTCGACGCGGGCGTGCAGGGCGCGCACGACCGCGGGCGGCGAGGGGAAGTCCATGTCGGCGACCCAGAGCGGCAGGACGTCGGCGGGAAACTTGCGCCACTTGTTGCTGTCGGTGGGGCGGCGGTCGATCACGCGGTCGAAGTCGAAGTCGGCCATGGCGTTCAAGGCTAGCCGTCCGGTGCACAGGCGTCAAGGAATCCGTCGTCGAGGAATCCGTGTAGTATTCCAGCGCCGGGAGGCGCATCGATGGAACAGCGAACGCTGGGGCGGACGGGACTGCGGGTGTCGGCGCTGGGCTTCGGCTGCGGCGACGTGGGCGGGCTGATCGTCCGCGGGACGCCGGCCGAGCGCGAGCGCGCGGTGGCCCGCGCGACCGAGGCCGGCATCAACTACTTCGACACCGCGTCGGCGTACGGCAGCGGCGAGTCCGAGCGCAACCTGGGCCGCGCGCTGAAGGCCGTGGGTGTGCATCCGTTCGTGGGAACCAAGTTCCGCCTCGATCCCGCCGAGACCGACCTGGCTGGCGCCATCGCGCGCTCGCTGGAGGCAAGCCTCGAGCGGCTCGGCATGGAGCGCGTGGACCTGTTCCAGCTGCACAACCTGATCGTCCGCGACGACGGCGCTCCCGCGCCGGGCCGCGGGCTCACCACGCGCCGGATCCTCGCCGAGGTGATGCCCGCGCTGGCCGCGCTGCGCCGTCAGGGCAAGATCCGCTTCGCCGGCATCACCGCGCTGGGCGACACCGCGGCCGTCCACGCCATGCTCGACGCCGGCGTGGTGGACACCGCGCAGGTGTGCCTGAACCTCCTCAATCCGAGCGCGGCCGTGGCGATCCCCGTGGGCTTTCCCGCGCAGGACTTCGGCCGGCTGCTCGACCGCGCACGGCAGCGCGGCGTGGGCGTCATCAACATCCGCGTGCTGGCCGCCGGCGCGCTCAGCGAGACGGTGACGCGGCACGCGACGGCCATGCCCAGCGTGGCGCCGATCGCCTCCGGCGCCGACTACGCGGCCGACGTCGAGCAGGCGCGCCGGCTGCGGCCGGTCGTCGACAAGGGCTACGCCGAGGACCTCATGGAGGCCTCGGTCCGCTTCGCGCTCTCGAACGAGGCGGTCTCCACGGTGCTGGTCGGCTACTCGACGCTCGAGCACCTGGAGCGCGCGATCGCCGTCGTCGAGCGCGGGCCGCTGCCCGAGCCTGCGCTGCGTCTGCTCGGCGAGCTGTGGGCCGGCCTGGGACAGGCGGCGGCCGGGCGGTGACGCGACTGGATCGCGCTCGCACCGCGATGAACGGCCGCACGCAAGCCCTGGACGACCGCAACAACCGGCCCTGCACGCGTTGCCGATGACCACCGTTGGCGTCGTGGGCCTCGGGTTGCTCGGCAACGCCGTCGCGACCCGGTTGCGGGGCGCCGGCCACGCGGTGGTCGGCTATGACATCGTGCCGGCGTGCGTGGAACGGCTGGTCGCGCTGGGTGGCACCGCGGCCAAGTCCGCGGCGGAGGTCGCACGGGGCTCGGAGATCGTGTGCACGCTGCTGCCCTCGCTGGCCGCGGTCGAGGAGGCCATCCTCGGCGCTGGCGGCGTGGCGGCGGGCGCCCGCCCCGGGCAGACGCTCTGCCAGATGAGCACGATCTCGCCCACGCTCACCGAGCGGCTGGCCCGCGAGACGACGGCCCGTGGGCTCGCGTTCCTCGACTGTCCGATCAGCGGCACCAGCGGCATGGTGGCCCAGGGCAACGGCGTCATCTTCGTCGGCGGCGACCGCGCGGCTTATGATCGCTGGCGCCCACTGCTGGAGTCGATCCTGCCGAGCGCCGTCCACATCGGCGCGGCGGGGCAGGCGATGCTGCTCAAGCTGGTCGCCAATCTCCTGGTCGCGCTCAACAGCGCTTCCGTCGCCGAGGCGCTGACGATGGCCAGGCGCGGCGGCCTCGATCCCCAGGTCGTCCTCGACACCCTCAAGACGGGCGCGGCCACCTCGCGGATGCTGGACGTGCGCGGGCCGATGATGGTCTCGGGCGAGTTTCCGGCCCAGATGAAGCTCGACCTGTTCATGAAGGACCTGCACCTGATCCAGGAGGCGGGCAGCACGGTCGGCGCCCGGCTGCCGCTGACGGACGTCGCCGAGCGACTCTACGCGGCGGCGCAGGCTGCCGGCCACGGCCCCGAGGATCTCGCGGTGGTCATCACCGAGCTGGCGCGCGGGTGAGCCATGAGGTCGCCTCGTAGGGAGCAGGTATCCAACGCGGCACCGGAGGAATGCACCGCCGGCATTCCAGTGAGGTCAAGATTGATTCATGACCCGAGGCCGATCGTGCACCTTGCGGTCCTCGCGCTCATCCTCAGTTCCTTCCCTGCCACCCTTGCCCCGGCGCAGGAGTCTAGGGTCGGGAGAACCGTGACGGTCGGGTATCTTGGCACGTCGTCGCCATCACTGGAGGCTGCGCATGTCGCCGCGTTTCGTGAGGCCCTCCGTCAGCTCGGCTACGTGGAGGGGCAGAATCTCGTCATCACGTACCGCTGGGCTGAGGGGAAGGACACGCGTTTTGCAGTCCTCGCGCGCGAGTTGGTCCGTCTCAAGCCCGACGTGATCCTGACGGCGGGCACGCTGGCCGTCCTGTCGGTCAAGGAGGCGACCGCATCGATTCCCATTGTCACGGCGCTCGTTGGAGATCCCGTGGGGAGCGGCGTCGTGTCGAGCCTCGCGAAGCCGGGGGGCAATGTCACAGGGTTCGCCGTCCTCACGGAGGAGCTGGAACCGAAGCGGTTGGAGCTGCTGAAGCAGGCCGTCCCCGGGTTGTCACGCGTGGCGATCCTCTTGAATCCGACCAACCCGTACTCAGCGATAGCCTGGAAACGGACGCAGCCTGTCGCTGAGACGCTGGGTGTGAAGCTCCAACGGGTAGAAGCGGGGGACCCCGGTGACTTGGATCGCGCCCTCGCCTCGATCAAAGCGGCTCGGCCGCAAGGGCTCCTTGTCAGCGGGGACCGGATGTTGTTCGCCTATCGGGCGGCGATTCTGCGCTTCGTGGCTCAGAATCGCCTTCCCGGAGTATTCCCGTGGAGGGAAATGGCGCACGAAGGCGGACTGATGGCCTATGGGCCGGACATCGCAGAGCTGTACCGGCGGGCCGCAGGCTATGTCGACAGGATTCTCAAGGGCACCCCGCCCGGCGACCTGCCCATCCAGCAGCCGACGAAGTTCGAGTTGGTCATCAACCTCAAGACCGCCAAGGCGCTCGGCCTCACAATCCCACAGTCGTTGCTGCTGCGGGCAGATCACGTCATCGAATGACCGACACAGAGCCCCGCGCCAGCATCCTCGTCACGCGAACTCCGCCCGTAGCGCCGGCATGACCTCGCGCGCGAAGAGCGTCATGTTTTTCATGGTGAGCTCGTGGGGGAGGCTGCCCACCTGGAAGATGCCCTGGATGATGCCGCAGCCCGCCTGCTTGATGCCTTCGCGCATCTTCTGGCGCACCGTCTCCGGGCTGCCCACGATCGCGTAGAGCCCGTCCTCCGCTTCCTGCCACGACGAGAGC
>JBGQLG010000307.1:0-4115 GCA_041499965.1 Methylomirabilia bacterium
CCCGGTGCACGAAGGGGTGGTCGGAGCCTGGTCCTACGTGTGGCGCTACACGATCGAAGCCAACGGAACCTCTGGGGACCCTGTCGCCCCGCCGCCCACGCCGCGCGCCGGGAACGCGCGCTCCACTACAGCGACGCATCTATGACCCGGGACGCCGGGAGCGTCGGCCGCTGTCCGCTCAGTGTGTCTGCTAGAATCCCGGCACCGTGGCGTCCCTTCGGATCGGCATCGTTGGATCGCGCTTCGCTGCGCATCTGCACCTGGCCGCCTACCGCCGCGTGTACGGCGTCGGCGTGCGCCTGGCGGGCGTGACGTCGCCCACGACCGAGCGGCGCGAGGCGTTCGCCCGCGAGAGCGGCGCCACGCCCTACCCGAGCCTGGCCGCGATGCTCCCCCACGTCGACGTCGTGGACGTGTGCGCGCCGCCGGCCCAGCACGAGGCGGCGGCGCTGGAGGCGATCGAGGCCGGCAAGCACGTGTTCGTCGAGAAGCCGTTCACCGGGGCGTTCGGGCCGGCCGGCGCCGGGTTCGCCGGCAACCGCGCCAGCAAGGAGGCGCTGCTCAAGGAGGCGCTGGCCAGCGCCGACCGCATCGTGCAGGCCGCGCGCCGGCGCGGCGTGGTCCTCGGCTACGCTGAGAACTGGATCTACGCGCCGGCCGTGCAGAAGGAGCGCGAGATCATCGAGAAGACCGACGCCCAGGTGCTCTGGATGGTGGGCGGTGAGTCGCACAGCGGCTCGCACTCGCCGACCTACGGCATCTGGCACCACTCCGGCGGCGGCTCGCTCGTGGGCAAGGGCTGCCATCCGCTGACCGCGTGTCTCTATCTCAAGCAGGTCGAAGGCCGCGCCCGACGCGGCCGGCCCATCCGGCCGGCCACCGTGTCGTGTCGCGTTCACGAGATCACGCGGTTGCCCGTCTTCCGCGACCGCGGCTTTCTCAGAACCGGCTACGAGGACGTCGAGGACTACAGCCAGATGCACGTCACCTTCGACGACGGCACCGTCGCCGACGTGTTCGCCACCGAGCTCGTCCTGGGCGGCGTGCACAACTATCTCGAGGTCTTCGCCAACAACCACCGCACCACCTGTCGCCTGAACCCGGTCAACCTGCTCGACACGTACAACCCCGCCGCGGCGCAGTTCAAGGACGTCTACGTGGTCGAGAAGATCGGCACCAAGGAAGGCTGGAGCCATCCGGCCGCCGACGAGGAGTGGCAGCAGGGCTTCTATGGCGAGGTCCAGGACTTCCTCGAGTGCTGCACGAGCGGCCGCCGCCCGCAGTCGGGCGCCGCGATCGCCCAGGACACCGTGGCGACGCTCTACGCCGGCTACGTCTCGGCCGAGCGCGCGGGCCAGGAGGCTCCGGTCCTCATCGCGCCGATCGACGAGTTGGAGTAAGGTCGGGGCGATGCTCCCTGCCGGGCCCCCGGGGCACTTCCTCGTCGGCTCCCTGCCGGAGTTCCGGCGCGACCTGCTCGGCTTCTTCGCCGCCTGTGCCCGCGACTACGGCGACGTCGTCCCGATCCGGGTCGCCGGACGGCGGCTCGTCCTGCTCAGCCATCCCGATCTCATCGAAGAGGTGCTGACCGCGCGAGCTCGCCAGACGACCAAGACCACCTTGCTGCAGAGTCTGCGGCAGGTGCTGGGCGACGGTCTGCTGCTGAGCGAGGGCGACACGTGGCTGCGGCAGCGGCGCCTGATGCAGCCGGCCTTCCACCGCCAGCGCATCGCCGCCTACGGCGACGTCATGGCCGCCTACGCCGAGCGCGGCATGGACGGCTGGCAGGACGGGGACACGCGCGACGTCCACGCCGACATGATGGCGATCACCCAGGCCATCGTGGCCAAGACCCTCTTCGACGCCGACGTGAGCGACGCCGCCTGGGACGTCGGCCAGGCGCTGCACGTGCTGATGGACGACTTCTCCAAGCGCCGGCTGTCGCTCGTCCGGCTGCCGCGATTCGTGCCCACGCCGACCCGCCGGCGCTCGCGCCGCGCGGTCGCCCGATTGAACGAGATCGTCTACGGCATCATCGCCGCCCGACGGGCCAGCGGCGAGGATCGCGGCGACCTGCTCTCCCTCCTGCTCGCGGCCCAGGACGCCGACGACGGCAGCCGCATGACCGATCGTCAGGTGCGCGACGAGATCATGACGCTGTTCCTGGCCGGTCACGAGACGACGGCGGTGGCGCTGTCGTGGACCTGGTACCTGCTCGCCCAGCACCCCGCCGCGGAGGGCGCGCTGGCGGAGGAATTGCGTACCGTGCTCGGCGGCCGCTTGCCCACCGTCGCCGACCTGCCGAAGCTACGTTACGCCGAGATGGTGGTGACGGAATCGATGCGGCTCTATCCGCCGGTCTTCACGCTGACGCGGCGGGTGGCCGAGCCGCTGGAGGTCGGCGGTCATCGGATGGAGCTGGAGACGTCGCTGGTGATGAGCCAGTGGGTCGTCCATCGCGACGCGCGCTGGTTCGAGGCCCCGGCGACCTTCCGCCCCGAGCGCTGGGACAACGACCTCGCCAAGCGCCTGCCGCGCTACGCGTACTTCCCGTTCGGCGGCGGTCCGCGGCTCTGCATCGGCAACACCTTCGCAATGATGGAAGCCACGCTGCTGCTGGCGACCATCGCCCAACGCTTCCGCTTCACGCTGGCCCCGGGCGCCCGGGTCACGCCCATGCTCAGCGTCACCATGCGTCCGGCCGATGGCGTCACCATGCGGCTCTCGGCTCGCCGCTCATGACTCTCGTGGAATTCGGTGACGGCGGGGACCGAGCGCGGTCGCCGCGGGCGCGCCATCATGGCGAGCCGTCGTCGCCGTTCGAGCGCAGGGCCCGGCTCGCGAGCCGCGCACGATTCAACTTGTCCACGCGCCAGCCCCCTTGTATCTCTCGTACGCGGCCCAGCGGTAAGCTGAGCCGGGTGAAGGTGGGCGGGAGCCCGCAGCCCCCAGGGTCCTCCAAGACCGTCCCAGAGCTCGGGGCCCCGCCCACTGTTCCATCGACGAACCCGAACAGTCGACTGGGCCCTCAAAGCCCGCATTCGCAAGGACGGGTCATGGAACACTCCACGTTCGTCGGCATCGATGTCGCGAAGGATCATCTCGACGTCCACATCCGCCCCACCGACGAAGCCTTTCGCGTCACCTACGATGACGCCGGCCTCACCACCCTGCTCACCCGCCTGCGCGCGGTCCTGCCCACGGTGATCGTCCTCGAGGCCACCGGCGGGTATGAAGTCACGCTCGCAGCCACGCTGGCCAGCGCCGGCCTGCCCGTGACCGTCGTCAATCCCCGCCAGATTCGGCAGTACGCCCGCGCCCTCGGCCAGCTGGCCAAGACCGATCGGCTGGACGCGCGGGTGATCGCCCTGTTTGCCGAGGCCGTGCGCCCCGCGGCGCGCCCGGTGCCCGATGAGCAAGCCCGCGCCTTGGGCGAACTCATGGCCCGCCGCCGCCAGCTCGTCGACATGCTCGGGGCCGAGCAGAACCGGCGGCGCCTGGTGCGCGACCGCCGCTTGCAGCGCCACCTCGAGGCGCATATCGCCTGGCTCGAAGAGGCCCTGCGCCGCCTCGATCTGGATCTCGCCACTCTGGTGCGCTCGACCCCCGCGTGGCGGGAGGCTGACGACCTGCTGCGCTCGGTCCCCGGCATCGGCCCCGTCACGGCCTGTACCCTCATTGCCGACATGCCCGAACTGGGGCGCCTCGATCGCCGCCGCATCGCCGCTCTCGCCGGCCTCGCCCCCTTTGCGCGCGACAGCGGGGCCTTCCGCGGCCGCCGGATGATTACCGGCGGCCGGCCGCACATTCGCCGCGTGCTCTACATGGCCACGCTGTCCGCGATCAAATACAATCCAGCGATCCGGGGGTTCCATCACCGCTTGGTCACCGCGGGGCGGCCCGGCAAGGTCGCCATCACGGCGGCCATGCGCAAGCTCCTCACCATCCTCAATGCGATGCTCCGCGATCGACGCCCATGGCAACCCGCTTGACTCGCAAGACAGTCGCTCTGGGGAATGGGGGGCCGAGCGAGCCGGGGCCGGAGCGAGTTACGGCGGCAGGCGAGCCATGCTGGCGCGCCCGGGGCGACCGCGCCCGACCCCCCAGCGTCACCC
>JBGQLG010000308.1:0-4066 GCA_041499965.1 Methylomirabilia bacterium
CCCGGAGCGAGTTACGGCGACAGGCGAGCCATGCTGGCGCGCCCGCGAGCCCCGCGCCCGGCCCTCGGCGCCGCCACGCTTCACGAGGCTCATCAGTGGCGCGGGTTGTTGGAGACGGCGCTGCCGAGCACGGGATAACCCTTGGCGTGCCACCCCGGCAGCCCCTCGTCGAGCACACGGTGGTTGCGCCAGCCGAGCGTGTAGAGAATGTTGCTGGCCCCCCGGGCCAAGGCGTGCGGACAGGTTCAGTAGAAGACGACGTTGCCGGTCTTGGAGATCTCGCCGGCGCGGGTCTCGACCGCGCGTACGGGGATGGACCGCGCGCCCTTGATGTGCATCTCCTGGTAGGCGTCCCACGCCCGCACGTCGATGACATCGACGCGGGCGCCGCGGTCGACCAGAAGCTTCAGCTCGTCGACGCTGACGAAGTTGACGGGCAGGTCGGGCGGGGCGGCGGGGGCGGCGCCCAGCAGCAGCACGCCGCCGGCCACCAGCGTCATCACCAGGCGGCGCACGGCTCAGCCCCCCGCCAGGCGCGCGCGGCTGCGCATCGTCGGTCCACCGTTGCCGAGCTTCTTGGTCTGCATCGGCTGTCCCTTGCCGCAGTTGGGGATCGGATACAGCGACAAGTCCGAGCCCACCGCGTCGACGTTCATGAGGTACTCGCGCGTGTCGGCCATGATCCCGCCGTCGCGATAAAGCCGGCCGAGCCGGCCGTCGCGGATCTCGTAGACCTTGCGCGCCGAGATCCGGAAATTCTCGCGGCTCTCGGCGATGGAGGGGATGCGGTGGCCCATCAGGTACCAGCCCCGGTCGACCTCCTTGACGATGTCGGCGGCGTTGCGCTCGCCGCCGGCGAACACGGTGTTCGACATGCGGATGAGCGGCACCAGCGAGGCGTCGGTCGCCTTGAAGTGGCCGTTGGGGGCGCCGCCGAACACGGCGGCCGTCTGCCGGCTGTTCATGAACCCCACCAGGACGCCCCGGTCGATGTGCAGCACGCGCCGGGCCGGCGTGCCCTCGTGGTCGTACGCGTAGTGGCCGTAGCCGGGCAGGGCGGGGTCGGAGTATGCGCTGACCAGCGGCGAGGCGATGCGCCGGCCGACGTGGTGGTCGTCGAGCCCGGCCATCAGCCACGAGCGCCCGGCGTAGGCCGTCTCCATCTTGAGCGCGCGATCCAGCTCGACCGGGTGCCCGACGATCTCGTGCGAGACCAGCGTGTTGTAGTGCGGGTCGGTGACGACGACCTCCGGGCGCTCGCTGGTCGGCAGCGCCGGCGCCTGGGCCAGCTCCACGCTCTCGGCGGCCATGGCCAGCACGAAGTCGGCGAAAGGCGGCAGCTGCATCAGCGGCTCGTCCACACCGGCCGCGAGGATCTCCCAGCCGCGCTGGTGGCCGACGACGTCGTACAGCTCCTGGCTGATCTCGTCGTGGACACCGACGACCATGCCGAGCCCCTGGGTGAGCGCGTAGCTCTGGTCGATCAGCGCCCCCTCCGTCGAGACGAACAGCTCACGGCAGAGCTGGGTCAGCGTCGAGACGTAGTTGTACTTCACGGCGGTCTGGGCGGCGGCGACACGGCGCGAGACGTCGGTGGTGTAGGCGACGACCTCGGACAGCGGGAGCGTGCGCGGATCGATCGCGTACACCGCGGCCACGGTGTCCTCGCGGACCTCGATCGGATGCAGCCGCGTGTCGGCCAGCGCCTCGCCGAGCGGCCCGAACTTGCCCCGGGCCGTCGCCTTCTGCTCCGCGTTGACCAGCGCCCGGCGATAGGCGCGCTCGAGCGCCTCGCGGAGCGCCCGCGGGAGGTCGTCGAGGTCGGCGGTGCCCAGCGTGAGCCCGACCCAGCCCGGCGCGATCATGCGGTCGCCCGCCAGGACGCGCACCCCGGCCGCGAAGGCGTAGTCGTCGTCCGAGAACTTGCTCTCGCCGTTCTCGGCGGCGGCCGACTTGCCCTCGGCCACCTCCAGGCGCAGGTCGGCGTAGGCCAGGTGCGGCAGGCGGCGCGCGGCGTCGCGCAGCATGTCGCGCAGCTGGTGCTTGACGGTGTCGATGAGGTCGACGGTGATGCGCGTGGTCATCGGCAGGCTATTGTAGCGGGTGGCGCGAGGGCGGGTAGGGACGTGGGCGGCCTGTTCCAGAAGGTCGTGGCGCCGACACGCCCGGTCTTCCCGAGCGTCGCGGGCCACCCACGCTTCTCCCCGACGCCACGCCACCCGCTACAACAATCAAAACGCCTCGACGAACGGCTCGACCGTGACCAGCTCCCCGGCGGCGACGTCGGCGCGGTCCTCCTCGAGGATGATCAGGCAGTTGCCGGCGACCATGGAGGAGAGGATGCCGGAGCCCTGGGGGCCGGTCGTGCGCACCGTCCAGCCGCCGTCAGCGGCATAGCCGAGGACGCCGCGCTTGAACTCGCGCCGTCCGGCGCGCTTGCGCAGCGGCTCCTCCGTGCGCGCCTGCCACGTCGGCGGAAAGAGTCGGCGGCGGCCGGCCAGCTTCCACAGGGTGGGACGCACGAAGAGCATGAACGTCAGCAGCGAGGCCACCGGGTTGCCGGGCAGGCCGAAGAAGATCGTGTCGCCCAATCGCCCGAAGGCGAGGGGGCGGCCGGGCTGCATCGCCACCTGCCAGAAGTCGACGGTGCCCAGCTCGGCCAGCACGTCCTTGACGAGGTCGTAGACGCCGACCGACACGCCACCCGAGGTGACGACCACGTCGGCCATGGCCGAGGCCTCGCGCAGCCGCGCGCTCAGCTCGTCGCGCACGTCGGGCACGATGCCGAGGTCGAGCACCTCGGCCCCGCACTGCTCGATCGAGCCGCGCAGCGTGAAGCGGTTGGCGTCGTAGATCTGCCCGGGCCGGCGCGGCGTGCCGGGCTCGGCCACCTCGTCGCCGGTGGACAGGAGCGCCACCCGCGGGCGCCGGTGCACGCTGACCTGCCAGATCCCCAGCGAGGTGATGAGGCCGATCTCCTGCGGGCGCAGCACGCTGCCCTGCTCGATGACGATGCCGCCGGCCTCCACGTCCTCACCGCGCATCCGCACGTTGACGCCCTTGTCGATGGGCCCGACCCGCACCCGCTCACCGGCGCGTTCGACGACCTCCTGCGGATAGACGGTGTCGGCGCCGGCCGGCATCGGCGCCCCGGTCATGATGCGCAGGGCCTGACCGGCCCGCAGCGTCCCGCCGAAGACGGTGCCCGCCGCGAGGTCGCCGACCACGTCGAGCTCGCGGGTGCCGGCGCCGGGAATGTCGGCGCGGCCGACGGCATAGCCGTCCACGGCGGAGTTGTCGGCCGGCGGCACGTCGAACGGCGCCTGGACGTCGGTCGCGAGCACGCGCGCGAGCACGCGGGTGACCGGCAGCACCTCGGGGGCGACCGGTGCCGCGATTTGAGCGAGGACGTGCTGCTGCCCCTCGCGGACGGAGATCATGGGTGCCATTATACGGTCCATGGATGAGGCGTCACCCCCGCGGCCGGCGGGCTTCTGGATCCGGGCGGTGGCGCTCGCGATCGACCTGGTCGTCTTCGCGCTCGTAGAGCGCTCGTTCGAGGCGATGGCGACGGCGATGGTGGGCCCCTCCGCCGACGGGGAATCGCCCTCCGGTGCCGCGACGCTGTTCACGCTGCTCTTCACCGCCGTCTACGCCACCGTGCTGCACGCCGTGACCGGGCAGACGATCGGCAAGATGCTGGTCGGCGTCCAGGTGCTCGGCGTCGATGGCGCGCCGCTGCCGGTGGGCGCCGCGTTCCTGCGCTACCTGGCCGGCTTCATCTCGCTCATCCCGCTCGGCTTCGGATTCCTGGTGGCGGCGCTGCGGCGCGACAAGCGCGGTTTGCACGACCTGATCGCGGGCAGCCGTGTGCAGCGTCTGCCCGCGCGGCGCCGGCTGGTGCGCCGCGCCGTGCCCAGCCGGCCGCCGGTCGGCACGCTGCAGGATCCGGCCATGCGCTCCGCCGCCGCCCCCGCGACCGACGCGTGATCCCGACGCTGCCGCTACGGCTGCGCAACCGGCTGGCCGCGACGATCCTGGCGGCGCTGCACGACACCGGCGCCCG
>JBGQLG010000309.1:0-3955 GCA_041499965.1 Methylomirabilia bacterium
ATGGCCGCGCGGACCGTGTTCCATCATCTTGGCGAAGGCCTCGCGCTGATCGGCGTTGAGGATCGGGCCGATCTGCTTGAGGGCCTCGACCCGCGCCTGCATCGACTGCGCGAGCAGGGTCTGGACCTGGGTCTGCTTCGCCGTGAGGGTGGTCTGATCGGCGCCGTTCAGCGCCAGACGGCGCAGCTCGCCCTGCGCGGTGCGCAGCGCCTTGTACTGCTCTCGCTGCGCGTTGACGTCACGGTTGGCGTGGAGCTGCCGGAAGGCCTGCATCTGGTCCTCGGTCAGCCCCAGTTTCTGCTGCAGGTGGCTCTCCCAACGGCTGGCCCGATCGGTGGCGGCCGGGGGATCGGCAGCATAGACCGCGGTCGTCGTGGCCAGCGCGGCGACCAGGGTGAGGGCAGCGGCCCGGAACACGTTCATCGCTCTCATGAATGCGCACCTCCTGTGGTGATCTGGGCCGGATTTCTGAATCCCGGCTCGCAAGGTAGGACGGATGCGGCCGGGGCGTTATTTACCCCGAAGCCCGTACCGCTCCCGGACCAGGCTCAGGAGGCCGAGGGCGGCAACCATGCTCAGGGCCAGCGCAATCCAGGGACCCCGGTAGCCGCCGACTCCCTGGACGACGTACCCGAAGACCAGAGGCCCCAGCGTCACGCCCGCCGAGGAGACCGCCAGGCCCAGCCCGACCGCCGTGCCCGCCGCCCGCGGACCGGCCAGCTCAGCCATCCAGGTGTGCTGCACTCCGTTCCAGCCGATGCCGACGACACCGAAGAGGAACGCCAGCACGCCCAGGCCCAGCGTGGAGGCACCGACGTCGGTCCAGGCGATCGCCAGCGAGCACGCGGTCGAGCCGATCCCGGCCAGCATGAGCGGCAGGCGCCGACTCCCGCCGAAGAGCCGATCGGAGAGCATCCCGAACAGCACGCGCCCGGTCATGCCGCCGAACTGGGCCAGCGCGAGCAGGCGGCTGGCCGAGAGGAGCGTGAGGCCGATGGCGCCCTGCAGATAGAGGACGAGATAGGACATCCGTTCCACACCGTCTGCATGGCGGCGAAGACGCCGGTGGCGAGCGACAGCAGCCAGAGGTCGCGGCTCGTCAGCACCGAGGCGATGGCGCCGCGCGCGCCGGGCGCCGCCGGCGCCAGCCCGGCGTCGGGCGGATCGCGGTAGACGGCGAGGGTGGCGATCGCGCCGCCCGCGATCAGCGTCGCCGAGACGACGAGCGCGGCCCGCCAGCTGAGTCTCAGGGCCAGCGCGGGCAGGAGGGCCGCGCCCAGCATGCCGCCGAGCGGCAGCCCGACCTGCTTGAGTCCGACCAGCGTGGCGCGGTGGGCGGGCGGCGACCAGCTCATGACGGCCTTGGTCGACGTCGGGTTCAGCATCCCGTAGCCGAAGCCGGCGGCGATCAGCAACAGCGTGAACGTTCCGTACGACGGGGCCGCGCTGGCGGCGAGCAGGCCCAGCGCGATCACGACCTGGCCGAGCACGAGCATGCGCTTGACGCCCCACCGGTCGGCCAGCGTGCCGGCCGGCAGCGAGACGAGCGCCGGCCCGATGTAATACGCGGACAGGAACGAGCCGGCCTGGGCCAGCGTGAGCCCGAGGTCGGCGCGGATCAACGAGGCCAGAGCCGGGATGCCCAGCGGGCCGACGTTGGCCACCGTCTGGGCGGCGAGGATGAGGACGATGATTCGGGCGCGCCCGCTCAACGGCGCTCGGTGAGTCGGGCCTCGGCGGCCCGGAAGTCCTCCTCGGTGTCGATGCCGATCGTCGGTTCTGTGGTCTCCCGCACGGTGATGCCGATGCCGTTCTCGAGAAAGCGCAGCTGCTCGAGCCCCTCCGTGCGCTCCAGCGTGGAGGGCGGCAGGCGGTGGAAGGCCTCCAGCGCGGCCCGGCGATACGCGTAGAGGCCGATGTGCTTGTAGCGCACGGCGCCGTGGCCGTCGCGGTCGAACGGGATGCCGTACTTGGAGAAATAGATGGCGCGGCCACCGCTTCCGAAGACCACCTTGTTGACGTGGCGGGCGTCGACCTCGTCGGCCGTGGCCCGGATGCACAGCGTGCTGACCAGCGTGTCGGGCGCGGTGCGGAACGGCTCGACCAGCCGGGCGACGTGGTCCGGCGTGACGAACGGCTCGTCGCCCTGCACGTTGACGTAGACGTCGGCCGCGCGGCTCTGCGCGATCTCCCACACGCGGTCGGTGCCGGAGGGGTGGGCGGCGGAGGTGAGCACGGCGGGGATGCCCAGCCGCGCGCACGCCTGCATCACCTCGTCGGCGTCGGTGGCCACCAGGACGTCGTCGAGGTCGGGCGCCCGTCGCGCCGCCTCGTACACCCAGGCGACGAGCGGCCGGCCGGCGATCTCGCGCAAGACCTTGCGGGGCAGACGCGTGGAGGCCAGGCGCGCGGGAATCACGCCCAGCACGCTCTGGACCATCGGCTCAGGGAAAGGCGCGCAGCGTTCGCAGGAGAGACGCGCGGTCGGCGCCGGCCGGGGCGAAGGGCACGATCACCGGCTGGGTGAGGCCGGAGCGGGCGAACTCGGCGATGCGGGCCCGGCAGAACGCCTCGTCGCCGACCACGCCGAGGCCGTCGAGCATGCGCGGCGAGACGCGCTTCACCGCGCCGGCCCGATCCCCCGAGGCCCAGGCGGCGCCCACCGCGTCGACCTCGTCCGGATAGCCTGCCGTGCGGAAGAACGACGCGTAGACGTCGACGGTGGCGTAGCCGGTGATGTCGCGGGCCAGCGTCTCGCGGGCGGCCGCCGGCGCGTCGGTCACGCAGGTGCGGACGAACGAGGCGATCTCGAAGTCCTGCAGCGTGCGGCCGGCCCGCACGGCGCCCACCTTCAGATGGGCGATGGAGGCCGGGACGGCTTCGGGCGGGATCCAGTTCAGCAGCACGCCGTCGGCGATCTCGCCGGCCAGCTCCAGCATCTCGGGGCCGAGGGCGGCCAGGTAGACGCGCACGGGCGCGGCGGGTACCGGGCCCGTCAGCCGGAAATTCTTGACGCGATAGACCTTGCCCTCGACGTTGACCCGCTCGCCGGCGGCGACCTTGCGGACGATCTCGACGGCCTCGCGGATCTGCGCCAGCGAGGCCGAGAACGACAGGCCGTGCCACTGCTCCACGATGGTCTTGCTCGACAGGCCGAGTCCGAGCGCGAAGCGGCCGGGGGCGAGGTGGTTCAGCGAGGCCGTGGCCAGGCCGAGGACGACCGGCGTGCGCGTCTGCACGGGCAGGACCCCGTTGGCGACGTGCAGCCGCTCGGTGTGGGTGGCGACCACCGTCGACATCACGAGGGCGTCGTAGCCGGCGACCTCGCCGAGCCAGGCGGTGTGATAGCCGCGCGCCTCGGCCTCGCGGGCGGCCGCGATGAGCTCCGCGGCCGGCAGCGCCGTGAATCCGGCCAGCACGATTCCCAGGCGCGTGGCGGGCGTCATGGTTCACGGAGTATAGCGCGGCGTTGCGGTAGTCTAGGGCCATGCTCCACGGCAAGGCTGGTATCGTGTTCGGCGTCGCCAACAAGCGCTCGATTGCCTGGGCCATCGCCCAGGCCCTGGCCGGGGCCGGGATGCGGCTGGCGTTCACCTACCAGGGTGAGCGACTGAAGGACAACGTGGAGGAGCTGGCGGCGACGCTGCCGGGCTCCGTGCTCTACCCGTGCGACGTCGGCGCCGACCCCGAGATCGCCGCGGCGTTCGCCGGCGCCGAGCGGGATCTCGGCCGGCTCGACACGCTCGTGCACTCCGTCGCCTTCGCGCGCAAGGAGGATCTGGAGGGCGAGTTCCTGGCCACCGAGCGCGAGGGCTTCCGCATCGCCCACGACGTCTCGGCCTATTCGCTGGTGGCCCTCACGCGGGCGGCCGCCCCCCTGATGGAGAAGAGCGGCGGCGGCTCGGTCATCGCGATGACCTACTACGGCGCCGAGAAGGTCGCGGCCGGCTACAAC
>JBGQLG010000310.1:0-3924 GCA_041499965.1 Methylomirabilia bacterium
ACGATTCGACTTGGCCGCGCCCCAACCCCCTCTGGGGGATGGGGGGCCCGAGCGAGCCGTGCCCGGCGCGAGTTACGGCGACAGGCGAGCCACGCAGGCGCGCCCGCGGCCCGTGCGCGCGACCCGCGCCGCCGGCGTCACCGCGTTTCACGAGCGTCACTGGCGCCGCAACACCTACTTGAGCTTCAGATCTTCGCAGGGCGCCGCGTACGGGAAGCCCTGGATGAGCCCGGCGCCGGACTGCTCGACGCGCGAGCCGATGCCCCAGATGAATCCCTGCTGGAAGATCGGGGCCACCTGCACCTGGTCGGCCACCATCTTCTGGATCTGGTGCAGCAGCGCCTCGCGCTGCTTGCGGTCCAGCTCCCGGGCCTGGCGCTGGAACAGGTCGTCGATCTCCGGCAGCGAGCCGTAAGCGTACATGCCACCCTTGGTCATGAAGGGCTCGAGCCGGGCGGCGGCGTTGCCGGCGGCGCCGGTGGCGCCGATGACCAGCCCCTTCAGCTTCTTGTCGTGCCAGGTGCTCATGAACGTCGCGCGCTCCATGGTCCGCACCCGCGTGCGGATGCCGATCTCGCCGAGGAAGTTGCCGACGCTTTCCCCGAGCGAGGTGTAGGGCGGCAGCGGCGTGAGATCGCCGGCGTCGAACCCGTTCGGATAGCCGGCCTCGGCCATGAGCTGCTTGGCGCGCTTGGGATCGTAGGGCGGCGGATCGACCGACAGTGCGAAGTCGAATTGCGGGGGCACGAACGCGCCGGCCGGCTTGCCGAGCCCGAGCATCTCGGCGTCGTTGATGGCGTTGCGGTCGATGGCCAGGCTCGCGGCCAGCCGCACGCGGCGATCGTGCCACGGAGACTTGGGATCCCAGCGCTCGAGGAAGTCGAGCCAGTAGATTCCGTAGAGCAGGGGGGCGGCCACGCGCACGCCCGGCGAGCGCTTGAGGTCCTCGGCGACGGCGCCGCCGAAGAGGTACGCCGCGTCCACCTCGCCGGTCTTCACCGCGGCCGCGCGCGTGCTCTCGTCGGGGATCGAGCGCATCACCAGGCGCTTCACCGACGGGGCCTTGCGCCAGTAGTCGGAGAACGCTTCCAGCGTCAGCTCGACGCCGGGGGTGAAGGAGACGAACTTGTAAGGGCCGGCGCCCACCGGCGCCCTCTTGAAGCCGTCCTCCCCCACCTTCTCCAGGTACTTCTTGGGCACGATCCACGCCGCGCCGGTGGCCGAGGTGCCATAGAAGGCCATGAAGTCGGGCCACGCCTCCTTGAGCACGAAGCGGGCGCGGTTGGGCGCGAGGACCTGCACCTCCTTGACCTTGTCCTTGAGGAGCTTGGCGGAGGCGCCCTTGTAGCGCTCGAAGGTGAACTTCACGTCCTCGGCCGTCACCGGATCGCCGTTGTGGAACTTCGCGTTCTTGCGGATGACGAACTCGTAGCTGAGCCCGTCCTTGGAGACCGACCACGACTCGGCCAGGCTCGGCGTGATGATGCCGGCCGGCATCGGCTTGGTGAGCGCGTCGTGCAGCGCGTAGAGCACCATGAACGGCGTGATGAGCGCCTCGGTCTCGCCGGGATCGAGCCAGCGCGAGGCGAGAATGACGTGCAGGCCCAGCACCATGGTGCCGTCCGGCGGCGCCGCCAGCGCCGGCGTCACGCCGGTCAGAAGGCAGGTGAGGACGATGCCGACGAGCAGACGAACGGCCCGGACACTCATGTGACGATCCCTCCCGATGGTGAGCTTGAGGTCGCGCGGCGCCTCGGCGACGAGGCTCGCGCCTTGGGGCGTGATCCTACCACTACTTGTCGAGCCAGACTTCCTGCATGCGCCCGTAGTTGTAGAGCGTGTTGTGGGGCACGAGGTTCTTCACGTACGGCCAGCGCGTGAAGTACTCGTTGCGCCAGCCCAGCATCGGCCGGGCGACGTCCGCCTCCAGCTTGCGCTGGATGTCCCAGGCCATCTTGAGGCGCTTGTCGCGGTTCAGCTCCTGGGACTGGGCGTCGATCATCTTGTCGGTCTGCTCGTCGCAGTAGGCGGTGTAGTTGCGGCCGGCGCCGCACTTGTAGTTCTCGAAGAAGTAGCCGTCGGGATCGTCGATGCCGGAGGCGGTGAGATTGGCGCCGATCTGGTACTCGCGCCGGGTCAGCAGCGGAAAGTACTGGGCGGTCTCGATCTGCTTGAGCGTGGCCTCGACGCCGATCTGGTGGAGCTGGTCGGCCACGAACGAGGCGAGGTCGAGGTAGATCGCGAACGAGCGCGTGACCAGCTCGACGCGCAACGGCTTGCCGGGGCCGTAGCCGAGCTCGGCCAGCAGCTTTTTGGCCTCGGCCTTGTCGCGGGCGGGGTCGCGATAGCCGGCCAGCCCGTGCAGCTCCTTGTCGGGCAGCCCCCAGGCGCCGTACGGCTTGCCGAGGAGCGCGGCGCCGATGACGGCACCGTTGTGGCGCACGCCCTTGACGTAGGCGTTGCGGTCGAGTGCCAGGTTCACGGCGCGGCGCACGGCGAGGTTGTCGAACGGCGCCCGCTTGTGGTTGAGCACGACGTTGTCGCTGCCGTTCTGGCCGATCTCGGTCACGATCAGCGACGGTGCGTTCTGCTTCACCGTCTCGGCCATGGTCTTCGTCATCTCGAGCGGCACCGAGGTGTCGAGCCGCCCGGTCTGCAGCGCGGCCAGCCGGGTGCCCCGCTCGGTGATGATCGGGTAGCGCACGCCGTCGAGGTAGGGCCGGCCGGGGATGAAGTAGTCGGGGTTGCGCTCCAGCTCGACGAACTGGCCGCGCGCGTACTCCTTGAGCCTGAACGGCCCGGTGCCCACGCACTTCTGGCGCAGCTCGTTGAGCGGCACGTGGGCCGGGTACACCGGCGAGTAGCCCGAGGCGAGCATCAGCAGCAGCGAGGGCTGGGGCCGGTGCAGGCGGAAGATCACGGTGTGAGGGTCGGGCGTCTCGATGGCCTCGATGGCCGCGTACCAGTCCTTGCGCGGGCTGAGCCGCAGCCGCGCCGGCGCGTCGGGGGCCTCACGCACGACGTCGAAGGTGTACTTCACGTCGCGGGCGGTGAAGGGCTTGCCGTCGTGCCAGCGGACGTTCTTGCGCAGGAAGAAGACGAGGTTGCGGTAGTTGTCCTGCCACGACCACCGCTCGGCCAGCTCGGGGATCACGGTCTCCACCGTCTCCAGCGGCTTGAGCGGATCGAACAGCACCAGGTTGGAGTAGCACGGCATCACCGGCCACACGCCCGAGATGGTGGCCGACTCGTGGATGGAGAAGCCCGGCGGGTCCTCGGCCAGCATCGCGTTGAGCACCCCGCCCCGCTTCGGCGTCTGGCCGACGGCCGGCAGCACGACGACGGCGGCGACGAGCGAGCCGCCGAGCAGCAGGGCGAGCAGCGAGCGAGCGGTCATGGGCGACCTCCGTGCCGGCATAGTACGCCAGGTGTTACGGAGGGCCGAATCGATCCCCTCGATCCCGAAATTCCACGTCTGGTCTCGTCGTGTGGGGCAATCCGACCGACTCGTGCCCGATCGGTCGCGCGCTTTTGGACACCACGAAAAGCACGACGAGGCTCACTGTCGCGATGACCACGGCTCCCACCAGGGCCAGGGTCTTTGCGGTACTCGGCCCACCTCCCCACCACAGAGCCGCGACGAAGGCCACCACGGCGATGACGCTTGTGACACCCGCAATGGTGCGGACGGTCCGTCGAGTCATCGACACCTCCGTTGCTCCCAGGGTGGACCAGCCTCGAACCTACCCCTCTGGTGCTACTGCCGCAACCGGCTGTTCACCAGGCGGCGGCCCAGCCCGCGCCCGCCTGAGATTCAACACTGACCCGCCGCCGTCGCGCGGCACGCCTTGCATGGGGCCACGGGCTGCGCTAACGTGCGGGTTCGGTCCGCCCACGAGCCGCCAACCGAAAGGAGCCCACTAT
>JBGQLG010000311.1:0-3889 GCA_041499965.1 Methylomirabilia bacterium
AGCATCGTCAGCCGGCGG
Organism: Methylomirabilia bacterium; assembly: GCA_041499965.1. Classification (GTDB taxonomy): domain Bacteria; phylum Methylomirabilota; class Methylomirabilia; order Rokubacteriales; family CSP1-6; genus AR5. The sequence goes on from JBGQLG010000311.1 coordinate 19, forward strand.
AAGGTGTGGCTGACCTTCAGCTCCTCGGTCATGCCCATGCCGCCGTGGAGCTGGACGCTCTCCTGGCTCACGTGACGGCAGGCATCCGCGATCTTGATCTTGGCCGCGGAGATGACCCGGCGCCGCTCGGCGGGCTCCGCGGTGTCGATCTTCACGCACGCCAGATACGCCATCGAGCGGGCCTGCTCGTAGCTGATCATCATCTCGACCATGCGGTGCTGCAGCGCCTGGAAGCTGCCGATCGGCACGCCGAACTGCCGGCGCGTCTTCAGATATTCCAGCGTCGCCTCGTTGGCGTAGCGGATGGCGCCGACGGCCTCGGCGCACAGCAGCGCCGTGGCGTAGTCCACGACCTCCTCGATCACCGGATAGCCCGCGCCCTCGCGACCCAGCAGGGCGTCGGGGCCGACGGCGACACCGGCGAACCGGACGTCGGCGGTGCGGAGGTTGTCGAGCGTGCGGGCCTCCTTCACCGAGACGCCGGCCGCCGAGCGCGGCACCAGGAACAGCGTGATGCCGTCGGCGTCGGTCTCACCGCTGCCGGTGCGCGCGGAGACGACCAGGGTGTCGGCACCGCCGCCGTGCAGGACCACGCGCTTGTCACCATCGAGCACCCAGCCGTCGCCGGAGCGGCGCGCCTTCAGGGCGACCTGGCGCAGGTCGTAGCGCGCGCCGGGCTCGGTGTGCGCGAAGGCCAGCGTGTGCTTGCCCTGGACGAGCGCCGGCAGGATGCGCTCTTGCTGGGCCCGGTTGCCGGCGCGGACGACGAACCGGCCGCCGAGGCCGACGGTGGCCAGATAGGGCTCGACCAGCAGCCCTTCGCCGATCGCCTCCATGACCAGCATGACGTCCACGGTGGTGCCGCCGACGCCGCCGTGGACCTCGTCGAACGGCAGGCCGAGGAGGCCCATCTCGGCGATGGCCGCCCACACGTCCCCGCTGTGGCCGGCCGGCGAGGCGATGATCTTGGCGCGCGCGTCGAAGTTGTAGTGGGTGGCGACGAACCGCTTGATCGTCTCGGCCAGCATCGTCTGCTCGTCCGTGAGCTCGAAGTTCATCGCGTCCTCTCCCCGGCGCTCCTGATGGCGCTCACAGGCCGAGCGTCATCTTGCTGATGATGTTGCGCTGGATCTCGTTCGACCCGGCGTAGATCGTCGCCTTGCGCACGTTGCAGTAGCGCGGGGCCAGCGCCGCCGTGAAGCGGTCGAAGCCGGCGTCGGCCTCGAGGGGGCGGAAGGCCTGGGCGAACGGGCCCGCCGCCTGCATCATCAGCTCGGTGAGCGCCTGCTGGATCTCGGTGCCCTTGATCTTGAGCAGCGACACCTCGGCGCCGGGCGGTGTGCCGCCGCGCCGGAGCTGGTCGAGGAATCTGAGATTCGTGATCTCGAGCGCCATCAGCTCGACCTCGACGCGGGAGAGCCGATCACGGAAGCGCGGATCGTCGAGCAGCGGCTTGCCGTCCTTGCGCGCGGCCCCGGCGACGTCCTTGACCTTGAGCAGCTCGCGCTTGGACACGCCGATGCGGCCGGTGCCCATGCGCTCGTGGCCGAGCAGGTGCTTGGCCACCGTCCAGCCCTTGCCCTCCTCGTGCACGAGGTTGGCGACCGGCACCTTGACCTCGTCGAAGAAGACCTCGTTGACCTCGTGGCCGCCGTCCATCAGGTGGATCGGCCGCACGGTGATGCCCGGCGTCTTCATGTCGATGAGGAGGAAGGAGATGCCGTCCTGGCGCTTGTCCGTCTTGGTGTCGGTGCGGACGAGGCAGAAGATCCAGTCGGCGTAGTGGGCGAGCGTCGTCCAGATCTTCTGGCCGGTCACGACGTAGTGGCCGTCGTCGCGGACGGCCCGCGTCTTCAGCGAGGCCAGGTCCGAGCCCGAGCCCGGCTCCGAGTAGCCCTGGCACCAGAACTCCTCGCCGCTGTAGATCGTGGGCAGGAAGCGCTGCTTCTGGGCGTCGGTGCCGAAGCGGAAGAGGACCGGCGCGCACATGCGCAGGCCGAAGGCCACCAGCGGCGGCGTGCCCGCGTAGCCGCATTCTTCCTCGAAGATGTAGCGCTGCACCACGTTCCAGCCGGTGCCGCCCCACTCCTCGGGCCAGTCGGGCGCGACCCAGCCCTTCTGCGCCAGGATCTTGTGCCACCGCTCGAGGTCGTCCTTGGACAGCTCCCTGTAGTCGCGCACCTTGTCGCGCAGGTCGGCGGGCAGGTTCTGGGCGAGCCAGCCACGCACCTCGTCGCGGAAGGCGGTCTCCTCGGGCGAGTAGTTCAGGTCCATCGCGATCGCTCCTCCTGGCAGTCTATCCAGCTCGCACGCGGCGATCTAGCGCCCGGCTAGGCGCGGTGTCAAGCGCCACCGGCGGCTCAGGTGAAGGTCAGCGGCTCGAGCGTCACCTCGCCCCGGGCGAAGCGGTCGAGGGCCAGCGGGGCGATGTCGACGGTGCTCGCGCGGCCGTCGGCGATCAGCTCGGCCATGAGCTGGCCGGCGATGGGCCCGTGCATGAAGCCGTGACCGCTGAACCCCGCGATGACGTGCAGCCCGGCCACGCCGGGCACGGCGCTGACGATGCCGGTCTGGTCCGGCGTCATCTCGTAGAGGCCGCTCCACGTGCGCATGAGCTGAGCATCGCCCAGCACCGGGGCCCGCCGCACGGCGCGTTCCACGAGCGGCTCGGCCAGGCTCCAGTCGAGCGCGGTGCTGAACGATCCCGCCTCCTCGCGCCGGCCGATGCCGAGCAGGACGCCCACGCCCTCGCGCCGCAGCGAGATCCCCAGGTGCGGGTCGATCACGAACGGCGTCGCCTCCGGGATCTTGTCGAACGGAAACGGCGCTGTGATGAACTTCGACCGTCGGAGCGGCGCCACCGGGATGTCGACACCGGCGAGGGCCCCGACCACGCCCGACCAGGCCCCGGTGGCGATGACGACGACGGGGGCTGCGACCGGGCCGTCTCGCGTCACCACGCCCTGGATGCTGTCCACGCCGCGCGTGAAGCCGACCACCTCGCAGCCGGTCCGGATGGTCACCCCCAGCTCGCGCGCCCGGGCGGCGATGGCCGTGGTGGCCAGGTAGGGATCGGCGTACCCGTCGCGCGGCGAATAGGTGGCGCCGCGCAGGTCGTCGGTGGCCAGGTACGGGAACCGGTGGCGCGTCTCGTCCGGCGACAGGAGCTGCACGTCCACGCCGAGGCTCCGCTGCAGGGCCACGTTGCGCTCGGCCTGGGCCTGCTCCGCCTCGGTCGTGACGAGGATCAGGTAGCCGTGCTGGCGGAAGTGCGGATCGACGCCGAACTCCTCGGCGAAGCGCTCGTACGTCTCGATGCTCTGGCGGGTCAGCTCCACACCGATGCGGTTGGCGTACTGGTGGCGGATGCCCCCGCTGGCCAGCGCCGTCGAGCCCGAGCACACGTCGTCGCGCTCCAGCACCACGATGCGCCCGGCCTGGCGGCGGGCCAGGTGGTAGGCGGTGCTCACGCCCATGATGCCGGCGCCGACGATGACGACGTCGGCGGTCGTGTCGCTCACGGCTCCACCATGCGGATCGGGACGAGAAGGCCCATGAGCCGATGATACGGCCAGACGAATCCGCGCGGTGGGCGTCGATCCGTTATGATCGGCGCGTGCCTCGGATGCGCGTTCTGACCCCGTCTCGTCCACCCGGAGGATCCATGACCCGCTTCGCTCGCCCGATCCCGATGCTGCTCGTTCTCGTGCTCGCCGCCACGCTGGCGGTGCCGCGTTCCGTCGTCGCCGCGCCCGAGGGGCAGCTCACCTGGGGCGTGCACATCACGCTGGCCCCGACCTACTTCGATCCGGCGGAGACCGCCGGGCTCGTCACGCCGTTCATGCTCCCGGACGCGCTGCACGACGCGCTG
>JBGQLG010000312.1:0-3835 GCA_041499965.1 Methylomirabilia bacterium
CAGCTTGACCTCCTGGGAGGCGAGCAACGGACGGAACTTGACGGCGAAGCCCTCGACGAAATCCTTGTTGGCGAAGACCGACGCCCAGTGCGCGCGCCGGTCGGCATCGTCGTCGAACTTCCAGAGATGGACGAGCTGGTTGATCGTGCCCGTGTCGGCCTGGAAGTAGCCGATCAGCTTCTTGTCCTGGCCGCCCTTCTGGAGCGCCGGGTAGCCGAACTCGGTATACAGCTTGATGGCCTCGCCCATCTTGCCGACGTGAAGCGTGTAGGTTCGCATCTCATAGATCGTCATGGCGATCCTCCCGAGTCCTTGTTGGTGTTTCGTTCAGCGAGCCGGGTGTGGACAGGTCAGACAGGTGGCAAGAGGGTAGCCCGGCAACAGAGGGCGATCAAGGATCTGGACAGAATCGCGGGGACGCACGAGGATAGGGGACCGGAGGAAGCCATGAAAGGCGTCGTGTTTCTCGGAGACCGGAAGCTGGAGCTCAGGGAGTTCGCCGATCCGACCCCAGGCCCGCGAGACGTGATCCTCGAGATCAAGGCGTCGGGCATGTGCGGCAGCGACCTGCACAACTATCGCGCCCCGGCCCATTCGCCCGGGACCGTGACCGGCGGCATCAAGCGAGAGGCCGGTATGATCGCCGGTCACGAGCCCTGCGGCGTCGTCGCAGCGGTGGGCGCCGGGGTGACCGAGAAGGAGGCCCGGGTCGGCCAGCGCGTGATGGACCACCACTATGACGGCTGCGGCACCTGCAAGCATTGCCGGGCGGGCTGGACGCAGATGTGCCTCGCGGGCACGGTGGTCTACGGCTCGGGCGGACACGGTGGACACGCCAAGTACATGAAGGTGCCGGTGTCGACGCTGGTGCCGCTTCCCGACTCGCTCTCCTTCGTGACCGGTGCCGCGATCTCCTGTGGCACCGGCACGGCCTGGGGTGCATTGAAGCGGATCAATCTGGCGGGCGGCGAGACGATCGCCATCTTCGGCCAGGGCCCGGTGGGCCTGTCGGCGACGCAGCTGGCCGTCGAGATGGGCGCCCGCGTCATCGCCATCGACGTCGCGCCCGAGCGGCGCAAGCTCGCCCAGGCGTTCGGCGCGCACGAGGTGATCGACGCCAAGTCAGGCGACATGGTGGCGGCCATCCGCACCCTGACGCACGGCGAGGGCGCGCACAAGACGCTGGACGCCTCCTCGGCGCCGGAAGCCCGGGCCGCGGCCGTGCGCGCGGTGCGCTCGTGGGGCACGGCCTGCTTCGTCGGCGAGCGCGGCCAGGTGACGCTGGACGTGAGCCCGGATCTCTTGCGCCGGCAGGTGACCCTGGTGGGGTCCTGGACGTTCTCGAAGCAAGGCCAGGCCGAGTGCGCCGAGTTCGTCGCCGACCGGAACGTGGACGTGGAGAAGCTCTTCACGCACCGCTGGAAGCTCGAGCAGGCGGAGGACGCCTACAAGCTCTTCGACACGCAGACGACGGGCAAGGCCGTCATCCTGCCGTCCTGAGGGCAGCCGGCGAACTCTTTCGAGCCATCACCATCACCTTCTCATCCACGAGGAGGTAGGCGAAGCAGTGCGCCGCGCGCATCTGGTGCACGACGAGGGCGCGGGTCGTGGATTCGATCACCCCCGTCTCTTTCTCGTTGCCGGTCACGCTGCCGCTTCTTTCACGATGAGGACGGGCCGGTTCGCGTGACGCAGCACACCCTCGGACACGCTGCCGAGCATCAGCCGTTCCAGCGTCCCGAGACCGCGGGCGCCGACCACGACCAGGCCGATGTCCGGTGCCCCGGCCGCGCCGATCAGGGCGTCGACGGGATGGCCGACGAGCACCCGCCGCTCGACGTGTTTCACGACGCCGGCAAGAGGCTCGGCTGCCTTCGCGAGCGCCAGCTCGAGCGCGTTGGAGCGTTCCTTCACGATCTTGGCGATGGCATCCCGCACGATGCCGGTCGCGAACCCGGGGGTGGTCGGTGGATAGCGCGGTGGCTGCACCACACCCGTGAGTCGCACGAGGACCGTCGGGTCGAGTGGCAGCCGAGCGATGAACGACGACGCCGCCGCGGCGTGCTCCGAGCCGTCGATTGCGACCAGCACGCCGCGGGTGACGTCGGCGCCGCCCTTGACCACGAGCACGTTGCAGCGAGCGTGGCGCGCCACCCCGAGCGACACGCTGCCGAGCAGGAAGCCGGCCATCGCTCCCAACCCCCGGGCGCCGAGCACGACGAGGTCGGCCGGCCACTCCGCGGCCGCGCGCAGAATCGCCTCGCGCGCGTCGTCCTCAGGCACCTGAACGTCGGTGTCGGCAAACCGAGGGGCGAGGGCGGCGCGGACCGCCTCGGCCGTCTGCCGTGCCGCCTCGCGCAGCGATGCCTGGAACTCCTGCACCGTCGGCACGTCGAGCGCGGAGGGTGGGATGCTCGCCACGCTCACGATGCGCAGGCGGCTGCCGGCCGGCAGCGGGAACCGCGCCAGATACGCGGTCGCGGTGTGGGCGTCCTCGGAGCCGTCGGTCGCGAGCAACACACGCATCGTCACATCCCCCTGCCGGCCAGGCGGGCCGTCGCGTCGCCGGTCATGAGCGCGTTCACCCTCGTCATACGGATCACTCCTGGTTGTCGGTGTCGGGGCGGACGGTGAGCACCGGGCACGGGGCCCGGCGGATGACACGCTCGGCCACGCTGCCGAGCAGCAGACGCTCGAGGCCGGTCCGCCCCTGTGTCCCCATCACGATCATGTCGGCGTGCTCCTCGGCGGCCAGGCTCACGATTTCCTTCCAAGCCAGGCCGACCTTCACGACGACACGGGCGGCCACGCCTTCTGCGGCCAGCGCCGCGGCCCGCGCCGCGAGGGTGTCGGCCGCCCGCTTGCGCAGCCCCTCGACCACGGCGCGCACCTCGGGCGTGTAGAGTCCCTCGCGCCACAGCGTCGCGTCAGTCGTGACGTGCGCCAGCACGAGCTCGGCGCCGAGCGCCTTGGCCAGGCCAACGGCCTGACGCTCGGCCGCCGCGGCCCTCTCGGAGAAGTCGGTCGGGCACAGGATGCGCTTCATGCGCGCGCCCACTGGCTCTTCAGATCTCGCGGCAGCTGGGCGACGATGTCGTCGGCCTCGCCGGGGGAGAGCTGCTCCTTGAGCCCGGCGAACACGGCATCGGTCACCATCTCGGCCTGGCTCAGCGACTTCAGGCCAGCGTCGACCCGCACGCGCTCCAGGAACTGGCGCCGGTGCATCTTCACCGGCCGGCGCAGCGGCGGGCGCCCGCTGGCCCACAGGCGCTTCAGCTCCTGCGGCAGCTGCGCCACGGCCTGATCGGCCTCCTCGGGCGTGAGCCGATCGCGGAGGGCGCGCAGCACCGCGGCGGTCGCCTGGCGGGAGTCCTCCAGGGAATCGATGTCCGCCTCGATGCTCACTCGCGAGTACAAGGTGCGCGCCTTCATGGCCCCGTTCTCCTCCGCGGTCGAAGCGCGGCGTGGTGATCACTGCTACGTCGTCGAACGAACGTGCAAGGCGGGTGCTGGCGCACGGCCAGGTTCTCGAGGGCGAGCTGGCGGTGGCCGCCGACGAGGAAGGGGAGGAGTCGAAGCAGGTGGATCGGGCGGGTCAACCACTGGCCCGCGGGCCGAGGTCTCGGCGAAGGACAGGCGTAGACGCTTCTCGCTGGATGAAGGCGCCGGGGAGGTGCGAGGTACACGCCATCACATGGGTGATGGCATCGCTGTCGTAGGCGTCACCCGAGCGGTAGCCGGCGAAGAAGTCGTTCAGCCGGCCCACGCGGTCCGTCTGGGCCGCGACCGACTGCAACCCGAGCGAGACCCCGTAATTCGTGAAGGCGAACGTGAC
>JBGQLG010000313.1:0-3781 GCA_041499965.1 Methylomirabilia bacterium
CGCACGCCGTGGAGCTGGCGCATGCGCCACTGGCCGGGGCCGAGCTGCTTGAGGTCGACGAGCGCGGTGGACCAGCGCTCGCCGCCGGTCGACTCCGACAGCCGCCAGCGGCCCAGGTGATGCGAGCAGGCCACGATGCCCGGCCGGATCGACTCGGTCACCCACGCCTTGTCGACGAAGAAGCCGATGCCGGTCGCGATCTTGAGGAGATCGCCGGTGTCCACGCCCAGGCGCCTGGCGTCGTCGGGATGGATCCACAGTGGGTTTGTGTGCGAGATCTCGTAGAGCCACTTCGCGTTGCCCGAGCGCGTGTGGATCAGCGTCGGCAGCCGGAAGGTCGGCAGCAGGACCATCTCGCCCTTCGTGCGATCGATGTTCGACCAGTGCACGTGGCTGCGGATGTAGCCCGGCACCGCCTCTTCAGGCCACTTCCAGTCCTTGAGCGTCTTGGAGAAGAACTCGAGCTTGCGCGAGGGCGTCGGGAAGCCCGCGTACGGGTGCCCGTCGATCTCCACGCCGACCGCGCTCCCGCCCTTGCTGATGACCTTCGTCACCGGATCGACCGTGGCGCCGTCGAGGTCCTTGGCGGGCAGTCCCTGCTCGTGGGTGCGATAGACGTTGTCCTCGACCAGGAAGGCGCCGTACTTGCGCATGTACGCCAGCGGCGCCAGCCCCTCTTTCTTCGCCGCCTCGGGCAGCCCGGGCACGCTGTTCTCGAACATCCAGCGATAGAGCTCTTCGATGCGCAGCTTCTGGCCGGGGCGGTACGGCGACTCGAAGTACTTGCGGATGCCGAGGCTGCCGTCGGAATCGATGCGCCACGACAGCTCGATCCAGAACTCGTCCTCTTCCCAGACTTGACCCAGGCCGGCCGCCTCGTGGGCCTGCCAGGTGAGGTCGAACGTCCGGCCGCGCTTCTCCAGCGCCACGCGCAGCACGGGTTGCCTGAACCCGATCCAGCGCGCCGCGTGTGTCTCCTGCGACATGAGGTCGTGGCGCTCGGAGGCGTGGCCCATCGGCAATACGTAATCCGCGAACCACGCGGTCTCGCTCCACACCGGCGTCAGGCACGCGTGGCGCTCGACCTTCGCCTCATCGGTCAACATTTCTATCCAGGACAGCCCGTCCGGATTGGTCCACACCGGGTTGTAGACGCGCGTGAAGTACATCGCGAGCTTGCCGCGGCCCTCGCGCAGGAAGTGCGGCAGCAGGAAGCTCATCTCGAAGAAGGCCAGCGGGTACTCCTTCGGCATGAGCAGCTCGCTCCAGATCTTCCCGGGCGGCGGCATCATCGGCGGGGCCGGGACGACCTTGTTCCAGGCGCTCGGCGCGGTGCCGCCGGGAGTGGAGACGGCGCCGACGAGCACCACCAGCCACTCCAGCGCCCGCGCCACCTGCCAGCCACCCAGGTTGCCGGCGGCCGTGTTGCGCCAGATGTGGGTGGCCAGCGCCGAGCCGGCCTCGCCGACGTCCCGGGCGATCTGCACGATCGTGGCGGCGTCGACGCCGCTCTCACGCGCGGCGAACTCCGGCGTGTACGAGGCGTACAGCTCGTCGATCGCTCGATGAAACGCGTCGAACGTCACCGGCAGGTCCGGCCGCTCCTCGCGCAGGTACTCCTCCCAGTTGGTCCACCGGCGCACGAACTCGCGGTCGTAGCGCTGCTCGTGGATGAGAACGTGGGCCATCGCCAGCAGGAGCGCGGCCTCGGAGCCCGGCCACGGCGCCAGCCAGTAGTCGGCCATCGAGGCGGTGTTCGACAGGCGTGAGTCGATGACGGCGATCTTGGCGCCGCGCGCCTTGGCTTCCATGATGCGCTGGGCGTGCGGGTTGAAGTAGTGGCCGGTCTCCAGATGCGAGGACAGCAGCAGGATGAAGCGCGCGTTGGCGTGGTCGGGCGAGGGCCGGTCCATCCCGTGCCAGAAGGCGTAGCCGGCCCGCGCGCTGGCCGAGCACACGTTGGTGTGGCTGTTGTGGCCGTCGATCCCCCACGCGTGGAAGACGCGCTGCAGGTAGATCAGCTCGTGGCCGGGCCGGCCGAGGTGGTACATCACTTCCTTCTGGCGGCCCTCGACAAGTGCTGCGCGGATGCGCCCGGCGATGTCGTCGAGCACCTCGTCCCACGTCACCCGCTCCCACTGCCCGCCGCCGCGCTCGCCCGTGCGCCGCAGCGGGTAGAGGATGCGCTCGGGATCCTGGATCTGGTTGAGCGTGGCCGGGCCCTTGGCGCAGTTGCGCCCGCGGCTGCCCGGGTGCACCGGGTTGCCCTCGAACTTCTGGATCTTGAGCGTGTCGCGGTCGACGTAGGCCAGCAGCCCGCACGCCGCCTCGCAGTTGAAGCAGATGGTCGGGATCAGCTCGTAGCGGCGCTTGACCTTCTCGGGCCAGGCGACCGGGTCGTACTCCTCCCAGTCCCCCCAGCGCTCGACCGGCGGATACGACGCCAGCCCGCCCTCGCGCGGCGGCAGCTCGCGGGCGGCGGGGTGCAGCGGTTCAGGGGCCGTCGGCGTCATGACTCTCCTAACTCAACGGAATGGACTGGCCGGCCTTGACCCACAGGTCCTCGTAGACCCAGAGACCGATCAGTGCGAAGAGGGCGGCGACCACCGGCACCGCGCCGGCCACGAGCATCACCACGATGGGCACGACGATGCCGAGCAGGACGGCGCCGCCCCAGAACCGCGCCTTCAGGGGGCCGCGGGTCAGCAGGCCCGCCGCCCGGCGGACGTCGAGATTGGCGTGGGCCACGCCGAGCTCGGCGAAGAGCAGGATCGCGTGCAGCACGAGCGCGACCAGCAGCGTCGTCCACACCGCCACCTGCACGCGGAAGTCGGTCACCATCACGGCGCCGACCACGGTGAGCGCCGAAGCGCCGGCGACGACGGCGGCGATCAGCAGGTGCGGCAGCAGCAGCGGGCTCTGCCAGAAATCGCGCCCCTCGGCCTGCCCGAACAGGAGCGCACTGTAGCCGGCGGCGGCGCATCCCAACACGAGCCCGGGCAGCGTGACGAAGTGGTGCGGCCAGCGGACGAACCCCAGCCCGACGAGCAGCCAGAAGGTCGCGAAAGCCCCGTAGGCCATCAGGATCCACGCGCCCAGCGTGAGCCACGAGCGGGGATTGCCCTTGAGCAGCACGTAGTGGAAGCGATCGGGCCGCTTGAGGTCGGACACGAGCAGCGCCGTGGTCAGCAACAGGAAGACCAGCGCGAGCAGCGGAGCGGCCACGCCGACGAAGGGATCGACCACCACCGAGCCGAACCGCGCGCTCCAGGCCGCGACCATGAGGGCGCCGGCCGCGATCGACTTGGTCCACAGGTAGCTCGAGACCTTCCACCCCCACGGCCGCGGCGCGTGGGGCGCGTCGTACACGGGCCGGCTGAGGGCGCCGTCGCCGCCGGGCTCGGCCGCCTGTGCGGCCGCCACCATCCGGACCAGATCCAGCTCGGCGGCCGGGCGCTGGGCGAACATGTAGGTCGTCGCCGGCCGCTGCAGCGAGGGCGACAGCGCCGAGGCGTCCGCGCCGACGTAGAAGACCTTGGGGCGCGTGCCCTGCTCGGGCTTGCGGACCTCGACCGGCTCGCGCGACACGATCCGCGCGATCTCCGTCCGCGGATCGTCGAGGTCGCCGGCGATGATGGCACGCGCGGGGCAGACGATCACGCAGGCCGGCTCCAGGCCGACCTCAATCCGGTGGGCGCAGTAGTTACACTTGGCGGCGGTGTTGGTGTCGGGGTCGATGTAGAGGGCGTCGTAGGGGCAGGCCTGCATGCAGGACTTGCAG
>JBGQLG010000314.1:0-3767 GCA_041499965.1 Methylomirabilia bacterium
CCAGTAGATCAGGTCCTCGGCCAGCCGGCGCTCCTCCTCGGGGATCGAGGGATAGCGCTCCAGCCGCTCGGTGTTGATGATCGCGTAGTCGAGCCCGGCCTTCACGCAGTGATAGAGGAAGACGCCGTTGAGCACCTCGCGGCCGGCCGGCGGCAGCCCGAACGACACGTTGGAGATGCCGAGGATCGTCTTGCAGTCGGGGAAGCGCTCCTTGATCGCGCGCACGCCTTCAATGGTCGCCTGGGCCGAGCCGATATAGTTGGCGTCGCCAGTCCCGACCGGAAATACCAGCGGATCGAAGATCAGATCCCGCGCCGGGATGCCGTATTTCTCCGTCAAGAGCCGGTACGAGCGCTCGGCAATGGCCAGCTTGCGCTCGCGGGTGACCCCCATGCCCTGCTGCTTGTTCTCGTCGATGCAGCCGACGACCACGGCGCCGCCGTACCGGCGCAGCATGGGGCAGACCTTCTCGAAGCGCTCCTCGCCGTCCTCCAGATTGATCGAGTTGACGATCGCCTTGCCCTGGCAGTGGCGCAGGGCCAGCTCGATGACGGCGGCGTCGGTGGAGTCGATCATGAGCGGAACCTTGACCCGCCGGGTCAGCTCGCCCATGAAGCGGTCCATGTCACGGTGCTCGTCGCGGTCGGGATTGGCCAGGCACACGTCGAGCACCTGGGCCCCGGCCTTGACCTGGGCGCGCCCCACCTCGGCGGCGTCGTCGAAGCGCTCGCCGACCACCAGCTCCTTGAACTTGCGCGAGCCGATGACGTTGGTGCGCTCGCCCACGAACAGCGGCCGGTTGTCGTCAGACGGGGTGATCGCCTCGACGCCGCTCACGGCCGGTACCAGGACGGTCGGCGGCACGCGCGGGCGCCGGCCCCGGGCCAGCGCGGCGATCGCCGCGATGTGGGCGGGGGTCGTCCCGCAGCAGCCGCCGACGAGATTGACCCAGCCCTCGTCGAGGAAGCGGCGCAGCTTGAAGGCCAGGCTGGCCGGCGTCTCGCCGTACTGGCCGCGCTCGTCGGGCAGCCCGGCGTTGGGATAGACGCTGATGAACGACGTGGCCAGCGCCGACAGCGTGCGCAGGTGGTCGGTCATGAACTCGGGACCGGTCGCGCAGTTCAACCCCAGCGAGAAGGGGTCGAGGTGCTCGAGCGACACGGTCAGCGCGTCGACGGGCTGGCCGGCCAGCATGGTACCGGTGGGTTCGATGGTCGCGCTGATCATCAGCGGCAGCGCGACGCCGGCCTCCTGCATCGCCTCGCGCACGCCGAGGGCCGCCGCCTTGACGTTGAGCGTGTCCTGGCAGGTCTCGAGCAGCAGCGCGTCCACGCCGCCGGCGATGAGCCCGGCCGCCTGCACGCGATAGCCGCTGCGCACCTCGTCGAACGTCACGTTGCGGGTGACCGTGATGGTGCGCGTGGACGGGCCCATGGCGCCGAGCACGAACGCCTGGCCCGCGCCCTCGCGGGCCAGGCGGGCCGCCACCTGGCAGATCTCCCAGGCGCGGTCGGACAGGCCGTACTCGCCCAGGACGTACGGCGCGCAGCCGAACGTGTTGGTCGAGACGCAGTCGGCGCCGGCCTCGACGTAGGCTCGATGGACGCCGCGCACGACGTCGGGCCGGGTCAGGTTGAGGTGCTCGTTGCAGCCCTCCAGCGCCGGGCCCCCGAAGTCGTCCGCGCTGAGGCTGGCGGCCTGGAGCATCGTGCCCATGGCGCCGTCCAGCACGAGAATGCGGTCATGGAGGGCGGTTCGCAGACGGGACATCAGATGTATATAGTAGCGCATGACCACGACCGCCCCGTCCCTCTCGCTCGACGGCGTCCGCGTGCTCGATCTCTCCCGTGTGCTGGCCGGTCCCTTCTGCGGCATGCTGCTGTCCGACCTCGGCGCCGACGTCGTCAAGATCGAGGACACCGGCAGCGGCGACGAGTCGCGCACGTGGCCGCCCCACAAGGACGGTGAGTCCGCGGCCTTCCTGGTCATCAACCGCAACAAGCGCGACATGACGCTGGACCTCAAGGCGCCGGAGGGCGTCGAGGTGCTCAAGCGCATGGTGGCCACGGCCGACGTGCTCATCGAGAACTTCCGCACGGGGACGATGGAGTCGTTCGGGCTCGGCTACGACACGCTGGCGGCCATCAACCCCCGCCTGGTCTACGCCTCGGTCTCGGCGTTCGGCCGCACCGGCCCGCGCAAGGATGCGGCCGGCTACGAGGCGCTGATGCAGGCCTTCAGCGGGATCATGTCGATCACCGGCGAGCCGGACGGCGCCCCGCTGCGCTGCGGCGTGTCGTTCCTCGATCTCACCACCGGCATCTTCTGCGCCTTCGGCATCGTCAACGCGCTGCTGTATCGCGTCCGCACCGGCCTGGGCCAGCGGGTGGACGGCTCGCTGCTGGAGACCGCGGTGACGCTGCTCAACTACCACGCTGAGGGCTACCTGCTGACCGGGAACCAGCCCAAGCCGCTCGGCTCCTCGCATCCCTCGCTGTCGCCGTACCGCACCTTCAAGTGCCGCGACGGCCAGTGGATCTTCATCGCCGGCGCCAACGACCGGTTCTGGCAGCGCCTGGCCCCGGCCCTCGGCCTGTCCGAGCTGGCGGCGGATCCGCGCTTCGCGGTCAACATCGAGCGCGTGAAGAACCGGCGTGAGCTGGAGGCCGCGCTGGAGGCGGCGATCGCCGCCCAGGACCGCGAGCCGCTGCTCAAGGTGCTCGAGAACGCCGGCGTGCCCGCCACGCCGGTCAACACCGTGAAGCAGGTGATGGAAGACGCGCAGACGGCCGCTCGCTCGATGATCGAGCACGTCGTCCATCCGCGCCTGGGCAAGATCCCCGTCGTGGGCACGCCCATCAAGTTCTCGCGCATGAAGGCGGGCGTGCGCCGGGCCGCCCCGCAGCAGGGGGAGCACACCGACGAGATCCTCGCCGAGTACGAGTACTCCAGCGCCGACATCGCCGCCCTGCGCGCCAAGAAAGTCGTCGTCTAGGGCGGTCGATACGGCGTTCCGAGCCGTCCTCGCGGCCCTCGCCACGCTGGTGCTGCTCGCATCGCCCGCGTGGGCTCAGCTCTACCGCTGGACCGACGCCGCGGGGACCGTGTATTACACGACCGATCTCGCGACGATCCCGGCGGCCTATCGTGACAGCGCGCGGGACATCGGCGCGCCCCAGCCGGGGCCGCCCCAGCCGTCACCGCCGCCGGCGTCGGCGGGCGTCGTGATCCCCTACACGGGGGGGCCGCTCATGGTCGATGCCTCGATCAACGGCGTGCCGCTGCGGCTGCTGCTCGACACGGGCGCCGACCGCACGCTGATCTCTCCGGTGGCGATGGCCCGGGCCGGCTTCGACGTGACTCGCGGCACGCCCGTGCAGCTGCGCGGCGTCACCGGTGACGCCGTCGCCGTCCTCGTCTCGGTGCCGCGCCTCGACCTGGCCGGCACGCGCGTGGGCCCCGTCGCCGTCATCGTCCACACGGTCAACGCGCTGACCGGCCAGAGCGTGGACGGCCTGCTCGGGCGCGACGTGCTCGACGCCTTCACGCTCACGGTCGACTCCGCCGGACAGCGCGCCATCCTGGTGCCGCGCCAATGACTCTCGGGGAATCAGGTGCCGCCGGGATCGCGCGTGCGGGCCGCGGGGCGCGCCAGCATGGCTCGCCTGTCGCCGTAACTCGCTTCCGGGCCCGGCTCACTCGACCCGCCATCCCCCAAGGGGGCTGGGGCGCGGACAAGTTGAATCGTGGGCGGCTCGCTCGCCGGG
>JBGQLG010000315.1:0-3763 GCA_041499965.1 Methylomirabilia bacterium
CCGGGCTCGGCTCGCTCGGGCCCCCCATCCCCCAGAGGGGGCTGGCGCGCGGACAAATTGGATCGTGGGCGGCTCGCGAGCCGGGCCCTGCGCTCGAACGGCGACGACGGCTCACCATGATGGCGCGCCCGGGGCTCCCGCGCCCGATCCCCGGCGTCACCGCGGTCCACGAGATCCAGTAGCGATGGCGACGAACGTCGAGGTGACGCACGCGCCGGCCACCGCCGAGCTGGCGCCGCGCCTCACCGTTGTCGAGTCGATCGTCACGTTCGTCCGTAAGAAGCCGCTCGGGGCCGCGGGCGGCGTGATCATCCTGGTGATGCTCGGCGCCGCGCTGTTGGCCAACGTCATCGCGCCCTACGATCCGTACCACGGCGACTACGGGGCGCAGTTCGTTCGGCCTGACGGCGACCATTGGTTCGGGACCGACGAGTTCGGGCGGGATGTGTTCACCCGCATCCTGTTTGGCGCGCGGATCGCGCTGTTCGTCGGCTTCACGGCCTCGCTGGCGGGGTGCACGATCGGGGGACTGCTCGGCGTCACCAGCGCCTACGTGGGCGGGAAGGTCGATCTGCTCCTGGAGCGGCTGATGGACATCCTGCTCGCCTTCCCGCAGCTCATCCTGGCCCTCGCCGTCGCCTCGATCCTCGGTCCCGCCGTGCAGAACGTGGTCATCGCGGTGGCCATCCCCATCATTCCCCGCGCCGCCCGCGTCGTGCGGGCCACCGCGCTCTCCGTGAAGGAGAACGTCTACGTCGAGGCCGTCAGCGCCCTCGGCGCCAGCCACCGCCGGGTCGTGCTCCAGCACATCCTGCCCAACGTCCTCGCACCCTACATCATCATGGTCACCGCCCAGCTCGCCGGCGCCATCCTGGCCGAGGCGGCCCTGAGCTATCTGGGCCTCGGCGCGGCCGAGCCGACGCCCTCGTGGGGCCTGATGCTCTCGGGCTCGGCGGCGTCGTACGCCGAGAAAGCGCCCTGGATGGCGCTCTTCCCCGGCATCGCGATCAGCCTGGCCGTCTTCGGCTTCAACCTCTTCGGCGACTCGCTCCGCGACGCGCTCGACCCCAAGCTGCGCGGCCGCTGAGCGCGCGGTGTCGGGTGCTACCATGGAGCGCCATGCCCGTCATCGGTCTGCCTCGACCGAGCACCGTCCTCGTCGCGCACGCGGCTGCCCGCTGAGCCGACAGCCGCCCCTCCCGAGCGCCCCGCCGACGCCGGACCCTGCGGCGGCACCGCGGGCGGAGTACCAGCGGCGCGTCGACCAGCATCGCGAGCAGGCCGCCCACGCCGCCCGGCGCGAGGAGACGATCTCGCGCGTCCGCCTCGGCGTGGTGCTGGCGATGGCGCTGCTCTGGTGGCCGGCCTCCGCCGCGCGGCTGTCGGCGTGGTGGCTGCTCGTACCGGTCGCGGTCTTCGCGGCGCTGCTCGTCACGCACGCGCGCGTCCGCCGGCGGCGCCGCCAGGCGGAGCGGCGGGCCGCGTTCCACGCGCGCGGCCTGGCGCGCCTCGACGGCCAGTGGGCGGGCGCCGGCCAGAGCGGCGCGCGGTTTCTCGATCCGCGCCATCCGTACGCCGACGACCTCGATCTCTTCGGCGCGGGCTCGCTCTACGAGCTGCTCTGCGGCGCGCGGACACCCATGGGCGAGGAGACGCTCGCCGCCTGGCTGCTGGCGCCGGCGGACCTGCCGTCGGTCCGCGCGCGCCAGGCCGCCGTGCAGGAGCTGACACCTCGGCTCGATCTGCGCGAGGACCTGGCCGTGCTGGGCGAGGAGGTGGCGGCGCGTGTGCGCCCCGACGCGCTCGCCGCCCTGGCCGCGCCGGTA
The DNA here is from genome assembly GCA_041499965.1 of Methylomirabilia bacterium. Taxonomy (GTDB): domain Bacteria; phylum Methylomirabilota; class Methylomirabilia; order Rokubacteriales; family CSP1-6; genus AR5. The sequence continues at coordinate 1,827 of JBGQLG010000315.1, forward strand.
CAGCCGCCCTCGGCCGCGCTGCGCCTGGGCGCGGCGGCCGTCTCTGCGGTGACGCTGGGACTGGTCGCGGCGTGGGGACTGGGGTCGGTGTCGCTGGAGGTGGCGCTCGGCGCGCTGGCCGTCCAGGGCGTCATCCGCTGGCGGCTGCACCCGCACGTGCGCGACACCGATCGCGCGGTGGCCAGACACGGACCCGATCTGGAGCTGCTGGCGACGGTGCTGGAGCGATTCGAGCGAGAGCCGCTGACGGCGCCTCTGCTCGCGGAGCTGCGCCGCACGCTGCTGCGGGACGGAACACCTCCGTCGGAGGCCGTCCGGCTCCTGCGCCGCCGGGTCGATCTCTTCGACTCCCGGCGCAACGAGTTCTTCAAGCCCATCGCGCTGCTGACCATGTGGGACGTGCACTGCGCGCTGGCGATCGAGGCCTGGCGCGCCCGTCACGGCGCGGCGGTGAGCGTGTGGCTCACGGCCGTCGGCCAGCTCGAGGCGCTGTGCTCGCTGGCGGGCTTCGCCTGGGAGCACCCGGCTGACGTCTACCCCGACCTCGACGAGAGCCCGACGTGCTTCGAGGCGGAGGGGCTCGGGCATCCGCTGATGGCGGAGCCCGCGTGCGTGCGCAACGACGTGGCGCTGGGTGGCGCCGTCCGCGTGCTGATCGTGAGCGGCTCCAACATGTCGGGCAAGAGCACGCTGCTGCGCGCGGTGGGCGTCAACGCGGTGCTGGCGCTGGCCGGCGCCCCCGTGCGCGCCGCGCGGCTGCGGCTGTCACGCCTGTCCGTGGGCGCCACGCTGCGCATCCGTGACTCGCTGCAGGAGGGGACGTCGCGCTTCTACGCGGAGCTGGTCCGGCTGCGCGATCTCGTCCGCATCGCCGAGGGCCCGATCCCATTGCTGTTCCTGCTCGACGAGATCCTGCACGGCACCAACTCGCACGACCGGCGCCTGGGCGCCGCCGCGGTGGTGAGCGGCCTGGTCGAGCGCGGCGCCGTCGGCCTCGTCACCACCCACGACCTGGCGCTCTCCGAGGTGGCGAGCGACCCGGCCGTGCGCGCCGCCAACGTGCACTTCGAGGACCGGCTTCAGGACGGGCAGATGGTGTTCGACTACCGGATGCGGCCCGGGGTGGTGCAGACGTCGAACGCGCTGGCGCTGATGCGCACGCTGGGGCTCTGGCGCGACGGTACGTCGGGCTGACGGTTGTCATTCGAGCGTGGCAGTATCGAGGGAGCGAGGAGGAACACCCATGCACGCGGATCTGGTCGTCGGCGGTCGCTTTCCGGATCTCGAGCTGCCCGATCACCGGGGCCAGGCGGTGCGGCTGTCGGCCCTGGCCGGCGAGTACCCGCTCATCCTGAGCTTCTACCGGGGCTACTGGTGACCGAAGTGCGCGTGCCAGTTGCGGCACCTCACCGAGCTACAGGACGAGCTGGCCGTGAACTACTGCAAGCTGGCGGTCGTCTCCACCGACCGCCCGGACATCTGCGCCGCCTTCCGCGCCGGCCTCGGCGCGACCTTCACCTTCCTGAGTGACGCCGAGCGGAAGGCCATCTCACGGCTGGACATGGTCGAGATCACCCGCCCCAACTTCGAGCACGGCCTCGTCGCCCTCCCGTACACGTTCTCGCTCCACCCCGATCTCACCATCCACCAGATCTACAACGGCTGGTGGTTCGTCGGCCGCCCCACCCTGGAAGAGCTCCGTCAGGACCTTCGCGCCATCATGGAGAAATGCCGGCCGGACTACGCCTACCGTCCGCCCGACGTGTAGACGGGGTCGCCGTCAAGATGGCCTAGCGCGTCTCGTAAAAGGCGGTGCCCCCGGCGCCGGGGCGCAGAGCCCGCGGGCGCGCCTGCATGGCTCGCCTGTCGCCATAACTCGCTCCGGGCCCGGCTCGCTCGGGCCCCCCATCCCCCAGAGGGGGCTGGGGAGCGGACAA
>JBGQLG010000316.1:0-3732 GCA_041499965.1 Methylomirabilia bacterium
GTTGCCGCAGCCCACGTAGAGCCCGGCGGCGCCCCCGGTCAGCCCGTGGCGGCGCGCCACCTCCACGATGGTGTCGACGAACGGCAGCGGCGGCTCGGCCACGTACCGGCCGCCGCGGTACGCCTCGTCCCAGCGCCGGGCCGCGAGCGCGTCAGGCAAGCGCTAGCACGCGCAGCGCCGAGCCGGTGGCCCCCTCGATCTTCAGCGGCGTGACGATCAACAGCGCCACGCCGACCTTGGCATCGCCCACCGGCTCCAGGTTGGCGTTCTCCATGATGTAGATGCCGTGGTCGGCCAGCAGCATCATGTGCACGCTGAACAGCTCCTTGCCGTAGGCGGCCGGCCGCTTCTCGAAGGTGGCGGTGTCGTCGCCGGCCAGCCGCACCTTGTGATCGATGATCCAGCGCGCCGCGTCCTGGCCGGGGCCGGGCGATTGCTCGCCCAGGAACTTCGCGTTGTCGGTGGCGAAGAACTGACCCCAGCCGGTGCGGATCAGGAGCGAGTCGCCGGGCCGGACCTCCACGCCCTGCGCCTTGGCCGTGGCGTCGAGATGGGCGCCGGTGACCTCGAAGCCCGGCGGCAGCGGATCGGGGCGGCCGCCGGCCAGCTGGCGCGCGACGTCGAGGATGACCACGCGGTTGAGCATGAGATCGACCGGGAAGGTCTCCATCCCCAGCCCGTTGCCGATGCCGCCGGGCGTGGCGGTGGCGGCCACCGCGTCGACGCCGCCGTGCAGCTTCAGGTCCCGGCCGATGTGCCCGATGGCGTCGAGCGTGGGCGAGCCGTGCTGGCCGCTGAAGTACATGATGTCCGACGCCCACGACACGCGGCTGCCCGGCGCCTGTCCGTAGATCTCGTGCGTCATCTTGTGCGTGCGATTGAGCGCGAACGCGTAAGGCGGGTTGAGGCCGAGCACCGGGGACCGGTCGTTCCAGACGAACGAGAGGTCGAAGACCCGCGCGCCCTTCACCGTGCGCACGAGGTCGTCGGCGGAGACGCGCGGCTGGGCCTGGGCGGCGCCGCCGCTGGCCGCGACGGCCCCCGCCAGGGCCGCGCTGCCGAGCCACTGCCGTCGCGTGAGATCGCTCATGGGGTCTCCTCGAGGGGACGTCGGCTCACGCGCGCGGCTGGATCGGACCCAGCGCGGCGCGCAGCGCTTCGGTGGTGTACGGCTTGGCGATGACGAAATCGACACCGCCGCGCTCCTCGTCGCTGATCTCGAGCGCCACCGCCCAGCCGGTGATGAGCCCCACCGGCAGGCCGGGATGGCGCGTGCGCACGGCGCGGGCGACGTCCCAGCCGGTCATCTCCGGCATGCCGAGGTCGGTGACGACGACGTCCACCTTGGCGCCGTTGGCCAGCCGGGCCAGCCCCTCGGCGCCGCTGGCGGCGGCGATCACGGTGTGGCCGTCCTCGGTCAGCGAGTCGGACAGCGCCTCGCGCACCGTGCGCTCGTCGTCGATGATCAGGATGCGCAGCGCCGGCCCTTCCGGCGTCGGCTCCGGCTCGACGGCGGGCTCGCCCGGCGCGGCCTGGGGCAGGCGCAGCGTCACCACGGTGCCCCGGCCGTCGTTGGGGCGCAGGCTCAGCTCGCCGCCGTGCCGCTGCACGACGCTGTGGGCGACGCTGAGCCCCAGACCCGTGGTCTGCGGTCCCTTGGTGGTGAAGAACGCCTCGAGCGCGCGGCGGCGGACCTCGTCGTCCATGCCCACACCGTCGTCGGCCACCGCGCAGAAGATCCAGTCGTCGGCGTTCCAGGTGCTGATGCGGATGGTGCCGCCGGTGGGCAGCGCGTCGATGGCGTTGAAGATGAGGTTCATCATCACCTCGCGCAGGGCGGGCGACTCGCCGGCCACGCTGGCGCCGGCGCCGAGCTCCAGCGCCACGTCGATGGTGACCGCGCGCATCAGCGCCTCGTCGCGCCAGCGCGGGCGGGTGAGCTCGACCACCTCGCGCACGACCTCGTTCAGGTCGACGGCGGCCGCCGCCGGCGCCGGGTGCATCGAGGCGAAGCCGAGCACGCGCCGGACGACCTCGGCGGCGTCAAAGCTGGCGCGCTGGATGATCTCCAGCGGGCGGCGGATCTCGGGCTCGGTGGCGCGCACCAGCAGGAGCTGGGTGCGGCCGGAGATCACGGCCAGCAGGTTGTTGACGTGGTGGGCCATGCCGGAGGCCATCTGCCCCATCGCCCTCAGCGTCTCGCCCTCGACCACGCGCGTCTGGGTCGTGCGCAGGTCCTCCATGGCGCTGCGCAGGCGATTGGTCGACAGCCGCGCCTCCTGCAGCAGGCGGGCGTTGTCGACGGCGTAGGCGATGTGGGTCATGAGCGTGTTGAGGAACTGCAGATCGGTGGGGCTGAAGGCCGGCGACGGGGCCGCCGACGCGCTCTTGGCCAGGTTGACCACGCCGATGATGCGGTCCTCGACGCGCACCGGCAGGCACATGAAGGCGCCCGAACCGTACTTGGGCTCGTTGGGCTTGCCGAAGCGCGGATCGGCTGCGATGTCCTCGACCAGCACCGCCTCGCCGAGCTGCACGACCTTGCCGGCGATGCCCTCGCCCACGCGCACCTCGGCCCGGCCCACCACGTCGTCGGGCAGCCCCCGCGCGGCCACCACGCGCAGCACCTGGCGCTCGTGGTCGAGCAGCATGATCGAGCCGATGCCGGCCCGCACCGTGCGCATGGTGCGCTCGAGCACCAGCGAGAGCAGCTCTTGCAGCTGGGGCACGCGCGCGGCCAGCTCGACGACCTCGTTGAGCGTGCTCAGCTTGAAGACGAGGTCTTCCAGCCGCTCGGTGGAGCCCCGCAGGTCCTGCAGCATGCGGCCGAAGGCGTCGCCCATCTGGGCGGTCGGGCGCGCCGCCTCGTCGTCGGCGCCGGGCTCGGCGAGGAGCCGGCGCAGGAAGGCCCGCACGCTCACGCGCGGTATCTCGCCAGCGCCGCGCGATTGAGGCCCAGGCCGATGCCGGGCCGGTCAGGCAGCACCACCGCGCCGTCGACGACGGGCAGGCGATCGTCGAAGAGCGACTCCCACCAGTCCATGTGCTCGAGGATCACGCCGTGCGGCGCCGTGGCCAGCACGGGGCCGGAGGACTCCACGAACAGGTGCGAGGAGACCGGCCACTGGTACCCGGCGCACAGCTCGACGGCCCTCAGATAGCCGGTGATGCCGCCCATGCGCTGCAGATCCGGCATCAGGATGTCGGCGGCGCGGGCGTCGAGGTAGCGCTTCATGCCGAGCCAGCCGTACTCGCTCTCGCCGGAGGCGATCGGCGTGACGAGCGCGGCGGCCACCCGCGCGGAGCCCTCGAGATCCTCGTAGGCCACCGGCTCCTCGAGCCAGAAGAGCCCGATCTCCTCCAGGGCCAGGCCCGTGCGGATCGCGGTCGCGACGTCCCAGCCCTGGTTGACGTCGGCCAGCAGCTTCACGTCGGGGCCGAGCGCGGCGCGCAGTGCGCGGGCGCGCGCCAGGTCCTCGGCGTGCGAGCGCCCCAGGCGCATCTTCATCGCGCGGTGCCCGGCGACCAGGAACCCCTGCGCCTCGGCCACCAGCTCGTCGATCGAGCGGTCGAGCCAGAGGCCGCTGGAGGCATAGGTGGGCACGCGGTTGCTCGCGGCGCCGAGGAAGCGCCAGAGCGGCAGCCCCGCCGTCTGCGCGGCCAGGTCCCAGCAAGCGGTGTCGAGCGCGGCCAGCGCCATCACGGCGAGGCCGGCGTGGCCGAGGAAGTTGA
>JBGQLG010000317.1:0-3681 GCA_041499965.1 Methylomirabilia bacterium
GGAGGTGTGCACCGGCCTCCAGACTGCCGGCGCCACCAATGTCGACGCCGCCGACGTCGAGGCGTTCCTCGACAAGCTGGTCGGCCTCCGCCTCGTGTACAAGGAGAGCGGACGCTACCTCGCGCTCGCTCTGCCGTCCAACCTCCCCGAGGCCATCTGATGCCGCTCGTGGAAGCGGGTGACGCCGGGGCTCGCGCGTGGGGGCCGCGGGCGGCGGGGCTGTTCGGGCTCGCACCAGGGCGAGCCGAACCGGGAGCGATCGCTGCCGGCGGGGTAAGCGAGCCGCCCACGCTCGACAGCCCACGCCCCACCCCCTTTGGGGGATGGGGGGCCGAGCGAACCCCGCCCGCGTGATAGAGGCGAGCCATGGGCGAGCCCGAACAGCCCCGCCGCCCGCGGCCCCCACGCGTGAGCCCCGGCGTCACCCGATTCCGTGAGAGGCGTGGACGTGGGCGCTATCCTGAGGCATGCTACCGGCTCGGCTACCAACCTCTTTTACCACTGAGTCGCGACCGATGGAGGAAACACCATGGCACTGCGGATCAACAGCGAAGCTCCCAACTTCACCGCCCAGACCACCCAGGGCCAGATCAACTTCCACGAGTGGATCGGCAGCGGCTGGGCCATTCTCTTCTCGCACCCGAAGGACTTCACGCCGGTCTGCACGACCGAGCTCGGCTACATGGCCGGCCTGAAGCCCGAGTTCGACAAGCGCGGCTGCAAGATCATCGGGCTCAGCGTCGATCCGGTCGATGATCACAAGCGCTGGGCGAAGGACATCGAGGAGACGCAGGGGCACGCCGTCACGTACCCGATGATCGGCGACCCCGAGCTGAAGGTGGCGACGGCCTACGACATGCTGCCGGAGGGAGCCGGTACCACCTCTCAGGGCCGGACGGCCGCCGACAACGCGACGGTGCGCTCGGTCTTCGTCATCGGCCCCGACAAGAAGGTGAAGGCGATGCTGACCTACCCGATGTCGACCGGCCGCAACTTCGACGAGGTGCTGCGCCTGGTCGACTCCTGCCAGCTCACGGCCAAGCACAAGGTGGCCACGCCCGTGAACTGGAAGCAGGGGCAGGACGTCATCATCGTCCCGGCCGTCTCCGACGAGGACGCCAAGAAGGCGTATCCCGCGGGCTGGAAGTCGCCGAAGCCGTATCTGCGGATCGTGCCCCAGCCGAAGTAGCCGTAACGTGCGCGGCGCCGGTGGCCACGGGCCGCCGGCGCCGCGCACGTCCCCTGTGATGGCCGGCGTCCCATTGAATTCCTGCGAGACGCCACGATTGTGATAGTAGTGACGCAATGTCAGCCGCCGGCGGGCTCGCGCGTGCGGGCAGCAAGGTGCTGGTGGTCCTCGTGCTTTCGTCGGTCGTCCCGATCCTCGCCCTCGCGTTCGTGCTGCTCGACCTCGAGGGATTGCGAAGTGAGGCCGATACGAGAGGCTACGCCGAGTATGAAGAAGCCCTCGCCGCATTCGCTCGGATCTTGGCGGAGCCCGCGCGCGGCATCGACGTGATGGCCCGGTACGACGGTAGTCGGTTTGCCGCGCTTCTGGTTGAGACGCCTAGGCAGGATGCGCTCCGATTCGCTGATTGGGCTCGAGAAGTTGCTGTCACTAGATTCCCGTGTGCGACGGAGACCGTGCTGAAGGTCGGGATCGCCTCGCTCCCCGAGGATGCTGCGCTCGCCGAGGAGCTGTTGTCGGTGGCTGATACCTCACTCAGACGAGGCACCTGATCATCCGCTATGCTGAGCCGGCGCCGGCCGGATCACCACGGAGGCTCCATGGCCACTGAGCTCCACGACCTGTCGATTGCCGGGCTCTCGGCCCGGATCGCCGGGCGCACGCTGTCGCCCGTCGAGCTGGTCGATGCGTCGATCGCGCGCGTCGAGGCGTACGACGCGCAGACGCACGCGTTCATCACGCCCACATTCGACCTGGCGCGCCGGCAGGCGCGGGAGGCCGAGGCCCAGGTCGCGGCGGGAAACTCCCGCGGGCCGCTGCACGGGATCCCGTTCGGGTTGAAGGACATCTATGACACGCGCGGCATTCTCACCTCCGGCCACTCGCGCGTCTTCATCGATCGTATCCCGGCGGAGGACGCCACGGCCACGCGCAAGCTCTACGAGGCCGGCGCCGTGCTGCTCGGCAAGCTGGCCACGCACGAGATGGCCCACGCCGGTCCCTCGTTCGACCTGCCGTGGCCGCCCGCGCGCAACCCGTGGAACCTGGCGCACTTCACCGGTGGCTCCTCGACCGGCTCGGGCGCGGCGGTCGCGGCCGGGATGCTGCCGGTGGCGCTCGGCTCCGACACCGGCGGATCGATCCGGGGCCCGGCTTCGCTCTGCGGCGTCGTCGGCCTCATGCCTACGTTTGGCCTGGTGAGCCGAGGCGGTGTCATCACCAACTCGTACACGTTCGACCACTGCGGGCCGCTGGCCCGGACGGTCGAGGACTGCGCGCTGGTGCTGCAGGCGCTGGCCGGCTACGACACCCGGGACGCGGGGAGCCTGCGGCGGCCCATCCCCGACTATCGTCAGGCGCTCGGCGAGGACCTGCACGGGCTGCGCATCGGCGTCCTCCGCTACCATTGGGAGGAGGATCTCCCGGCCTCGCAGGACGTCCGCCGGGCCATGGACGCCGCGCTCGACGTGCTGCGCCGGCTCGGGGCCGAGCTCGAGGAGATCCGCGTGCGGCCGCTGGGCAGCTACTTCGACGTCAAGATCATCATCGCCGAGAGCGAGATCTTCAGCGTTCACCAGGGCAATCTGGTCACGCGGCTCAAGGACTTTGGTGCCGACTTCCGCTCACGCGTGCTGCCGTCCGTGCTCTTCACCGCCCACGACTACGTGCAGGCCACGCGCGAGCATCGCCGGATGATGGTCGAGATGGAGCCGCTCTACGCCAGGTTCGACGCCTTCGTCACGGCCGGCATGGGCGAGGCCCCGCGGCTGGCCGACTACCGCAGCGTCTCGTTCTGGCAGAAGGCGAGCCTGCTCACCGCCTGGAACGTGACGGGCCAGCCCGTGCTGGCGCTGCCCAATGGCTTCGGCGGCAACGGCCTGCCGCTGGGTATGCAGATCGTCGGGCGGCCGTTCGGCGAGAGCACGATCTTGAGGATCGGCCACGCCTACGAGCGCGCCACCGAGTGGCACACGCGGCATCCGCGGCTCGTCCCCGGCGCGACGGCGCCCGAGGTCACGCCGCCGCCGGTGCTGTCAGGCCCGGCCGATCCGGCCGGCGCCGAGGTGCGCGACCTGTGCGTGAAGGCCGCGCGGCGCGCCGGACTGCGGCTCGATGACCTGATGCTGGCCCAACTCCTGGAGGGCGCGCCGTACGCGCTGGGCATGGTGCAGCGCCTCCGTCGCGACCACGACGTCCACCACGAGCCGGCGAACGTCTTCAGCTTCCCGGCGCCTCCTGACGCTCGGGGGATCGAGTGACGCCGGGGATCGCGCGCCGTGGCCGCGGGCGCGCCTGCGTGGCTCGCCTGTCGCCGTAAGTCGCTCCGGGCTCGGCTCGCTCGGGCCCCCCATCCCCCAGAGGGGGTTGGGGCGTGGGCTCTTCGAGTTGTTGGCGGCTCGCGAGCCGAGCCCGGAGCGACAACGGCGACGACAGCTCGCCACGGAGGCGCGCCCGCGGCCACGGCGCGTGATCCCCGGCGTCACTCGATCCCC
>JBGQLG010000318.1:0-3554 GCA_041499965.1 Methylomirabilia bacterium
CGTGATTACGCGCCTCGATCGTCGCCGCCGCGATCACCGCATTGATCCCCGGCGCCGGACCACCCCCAACCAGAATCGCCAGTGTCTTCATGACTCGATCATTATGCACCCCGCCCTTCGACCGCCCAGCACTCCGCATCGTCCCCCTGCGCGAAGTCTAGGCACGCTCGAGCGCCGGCTTCGCCGGCGCAATCCTGCAGGGTGGTCTGGGGGGAGGCAGGGTCTAGCCCCACCTCCGAGCTTCAGGGGGTGAGCACGATCTTCCCGAACTGCTTGCCTTCGGCGAGGCGCTGCTGGGCGGCGGCGCCGTCCTTGAGCGGAACGACCTCGTCGATGATCGCCTTGAGTCGGCCCGCGAAGAACTGGCCCATCACGGCGTGGAACTCCTTGCGGTTGGCCATCGTGGAACCGATCAGGTGCGCCTGCTTCCAGAACAGCAGCGGGATGAGCGTCTCGCCGATCGGACCCGAGGTCGAGCCGCACGTGACCAGTCGGCCGCCGCCCTTGAGCGAGCGGATCGAGTCCTTCCAGGTGGCGGCGCCGACGTTCTCGATGACGACGTCGACGCCGCGCTTGCCGGTGGCCTCGAAGACCTGCTTGGCCCAGTCGGGATTCTTCCTGTAGTTGATGCCCACCTCGGCGCCGAGCGCCTTGGCCTTCTCCAGCTTGGCGTCGTCCGAGGAGGTCACGATGACGCGGGCGCCGCACAGGCGGGCGATCTGCACCGCCGTCGACGACACGCCGCCGCCCACGCCGATGACCAGGACGTCCTGGCCCGGCCGCACCTGCCCCTGCGTGACGACCATCCGCCACGCCGTCATGTTGGTGAGGACGAACGAGGCCGCCGCCTCGAAGGAGACGGTGGCGGGCAGGGGCAGGACGTTGTCCCCGCGCACGGCGACGTACTCGGCGAGGCCGCCGGGCACGTGCTCGCCGAGGATGCCGTAGCGCACGCACAGGCTGTCCTCGCCCTGCGCGCAGAACTCGCAGCGCCCGCACGTGAGGTTCGGGTTGACCGCGACCCGCGTGCCGACCTTGGCCCCCGGCACGTCCGCTCCGACCTCGGCGATCTCGCCGGCGATGTCACAGCCGGTCCAGAACGGCAGCGGTGTCTTGAGCGCCGGGATGCCTTCGCGCACGAACAGGTCGAGGTGGTTCAGCGCGCAGGCGCGGACGCGGACGAGGACTTCGTTCGGCTTGATCTTCGGGTCGGGCACGTCCTCGTACGTGAGCTTGTCGGGGCCGCCGAACTCGTGGAACGCGAGGGCTTTCATGCGGGCAGAGCTCCTAGCCGTTGAATTGCTTGATCAGCCGCGGCAGCCGCGGATCGTCGAGCGTCTGCTGCCGCTGGGGCTGGTAGAACGCGGTACGGTCGAGCAGCCCGCGGTACCGCTCGTCGAGCCGCGCCGCGATGGTCTCGTGGGTGCCGGTGACGGCGTAAGTGTCGAGCATCTCGTCGGTGATCAGCTCGGCCATGCCCTGCCAGTCGCCCTCCACCGACTTGCGGTGCAGGTGCGGGGCGATGTCCTGCCAGCCGTGGGCGGCCAGCACCGGCTCGTAGGTGCGTGTGGAGGCGTAGAAGGCGATCTGCTGCTTGACGGCCAGGCGCTGGGCCGCCAGCTCCGACTCGGCCTCGCCGATGATGACGAAGCTGGAGGTGGCGTAGGTGAAGTCCTCGCGCCGCTTGCCGGCCGCCTTCAACCCCGCGTCGACCGCCGGGAGCACGTACTCGCGCAGGTACGTGGGGCTGTTGAAGGGATGCACGTGCAGCCCCTCGCACACCTCGCCGGCCACGCGGCACATGTGCTGGTTGACCCCCGCGATGTAGACGGGGACCTGGGGATACTCGATCGGGCCCGGGTTGAAGAACGGCGTCATCAGGTCGAAGCGGTAGAACTGGCCCTTGAAGTTCAGCTTGGTCCCGTTCTGCCAGCAGTCCCAGATCGCCCGCAGCGCCAGCACCACCTCGCGCATGCGCGGCGCCGGCGATTCCCACTTCACCGAGAAGCGGCGCTCGTTGTGACCCTTGACCTGCGAGCCGAGCCCCAGGATGAAGCGGCCGGCCGAGGCGCTGGCCAGATCCCACGCGGTGTGGGCGAGGATCATCGGGCTGCGGGGGAACGCCACGGCGATCGAGGTGCCGAGGCGGATGCGGCTCGTCACCGTGGCGGCGGCGGCCAGCGGCAGGAACGGATCGTGCTGCGTCTCGGCCGACCACAGGCAGTCGAAGCCGAGTGCCTCCACCTTGCGCGCGTACTCCGGCACCATCCGCAGATCGTGGGTGAGCATGGCGACGTCGAGCTTCACCGAGCGTCTCCTTTGCCGCGCATTCTACTCCTTGACGTCGGGGGCCGGCCGTCCGATCATGCCAGCCATGGCCGACGACAAGATCGAGACCGTCGTGTCCTCCAGCAGCGGCACCATCGGCCGCGGCCGCAACGAGGTCCGCGGCGTATCGGTGCTGCTCGATTCCTCCTCACGCCCCCAGCCCGACGCCTTCACCAACAGCGAGGCGTTCCTGGGCAGCGTGTCCTCGTGCGGCGTCACGCTGATCGAGATGCACGCCAAGGAGACGGGCGTGCCGCTCGAGCGCATGACGGTCACCATCGAGGGCCGCCGCCCGCCGACCCAGCCGCGCTTCTCCACCGTCACGATGACGTTCGAGATGACCGGCGTGAGCCAGGTGCAGGCCGAGGCGCTGGTCGAGACCTACCGACAACGCTGACCCCTCTACAACACGGTCGCGGTCGCGACCGAGGTGAAGGTGCAGGTGAGGGCGGTGGTGCGCGGCCGGTAGACGGGCCTAGCGCGCCGAGCGGCGGCGCCAGAGCCGCAGCCCCAGGATCACGTGGCTCGCGATGATCAGGGGCACCAGGAAGGTCGGAAGCAAGCTCAGCGGCAACCGCAGGAGCGGGGCCATCGACGCCGGATTCGCCAACCCCAGCCGCGCCGCCGTCACCACCACGAAGAGGATGTCGACCAGCCCGAGCGCGTTCCACGCGAGATAGGCCGCGCGGCGCCCTGTGGTGCGGGGCGGGCCCCAGAGCAGGAGCAGCGCCGCCAGGCTCGCCACCGCGATGTCGCCCAGCCCGCCCGGCACGGCGAACGCGTACGGCAGCTCGCCGCGCGCGTAGAGGTAGAGGAAGTAGGCCCCGACGAAGCGGGTGAGGTGGAGGCCTACGAGCCACCGCTCGTCGATCGCGACCAGCCATGCTCTGAACCCCCGGAGGAACCACGCGGCGGCGAGGACGAACGCCGTCAGCCCGAACACCGCAACGGGTGGTGCCGATGGCGGGAGCGTGCGGACGAATCCGGCGGCGGTTGCGATGAACAACCAGACGAGGCCGACGACGACGACGGTGGGGGTGCCAGCGCCCCGGCGCGGACCGACGGCGACGCCCACAGGACCGATCATCCCGGCTTCACGAGCTCGGGGGGTCGGCTGGCAACCTGAGATCGATCACAACCCGCACGCTCTGGCCGGAGTCATCGGTCCCGGTGAACGTGATCTTCCACAGCGGGATCGGCATATGGGTCCCGGAGCAGTTTCCTGC
>JBGQLG010000319.1:0-3465 GCA_041499965.1 Methylomirabilia bacterium
CCCTGTCGCCGTAACTCGCTCCGGGCACGGCTCGCTCGGGCCCCCCATCCCCCAGAGGGGGTTGGGGCGCGGCCACTTCGAGTTGTTGGCGGCTCGCTCGCCGAGCCCTGCGCTCGAACGGCGACGACGGCTCGCCACGAGGGCGCGCCCGCGGCCCGTGCGCGCGACCCGCGCCGCCGGCATCACCGCGTTTCACGAGCGTCACTATCCCTCACTACCCACCGTAGAAGACTTTGTCGCCGAGCTCTTTTAGCCAGAGGGTGGCGTCGTCGGCCCGGCCCTCGGGAGCCTTGGTGACTCCGGCGTCGACCACCCGGCCGACGAAGATGGAGTGGTCGCCTATCTCTACCGTGGTCTCGAGCGTGCACTCGATGTAGGCGGGGGTGCTGGTGAGGATGGGGGCGCCGGTCGTGCCGGTGCGGTAGGGCTCGCCGGAGATCGTCTGGCCTTGCTTGGCGGCGGGCTTGAAGAACGTGAAGGCCATGGCTTGCTGGCCCTTGCCGAGCACGTTCAGCGCGAAGGCCTTCGTCTCCTTGATCAGCGGATGGGCGTGGGAATCCACCTTCACGCCGACGGCGACGAGCGGGGGCTCGAACGACGCCTGGGTGACCCAGTTGACCGTGGCGGCGGCCACCCGGTCGCCGCTGGCCGCCGTGAGCACGTAGAGCCCGTAGGGAATCATGCGCAGCGTGGTCTTCTTCGCGTTCGGATCCATGGCGCCCTCCTGTGTGGCGAATCGCAGCATATACTACCGCCACCCGAGGAGGATGCCATGCCGGACGCGCGCGCGATCTCTCGCGGCTTCACCGACGTCGCCTACGCCGAGGCGCTGCGTCGGGCCCGCGAGCTGGCTCCCGTCCTGCGCGAGCGCGCCGACGGCGCGGAGAGTGCGCGCCAGATGGAAAAGGACACGCTGGCCGACCTGCACCGCACCGGGCTCTTCCGCTTCCACCAGCCCCGGCGCTGGGGCGGCATGGAGCTGCCGTTCGCGGCGATCTTCGACATCCCCTTCGAGATCGCGCGCGGCTGCGCCTCGACCGCCTGGAACGTCGCCAACCTGGGCATCCATCACTGGATGCTCGCGCTCTACGACGAGCGGGCGCAGCAGGAGATCTGGGGCGCCGATCCCGACGCGCTAATCGCCTCCGGCATCGCCTATCCGCAGGGCAAGGGCCGCCGGGTCGACGGCGGCTTCGTCGTCAGCGGCTTCTGGAACTTCTCGAGCGGCGTGGACCCGGCCACCTGGAACATGCTGGCGGTGACCGTCCGCGACGGCGACCGCGTGATCGATCACCGCATGTGCCTGGTCCCGCGCGGTGACTACGAGATCATCGACGACTGGCAGACGCTGGGCATGCGGAGCACCGGCTCCAAGTCGGTGCGGGCCACCGACGTCTTCGTGCCCGAACATCGCGCGCTCTGCATGTACCTGGTCCGCGGCGGCAGCGAGTTCCCCGGCGCCCGCTTGAATCCCAACCCGATGTACCGGGTGCCGCTCTCGGGACTCGGCTCGCACTGCCTGGCCGCGGCCGGCGTCGGCAACGCACAGGCCGCCGTCGAGCTGACGATCGAGGCCATCAAGGAGCGCTCGACGAATTACACGGGGCTGCGCATGCGCGACTTCCAGGCGGTGCAGCTGCGCGTGGCCCGCGCCGGCGCCCAGGTGGACGGCGCCCGGCTCAGCATCCGCACGGACTGCGTGGACGCCGAGCGGATCGCGCAGGAGGGCCGGGCGCCGACGCTGGAAGAGAAGCTGCGCTTCAAGCGCAACGTGGCGTGGGCGATGGAGCAATGCACGGAGGCCGTCGACTCGCTGCACGCGCTGGCCGGCGCCAACGGCATCTACGACCGCTATCCGATCCAGCGCCTCTTCCGCGATCAGCACGCGCTCTCGGCCCACATCGGATTCAGCTGGGACGCCCAGGGCGGGCCGTGGGCGCTGGTGGCGATGGGCGGAGAGTTCAACAGCCCGACCATGTAAGTGGGGGGCCCCGACATGGCCCCCCACACCCCCCATACTCTCGTCACGCCCCGGCAAAGCCGGGGCGCTCCTCGACCGCGCCTGGGCTGGGGGCTCCGACATCGCCCCCACGCTCTCTAAATGTTGGACTCCTACTTCATCGCCTCGATCCCAGCGCGGCCCACCTGTGCGTCCTGGGGTGCGAGCGCGCCGGAGACGCCGACGGCGCCGATCAGCTTGCCGTCCACGATGATGGGCAGGCCGCCCTCGAGCGGGACGGCGCCGGCCAGCTTGAGGACTCGGAGGTTGGTGCCGCCTTGGCCGAGAGCGTCCTCGAATGCCTTCGAGGGCCGCCGGAAGGCCACCGCCGTGTAGGCCTTCTCGCGAGCGACCTCGATGCTGCCGATCTGAGCGCTGTCCATGCGAGAGAGCGCCACCAGGTTGCCGCCGGAGTCGAGCACGACGATCACCATGCCCCAGTTGTTCTTCTTGGCCTCCGCCTCGGCGCCGGCCAGGACCTTCTTGGCTTGATCGAGCGTGATCGGCGCGCCGTAGGCCGGGGGCGGCGGCGCTGGCGTCGCGGGCGCCTGCGCGCCGGCCGAACCCACCGCAACGAGCATCACGATACCGGCGAGCAGGGAGAGCAGCCTTGCCATCCTCATGGACTCCTCCTTCTTCTGGGAGCGAGCGTTGGAGTGGTGTCGCCGCCGAGACGACGGCCCGGGACCGGGCGAGTAACGCGCCATCTGGCCCCGAGGTTCCCGCCGGATCAGTCGGTCATCGAAAGCGCCGCCCGCGAGATGCGCAGGCCGTCGCCGGCGCGCTGCATCCAGTCCGCCTTCTGGAACGCCTCGCCGATGCGGGCCAGCGGGAAGACGTGGGACACCAGGCGCTCATACGGGAACCGCTGCAGGTTGCGCCGCAGGAAGGCCAGGGCCTGGGCCAGCGCCCACGGCGAGTAGTTGGACGTCGCCACCAGCCGCGCGTTGCCGCGCACCAGCGCGGTGGCGTCGTAGGAGAAGACGTTGCCGGGCGCGATCGAGCCGACCTCGAGGTAGCAGCCGCCGCCGCGCAGCATCCGCAGCCCCTCGGGCACCACCTCCGGATAACCGACGAAGTCCGCGACGATGTCGGCCCCGAAGCCGCCCGTGAGATCCATCACGGCCTGGACGCGCCGCTCCGGCGTGGTCAGCTCGGCCAGGCTCAGGGCATGATCGGCGCCGAAGGCTCGCGCCAGCTCCAGCCGCGAGTCCACCCGGTCGAAGACGATGACGCGGTCGGCGCCCAGGTCGCGCGCCACCGCCACCGCGTTGAGCCCGAGGCCGCCCGCGCCCTGGATCACCACGGTGTCGCCCTGCCGGGCGCCCGCCCGCGTGAGGCCGTAGATCACCTGGGCCAGCGCGCAGTTCGCCGGCGTGGCCACGTCGTCGGAGACCTCGTCGGGTATGCGAAAGATGAAGCCGCCGGGGCGCAGGTAGTAGTAGTCGCCGTACGCGTTGTTGAAG
>JBGQLG010000320.1:0-3457 GCA_041499965.1 Methylomirabilia bacterium
CTCGTGGGCAAGCCGGCTGCGAGCGATTGGTGAGGCGGGTGGACGAGCCGACGACAATCGTTCGGGCCGAGCCCCCTAGCTCGCCTCCTGGAGAGATGCGTCAAGCGAACCGCTCGCGGCTTGTACAGGCAAGCGATCGGCGCCAGCCCCCCCTGGGGATGGGGGGTCGAGCGAACCCCGCTCGCACAATCCAGGCGAGCCACAGAGCGCGACCGGAACACACCAGCCCCGCCCGCCCCGCCCACGGCGGCCCCGCGCAGGCGCGGTTCTACGCAGCGCGGTACTTGCGCACCATACCCTCGTCCAGCACCAGCCCGAACCCCGGCCCGGAGGACAGCTCGATCGTCCCCGCACGCGGAGTGGGACGATTCGCCCACATCGTCTGCCAGACCGGATCGCGCTCGGGGTCGGCGAAGCACTCGACGTAGGTGCCGTGGGGCACGCCCGCCAGCAGGTGCTGGGCGATCTGCGATTCCTCGTGGTGCGCCATCCGCAGGCCGGCGGCCTGGGCCAGGGCGGCGGCGCGCTGCCACTCGCTGACGCCGCCACACTCCGAGGCGTCCACGTTGACGAGGTCGACGGCGCCCGCCTCGATCAGGCGGCGCACGCCGTGGCTGGTGATCTCGCTCTGGCCGGCGGTGATCGGGATGCGCGTCTGCTGCCGCACCCTGGCCATCATCGCGGCGTCGTCGTACCAGTGGCACGGCTCCTCGAACCACGCGATGTCCAGCGGCTCGACGAGCCGCGCGAAGCGGACCGCCTCCTCGACCGACCACGCGCAGTTGGCGTCCACGGCCAGGACGAAGTCGGGGCCGGCGGCGCGGCGCGCGGCTTCGACGCGTCGCGCGTCCTCGGCGGGCGTCAGCCCGCCCACCTTGAACTTGCATCCCGCCATGCCGGCGCGCCGATACGCCTCCATCTCGCGGCCGATGTCGGCCAGCGTCTTGCCTTCCATGTAGTAGCCGCCGATGGAGATGATCGGCAGCGCGGCGCGCCCGCCGCCGAGCAGCGCGCACACGTTCTGGTCGCGCACCTTGCCGAGCACGTCCCACACCGCGCAGTCCACGCAGGCGATCGCCTCCATCAGGAGCTTGCGGCTGCGGCTGGTGTGGCTGAGCGCGAACATCACCTCCCAGATGCGCTCGATCTCGAAGATGCTCAGGCCCTTCACCCGGGGTGCCAGCTCGTCGTGGATCAACCGCACCAGCTCCGCCCCGTGCTCGCGGTTGTCGCCGTTGTAGACCTCGCTCACCAGCCCCTGGTCGGTGCGCAGGCGGGTGACGATGGTGGAGCGCTTGAGGACCGAATAGGTGCTCCCGCCGAAGTTCCGTCGCAGCGGGATCTCGATCGGGATCGCCTCGATGCTCTCGATCCGCATGGGATCTTCCGGACCGGGACGGCGCGTCAGCGCCCGGCCGCGGCCGCCTGCAGCTCGGCCACGTGCTCGCGCCAGTGCTTGGCCAGCAGCGTGAGCCGCTGGCGCCCCGACATCACCTCGCCGTTGGTGCGGCGGAAGCACGGGCGGTCGAGGTCGGGCGAACGCCGGGCGGCGGCGATGAGACGTGCGTGGGCGAAGCGCAGCTGGGCGATCAGGTCGTCGAGGCTCTCCTGCTCGTGCAGGCGACGGCAGACCTCGTTGATCGTGTCCGCATCCCCGGGCAGCGTCCACACCGGGCCCCCGGTGGCGACGGACTCGATGCCCCACGCGGTGGCGTCGTGGAAGTAAAGGAAGTGCTGCAGGACGTCGCGGCCCTGCCAGCGATCGACCCGGGCGGCGCTCGTCCGCCCCGGCCCCGCGAAGTAGCCCAGCACGTCGCTCACGGCCCGGTCCAGGTCCTGGATGATCGGATCTTCGGTGGGTGTCATGCCGTGGACTTTCCGCGCGCGTCCGCCGGCTGTCAAGTATCATCCTGCGCATGGGGATACTCGACGGCAAGGTCGCGCTGATCACGGGGGCCAGCAAGGGGATCGGGCGAGTCATGAGCCAGCTCTTCGCCAAGGAGGGCGCGGCGGTCGTCTGCGCGGCCCGCTCGGGGGCGCTGGTGGAAGAGACGGCGGCGCTGGTCACCAAGGCCGGCGGAAGAGCCATCGCCCTCACCGGCGATGCCGCCAAGGAAGCCGACGTCAAGAAGATCGTCGCCGCCGGCCTCAAGGCCTTCGGCAAGCTCGACACGCTGGTCAACAACGCCGGCGACGGCGGCGTCACCAAGCCCGTGACGGAGTACACCGAGGAGGACTGGTTCTACACGATCAACTCGTGCCTGACCTCCTCCTACATGTGCATCCGATTCACGGTGCCCGAGATGATCAAGGCCGGCGGTGGCGCCATCGTGAACATCTCCTCGGGCGCCGGGCGGCGCGGCCTGCCCTACCGCATCGGCTACTGCTCGGCCAAGGCCGGCCAGGTCGGGATGACCTACGGCATGGCGCTGGAGCTGGCGCCGCACAACATCACGGTCAACTGCGTGGCGCCGGGCGCCATCGAGGGTGACCGCATCGACAGCGTCATCGAGGGACAGGCCCGCGTGCGCGGCATCACGCCCGAGGCCATGCGCAAGGCCATGCTCGAGCGCTCGCCGCTGAAGCGCATGGCGACCGCGACCGATATCTCATCCGCCGCCGCCTTCCTCTGCAGCCCGGCGGCGCGCAACATCTCCGGCCAGGTGCTCGCGGTCAACGCGGGCGAGCCGGCCGGCTAACCGATCACCCCGGAGACCTCATGGCCCACAAGGGAATGAAGTTCGGCATCTTCCTGGCGCCCTTCCACCGCGTCGGCGAGAACCCCACGCTGGCCCTCGACCGCGACATGGAGCTGATCGAGTGGCTGGACTACCTCGGCTACGACGAGGTGTGGATCGGCGAGCATCATTCGGCCGGCTGGGAGCTGATCGCCTCGCCGGAGATCTTCATCGGCGCCGCCGCCCAGCGCACCAAGCACATCATGCTCGGCTCGGGCGTGACGAGCCTGCCCTACCACCATCCGTTCCTGGTGGCCCAGCGCTTCGTGCAGCTCGACCACATGACGCGCGGCCGGGCCATGCTCGGCTGCGGCCCCGGCGCGCTCGTCTCCGACGCCTACATGATGGGCATCGAGCCGGTGACCCAGCGCCCGCGCATGGACGAGTCGCTCGACGCGATCATGGCGCTGCTCAAGTGCGAGGAGCCGGTGACGCTGAAGACCGACTGGTTCGAGCTGCGCCAGGCGCGGCTGCACCTGGCGCCGTACACCGAGCCGCACTTCCCGATCGCCGTGGCCAGCGTGATGACCCCGTCGGGTGTCATCGCCGCCGGCCGCCACGGGCTCGGCGTGCTCTCGCTCGGCGCCGGGTTGCCCGGCGGCCCCGACGCGCTGGCCAACCAGTGGAAGATCGGCGAGGAGACGGCCGCCAAGCACGGCAAGACGATGGACCGCAAGAACTGGAAGCTCGTCGTCAACGTCCACCTGGCCGAGGACGAC
>JBGQLG010000321.1:0-3410 GCA_041499965.1 Methylomirabilia bacterium
GGTCGGGCTCGACGGTCACTCCGATGCCGACGTGCTGGCTCACGCAGTCGGGGAGGCTCTGCTGGGCGCTCTCGCGCTCGGCGACCTCGGCCGCCACTTTTCCGACACCGACCCCCGCTGGCGTGGTATCTCCAGTCTGCTCCTGCTCGGCCATGTGATCGGGCTGGTGCGCGGCCGCGGCGCCAGCCTGATCAACGTCGACGCTACCGTCCTGGCTCAGGCCCCGAAGCTGGTGGGTCATCTCCCCGAGATGGCCAAGCGCCTGGCCGACGTCCTCGGCATCCCCGTCGATCGTGTCAGCGTCAAAGCCAAGAGTCCCGAAGGCCTGGGCCTGCTCGGCCGCCGCGAGGGCATCGCCGCCATGGCCGTCGTCAGTCTGGACGTCCGGGAATGAACGGGCGCTTCGAGCGCCGGCGTCGCCGGCGCCATCCGGGGGGGAGGTTTCGGAAGGGGGGCGCAGCCCCCCTCCGAGGGTCATGAGGATCTACAACACGATGGCGCGCGGCAAGGAGGAGCTCGTCCCCCTGACCCCGGGCGAGATCACGATGTACTCCTGCGGGGTGACCGTGTACGACCTCTCCCACGTCGGCCACGCCCGCATGCTGATGGTCTTCGACGTGATCGCGCGCTACCTGCGCTTCGCGGGCTATCGCGTCACGTTCGTGCGCAACTTCACGGACATCGACGACAAGATCATCCGGCGCGCCGGCCAGGAGGGGGTGCCGGCCCGCGAGGTCTCCGAGCGCAACATTGCCGCCTTCCACGCCGACATGGCGGCGCTGGGCGTGCAGCCGCCCGACGCGGAGCCCCGAGCGACCGAGCACGTGCCCGAGATGATCGCGCTCATCGAGCGCCTCGTGGCTCGCGGCTACGCCTACGGCGTGGACGGCGACGTCTACTTCGAGGTCCGGCGCTTCCCCGCTTACGGCAAGCTCTCGGGCAAGAACCTCGACGAGCTGCAGATGGGGGCTCGCGTGGAGGTGGACGAGCGCAAGCGTGATCCGCGGGACTTCGCGCTCTGGAAGTCGGCCAAGCCGGGCGAGCCCTCCTGGGACAGCCCGTGGGGCGCCGGGCGGCCCGGCTGGCACATCGAGTGCTCGGCGATGGCGGTCCGCTACCTCGGTGTGTCCTTCGACATCCACGGCGGCGGTGAGGACCTGATCTTTCCCCACCACGAGTGCGAGATCGCCCAGACCGAGGCCGACACCGGCCAGCCGTTCGCCCGCTACTGGGTGCACAACGGCATGGTGAACATGGGGCGCGAGAAGATGTCGAAGTCGCTGGGCAACACCCTCACGATCCGCGACCTGGTCACGCGGTACGACCCGGCGGCGCTCCGCCTCTTCCTGCTCGGCACCCACTACCGGAGCCCGCTCGAGTGGTCGGAGGAGCGGGTGGCCGACAGCGCGCGTGCGCTCGAGCGGCTGTGGCGCCCCATCGACGACGCCGACAAGCATGCCCCGGCGGGCGCCGCCACCGGCGAGCCGCTGCCGGCCGCGCTGGCGGGATACCAGCAGCGCTTCCTCGACGCGATGGACGACGACTTCAACACGCCGGAGGCGCTGGCGGCCCTGTTCGATCTCAGCAGGGCGCTGCGGGCCGACGATGTCAGCCCTCCGGTCCTCGTGCGGGGCGCCCAGGCGCTGAGGACGCTGGCCGGCGCGCTCGGCCTGGAGGGCCCGCGGCGGGACGGGCTCGACGAGTCGCGGATCGACCGGCTGATCGAGGAGCGCACCGAGGCGCGCCGGCAGCGTAACTTTCAGCGTGCCGACGAAATTCGCGCGGAGATCGAGCGGCTCGGCGCCATTCTGGAAGACAAGCCGACCGGGACCGGGTGGAGGTGGAAGGGCCGGTGAGCGACGACCGCGTCTGGGGCCGCAACCCGGTGCTCGCGCTGCTTCACAGCGGCAGCCGACGCGCTGACGAGGTGGCCGTGCTCGCCGGCGCCCGGGGGCCCATCTCCGAGATCGTCGCGCTGGCCCGCCGCGCCGGGATCAAGGTCTCCTACCGCACGCGGGACCAGCTCACCGCCATCGCCGGCAACGGCGATCACCAGGGCGTGGTCGCCCGGGTCGCCGCGGCAGACTATACCGACCTGCAGGATCTCCTGGCGGTACCGGCCCGTCGGCGCGAGGTGCCCTTCTTTCTCGCCCTGGACCAGGTCCAGGACCCCCGGAACTTCGGAGCCCTGCTCCGCACTGCCGACGCCTTCGGCGTTCACGGGGTCGTGGTGCCCAAGCATCACGCCGTAGGGCTCACCGAGGCGGCGGCCCGGACGGCGATGGGAGCTGTCGAGTTCGTGGGCGTGGCCAAGGAGACGAACCTCGTCGCTGCCATTGAAAGACTCAAGGAATCGGGCATTTGGATATATGGGGCCGCGACCGAAGGGGGCTCGCCGCCCTGGTCGGTGGATCTGAAGGGCCCGGTCTGCCTGGTGCTCGGTGGCGAAGGAGAGGGGCTGCGTCCTCTGGTGGCCCGTGCGTGCGACGTCCTTGTCTCCGTGCCGATGACAGGCGGGGTCGGCTCCCTCAACGTCTCGGCGGCCGGAGCCGTCCTGTGTTATGAAGTAGCCCGCCAGCGAGCCCAAGATCCTAAAACTGCTTGACGCGGGCGCAAGTCGCAACTAAATTGGAACTTTGCCTGCGCTGGCGTAGCTCAGGGGCAGAGCAACTGCCTTGTAAGCAGTGGGTCGGGGGTTCAAATCCTCCCGCCAGCGCCAGTTTCGAGGACGCTTCTTTGCTCGAGAGGTTTCTCATCGGCAAGCCGCCGCGTTCGGGGAGGTACCCAAGTGGCCAAAGGGGGCAGACTGTAAATCTGCTGGCGTACGCCTTCGGGGGTTCAAATCCTCCCCTCCCCACCATTGTAGCGAGTGCCGCGCGGCCGGCTCGGGACGTGGGTGGCCTGAGCGAGGTGCGCGTGGCTCCGATCCGCGACAACGGTTCGCGCGACGACGATTCGGATGACGCGATCAGCGGGTCGCACGACGCGACGAACGGTTCGCGTGACGCGACAGCGGTGCGCGTGGCGATGGTGGGTGTCGCAGCTCGCGGGAATAGCTCAGCGGTAGAGCGCCAGCCTTCCAAGCTGGGGGTCGCGGGTTCGAATCCCGTTTCCCGCTCCAGAGACGTGCGCGAGGACATTCGACGGGCCCATGTAGCTCAGTTGGCAGAGCGCGTCCTTGGTAAGGACGAGGTCTCCGGTTCAAACCCGGACATGGGCTCCAGTTTTCGGGCGGCCGTGACCGCTTCGGTCACCGGGAGGTAACGAGGGATGGCCAAGGCCAAGTACGAGCGGACGAAGCCGCACGTGAACGTGGGGACGATCGGGCACATCGATCATGGGAAGACGACGTTGACGGCGGCGATCACGAAGGTGCTGCACACGAAGAACAAGGGGATCGCGGTGCGGGA
>JBGQLG010000322.1:0-3023 GCA_041499965.1 Methylomirabilia bacterium
CACGGCGTGGCGGGTGGCGAGCGCCTGGGCCTCGTCACCACCGATCGTCCCCATCTCCTTGATGTCGTTGCCGGCGCAGAACGCGCGGCCCTGGCCGCACACGAGCAGCACGCGAACGTCGTCCATGGCCGCCACGCGCGCTAGCGCGTCTTCCAGCGCGGTGGTCAGATCACGATTGAGCGCGTTGAGAGCCTGCGGGCGATTGAGCGTGAGGCGCAGGACGCCGTCGGCGGCTGGGGCGAGGAGGACGAGGTCGGTTTCGGGCATGTCGGGTCTGTCGTCTGTGAGGTCTGTCGTGCGTGGGGTCTGTCGTGCCTGGAGTCTGTCGTATTTTTGTAGCGGGGGCCGCTTACACGGTTAGGGGCGTGGGTGGCCTGACTTAGAAGCTTGCCGGTTCCGATTCCGCAACCATCCGTACAGCCCGGCGCCCGTTGTGATGGCCGCCGTGGCGATCGTCATGGTTCGCCAGAAGTTCGTCCTGAAGAAGGGGACCTGGAAGAAGGGCGAGTGGCGATCCGACGGCTTGAGGCGGCCGTCGAGCAGGCCGTCGACGATCGTCATGGCCTCGCGCATGAGCACCTCGGTGGTGGCCTTGGCGAAGGCAGGGTCGGCGAGGCCGGGATGGCCGACGTAGCCCTGGCCGCCGTTCTTCAGCGGGTAGTTCGGCACGATGCGGGAGACGAGCGAGTAGCGCGCGGGCGGCAGCGTGCGGAACGACTCGTCGACGAGGTCGGGCCGCAGCAGCAGCATCAGCGACGTCTCCCACCAGCCGCCGTGCGCGTCCTCGGCGAAGGCGTCGCGCTCGGCCACCGTCAACGACCGGCCCAGCTCGGCCTCGATCCGATCCACGTAGCGTCCGCGCAGGAACTGCCAGGCCAGGTGGCCGGTGAACGAGGCCATCGTGACGCCGTGGCGCCGGGTGACGATGGCCGACGCCTCGTCGAGCGCGGTGAGGTGGCCGGGCCCGGCGTGGCCGTTGGCGATCAGGATGAAGCGGAAGCCCGACCGGGCCAGCGAGTCGCCGTAGTCCACGAGGGCGTCACGCACGACGCGCTGGCGCACCGTGATCGTGCCCACGGTGTCGAAGGTGAACGAGCCCAGGTGCAGCGTGGGCGCCAGCACCACCGCCCAGCCGGGGCGACCCGCCACCACGCGCTCGGCGATGGTCTCGGCGAAGTGGCGCGCGGCGAAGGCGTCGACGCCGACCGGCAGGTGCGGTCCGTGCTCCTCGAGCGGGCTCACGGTGAGGATGACGACCGTCCGCTCACGGTCGAGGTCGTCGAGGTCGGGCGAGGACATCTCCTCCAGCCGGTAGACGCTCAAAAGCTGCTCCCTTTCGTGGCGATGAAGTAGTCCTGCTTGGCCCGCTCGAGCTCGGCGACGATCGCCTCGCGCTCGGCCACGAGGCGCCGGGCCGCCTGGCTCTGGGTGGCGGCCAGGGCGGCGAAGCGCAGGCGGACGCGCAGCCACCCCGCCCCGATCAGATAACGATACGCGATCAGCCCCGACAGCGGGAGCGACAGCGCGAAGGCCGCCGCCCAGCCGGCCCCGGCCAGCCGCGCGACCAGCCCGATCTCCAGCCCCCAGAAGAGGGGGAAGGCGACGATGCTGGCCAGCAGGCGGATGGTCGCGTAGTCGGTCTCCTTGCGGGCCATCCGGTGGGCCAGCCAGCGCGGCACGTAGTACGGCAGCGCATTGACCAGGGCGCCGTAGCCGAAGAACGGCAGGCCGACGATCGCATCCCAGGAGTAGACGAGCCGGGTGCGGGCGGGCAGCCGCTGGCGGCGCGCGCGGACGACCTCGTCACGCACCCGGTACTGGGCGAGCAGCGCCTGATAGGCGCGGAGGCGCTGCCACAGCGATTCCACGCGGGTCGGATCGGCTGCCTTGAAGTGCTGCAGGGCATCGGCGATCGAGCGCGACAGCCGGACGGAATCGACGTCGCGGCGCCGCAGTCCACGTGAGTCCATGACCTGCTGGGCCAGCTCCTCCCGGTAGATCTCCTCCACCGCCTGCACCAGCCGCTGGTCGTCGATGCGCTCGACGTTGACGACCTGCCCTTCCATGGCCCACTGCAGATCGCGCGTGAGCGCGTCCACCGCCTTCACCGTGTCCTCGCGGTACGCCTTGAGGTAGGCGCCGGGCTGGATCGGCTCGCCGAACGAGACGAGCACGCGGCCCCGGAACGACTTGCGCGCCTCGAACGACAGGCCCACCGGGATCATCTGCAGCTCGCCGGGATGATCGGCCTCGTAGCCCAGCGCGATGCGGGCGGCACCGGTCTTGATGCGCTGCACGCGCACCTCGGCGTGCGTCGTGCCCTCGGGATAGATCGCCACCAGCCGGCCGCGCGCGAAGGTCGCGAAGCAGGCCGAGAAGGTGTCGAGGTTCCGGTCCATCTTGTCGGGATCGTCCTGCTTGCGGTAGACGGGGATGGCGCCGCAGGCGAGGAGGAAGCGGGCCATGATCGGGTTGCGGAACATCGCGGCGGTCGCCAGGTAGTGCACCTTGCGCCGCACCGCCCGGCCCACCAGCAGCGAGTCGATGAAGTTGTTGGGATGGTTCACGCACAGCAAGATCGGCCCGGCCGCCGGCACCCGCTCGGGGTGGCGCACGTCCACCGACTTGAAGAGGAACCACAGCCAGAACCGCGCGACCGCCCGCACGCCGCGGTAGAAGCGGTCCATGCGGTCGGCTGGCCGGCTCATGCGCTATGATGCCGCGCGTGACGCTGGACCGCTTGCCCGAGTGGGTTGACGCCGACGCCGCCCTCATCCGCCGCGGCCGCTATCTCTCCACCACGTTCCTGGTCGAGGTCGGCGACACCGCGTGGCTCGCCACCGTGCACGAGGGGCGCGTGACGCGCGTGGAGCGTGGCCCGTTCCTGATGCGCGCGTGGGCCTTCGCCATCCGCGCCTCGGCCGAGGCCTGGCGCCGCTACTGGGAGCCGGTGCCGGCGCCCGGCTTTCACGACCTCTTCGCGCTCACCAAGGGCGGCCACGCGCGGGTCGAGGGCGACCTGC
>JBGQLG010000323.1:0-3015 GCA_041499965.1 Methylomirabilia bacterium
CTACCGCAAGGCCAAGCTCGATCACAACGAGCGGTTCATGACGCCGCTCATCCAGCGGGTGTTCGAGGCCATCCTGGACGACTGGACGAACGCGGGCTTCGACCCGTTCGCCAGCCCGCAGGAGACGGGCAGCGCCTTCGGCCCCAAGAACGGCAGCAACAAGGAGGCGATCACGCGGCATCGGGTGACCGCGAAGCGCATGATCGGGGCGCCCGGCGACGAGCCGACGCGCAGCGACGAGAGCGGCTTCCCGATCAACCGCCACTTCCGCGACGTGCCCCAGGACAAGCCCGAGGTGAAGGCCGAGCCCGGCTTCGAGGGCGAGGTCGTCTCCTTCAACCTGTTCGCGTATCTCTCACGCTCCGACGTGACCTGGAATCCGTCGATCGTGTCCGTGTGCAAGGCCAGCCTGTACTGCCCAACGACCGAGGAGTACATCCTGCCGGTCATCCACGGCAACGATCGGGTCGAGTGGTTCGTGCAGCTCAGCGACGAGATCCAGTGGGAGGTCGAGGACCGCGAGACGGGCGCCGTGCGTGCGCGCGTCACCATGAAGGCGGGCGACGTCGCCGCCATGCCGGCCGACATCCGCCACCGCGGCTTCTCGCCCAAGCGCTCGATGCTGCTCGTGTGGGAGAACGCCTCGGCCGGGCTCCCGGAGCTCTACGCCAGCGGCAAGATGCCGCCGACTCCCGTGCAGTTTTAGACTCGGAGGGGGGCGTTGCCCCCCTTCCGACGGCCGGTGCGGACCTGACGGTCCGCACTCGGCCTGCCTCCCCCCAGGATCGGATTGCGCCGGCAAAGCCGGCGCTCGGAAAAGGCGAGGATGAGATGGCGGAACGGTGGAGGGTTGGGCGGCGGGAGTTCCTGCGGGTCGGTGCGGTTGGAGCGGCGATCGCCGCTATGCCGGCTGGGCGGGTGGCGGCGCAGGGGCGGGGGATCAAGATCGGGTACGTGAGTCCGCAGACGGGGCCGCTGGCTGGGTTCGGGGAGGCGGACAGCTTCGTGATCGGGGGGGTGCGCAAGGCGCTCGGCAAGGGCCTCGCCGCGCACGGCACCACGCACCCCGTCGAGATCCTCGTGCGCGATAGTCAGTCGGATCCCAACCGGGCGGCCGAGGTGGCGTCGCGGCTGATCCTGACCGACAAGATCGACCTCATGCTGGTGGCCAGCACGCCGGAGACGACCAACCCGGTCTCCGACCAGTGCGAGGTCAACGGCACGCCGGCGATCTCGTCGGTGTGCCCGTGGCAGCCGTGGTTCTTCGGCCGCGGCGGCAAGCCGGACGTCGGCTTCAAGTCGACCTATCACTTCTTCTGGGGGCTGGAAGACATCATCGGCGTCTTCATCGACATGTGGAACTCGGTGGAGACGAACAAGGTCGTGGGCGCGCTGTGGCCCAACGACGGCGACGGCAACGCGTGGGGCGACCAGGAGCGCGGCTTCCCGCCCGCGCTGACCAAGGCGGGCTACAAGGTGATCGACCCCGGGCGCTACCCGAACCTCTCCGACGACTTCTCGGCGCAGATCGCGACCTTCAAGAAGGAGAAGGTCGAGATCGTCACCGGCGTGCCGATCCCGCCCGACTGGACGACCTTCTGGAAGCAGGCCGCCCAGCAGGGCTTCCGCCCCAAGGTGGCCAGCGTCGGCAAGGCGCTGCTCTTCCCCCGCTCGGTGGAGGCCCTCGGCGCGCTCGGCGACGGGATGTCGACCGAGGTGTGGTGGACGCCGCAGCATCCGTTCAAGTCCTCGCTGACCGGCGCGACGGCGGCGGCGTTCGCGGCCGAGTACACGCGCACGGCCAAGAAGCAGTGGACGCAGCCGCTCGGCTTCATCCACGCGCTGTTCGAGGTCGGACTCGACGCGCTGAAGCGATCCGCGAGCCTCGACGACAAGGGGGCGATCGGCGCGGCCATCAAGGCCACGAGCCTCGACACCATCGTGGGACCGATCAACTGGGCCAAGGGTCCGGTGCCCAACGTGACGAAGACACCGCTGGTCGGTGGCCAGTGGAGGCAGGGCAAGGGCAAGGAGCCTCGCTTCGACATCACGATCGTGAGCAATCGCAGCGCGCCGAACATTCCCGCCGCCGGCAAGCTGCGGCCGCTCGGGCAGGCGTAGAGCGACGGCGCTCCTCGCGCTCCAGGAGGTCTCGCGGGCCTTCGGCTCCCTGCAGGTCCTCGACCGCCTCACGCTCTCGGTGAACGAGCGCGAGGCGGTCGGCGTCATCGGTCCCAACGGCGCCGGCAAGACGACGGCGCTGAACGTGATGGCCGGTCGCCTGCGCCCCGACCGCGGGGCCGTGCTCCTCGACGGCCGCGACGTCACCCGGATGCCGGCCCACGCGCGCTGCCGCGCCGGCATCGCGCTCACTCACCAGATCCCCCACCCGTTCGAAGCGATGACCGTCTTCGAGAACGTCCTGGTCGGCGCCACCCACGGTGGCGGCCGGCCCGAGCGCGACGCCTACGCCGCCTGCCTGGCCACGCTGGAGCAGACCGGCCTCGCCACCCGAGCCAATACGCGCGCCGGCACGCTCACCCTGCTCGAGCGCAAGCGCCTGGAGCTGGCCCGCGCACTCGCCACCCAGCCGCGCGTCCTGCTGCTCGATGAGATCGCCGGCGGCCTCACCGAGCCGGAGATCCAGGCGCTGGTCGCGGTCGTGCGCGACATCCGCGCCCACGGGGTGGCCATCGTGTGGATCGAGCACATCGTCCACGCGCTGCGATCCGTGGTGGATCGCCTCGTCGCGATCGACTTCGGCCGCAGCCTGATGGAGGGCACGCCCGACGCCGTCATGGCCAGCCCCGAGGTGCAGCGGGTCTATCTGGGCATCGAGCCATGACGCTGTTGCACGTCCGGGAGCTGTCGGCGTTCTACGGCGATTCCCAGGCGCTGTTCGGGATCTCGATCGACGTCGCCGAGGGCGAGACGGTGGCAGTCATCGGCGCCAACGGCGCCGGCAAGAGCACGTTCCTGCGCGCGGTGGCCGGCGCGCTGCCGGTCCCCCGCGAC
>JBGQLG010000324.1:0-3008 GCA_041499965.1 Methylomirabilia bacterium
CCGGCCGCACGCTGCTGCAGCTCAAGCTCATGCGCGACCTCGGCGTCACCGTGCTGCCGGCCATCGCCACCTATCCGCTGCGGCTCATCGAGGTGGCGCGCCAGGAGCGGTTCGACCTCACCTCGCTGCGGCTGCGGGTGGCGATCCTCGGCTCCGAGATGTGGTCGGACGAGCTGCGCACGCGCATCGACCGTGAGCTGGGCCTGACCTCCTACGACATCATCGGCATGACGGAGACGGGCGGCCCCGGCCTGGGCATCGACTGCGCGGCGCGGGCGGGCCTGCACGTGTGGGAGGACCACTACTACGTCGAGATCGTCGACCCCCGCACCGGTGCGGGGCTGGCCGACGGCGTCGAGGGCGAGCTGGTCGTCTCCACGCTCACGCGGCAGGGGCTGCCGCTGGTGCGCTATCGCACCCACGACCTCACGCGGGTGGTGTCGCGCGCGCGCTGCGAGTGCGGGCGCACGATGCTGCGGGTGGACCGGCTGCGCGGCCGCACCGACGACATGGTCATCTACAAGGGCGTGAACTTCTATCCGCGCCAGATCGAGACGCTGCTGCTGCGCACGCCCGGCCTCGGGCCCGAGTACCAGATCGTGCTCGACGCGGACGGCGGGGGCGAGCGGCTGACGATCGTGGCCGAGACCGAGCCGGGCGTCGACGGCGCCGTCGCCGCGCGGCTGCGGAGCGAGCTGCACGACCTGCTGAGCCTGAATCCGGAAGTCCAGCTCTGCCCGGCGGGGACGATCGAGCGGGCGCCCGGCAAGTCCGTGCGCGTCGTCGACCGCCGGGCGCGGGCGTGAGCGACCTCTCCCCGCTGTTCGCGCCGGCGAGCGTCGCCGTGCTGGGCGTCTCGCGCACGCCCACCAAGCTTGGCTACCGGCTGCTGCAGAACGTGCAGGAGAGCGGCTACGCCGGCGCCATCCATCCGGTGAATCCCTCCGGCGAGCCGATCCTGGGTCTGGCCACGGTGAGGCGCGTGGAGGCGCTGCCGGCCGGCGTGGACCTGGCGCTGGTGAGCCTGCCGGCACCGGCGGTGCTGGCGGCGATCGGCGCGCTGGCCGCCCGCGGCGTGCGGGCCGCCGTCATCTTGTCCTCCGGCTTCGGCGAGGTGGATGCGAGCGGTCGCTCGGCGCAGGCCGAGGTGCTGGCGGCCGCCCGCGCCGGCGGGCTGCGCCTGGTCGGTCCCAACTGCATGGGCGTGTATTCCGCGCCGGCGCGGCTGAACGGCACGTACTTCTGGGATCTCCCGCGCGCACCCGGCGGCATCTCGATCGTCTCGCAGAGCGGCGCCTACGGTGGGCTGATCTTCCGCCACCTGGGCGGCCGCGGCCTCGGCGTCGCCCGCTTCGTCTCGATCGGCAACCAGGTGGACGTGGACATCGCCGAGGTGCTGGAGTGGCTGGTCGACGATCCGGCCACCACGCTGATCGCCGCCTTCGTGGAGGCGCTGCGCGACGGGCCGCGCTTCCTGGCCGCCGCGGCGCGGGCGGCCGGGCGCAAGCCGATCGTGCTGCTCAAGGGCGGGCGCTCCGACGCCGGGCGCCGCGCCGCCGGCTCGCACACGGGCTCGCTGGCCGGCGCCTGGGAGGTGTACCGGGCGGCGTGCGCGCGCGCCCGCGTGGTGCTGGCCGAGGAGACCGAGGAGTTCTTCGACGCCATCGAGACGCTGGTGGCCATTCCGACCACGCGTCCCGCCGCGCCGGCCGTGGCCGTCATCACGGTGTCGGGCGGGCCCTCGGTGGTGGCCGCCGACACCGCCGAGCGCGAGGGGCTCGCGGTGCCGGCGCTGGGCGAGGCGACGGGCGCGGCGCTGCGCGCGCTGCTGCCCTCGTTCGCCGCCGTCGGCAACCCGGTGGATCTCACGCCCCAGGTCGAGCCGGCCCGCGTGGCTGCCGCCGTGCGGCGCGTCTTCGACGAGCCGGCGATCGCCGGCGTCGTCGCCGTGAACGTCGGCCTCGACTTCCCGGAGTTCGCCGACGGCATCGTGGCGGCGGTGCGCGCGACGGGCAAGCCGGCGGTGGCTTTCACCGCCGACGCTCCCGGCATCACCGCGCGCCTGCGCGAGGGCGGCGTGCCGGTCCTGCCCAGCCCCGAGCGCGCCGTGCGCGCGTGGCGCGCGCTCTGGCAGGCGCGTCCTCCGGCCGCGCGGGTGGCGGTGCCGCCGCCGGCGCTGCCGCCGGCTCTCCGGCGCGCGGTGGACACCACGCGCGGGCCGCTGCCGTACGCGCTGGCCCGCGCGCTGCTGGAGGCGGGCGGCGTGCGCTTCTGCCGCGAGGCCATCGTGGCGAGTGCGGACGATGCGGTGACGGCGGCGGAGCGGATCGGTTATCCGGTCGTGGTCAAGGCGGACGCCGCCGGCCTCGCGCACAAGACGGAGGCCGGCGGCGTGATCCTCGACGTGGCCGACGCGGCGGCGGTGCGGGCGGCCTGCGCCGCCCTGCAGGCCCGGACGCGCGCGACGCGGTTCGTCGTGCAGGAGCGGGTGGGACCGGGCGTCGAGCTGCTGCTGGGCGCGCGCCGCGACGAGGTGTTCGGGCCCGTCGTCGTCTTCGGCGCCGGCGGCGTGCTGACGGAGGTGCTGCGCGACGTGTCCGTGCGGCTGGCGCCGCTCGTCGAGGGCGACGTCCAGGCCATGCTTGCCGAGGGCGCCCGGCCGCGCCTGCTGGCCGGTCCCCGCGGGCTGCGCCCCGTGGATCGCGTCCCGCTGGTGGGTGCCATCCACGCGATCGCCGCGCTCATCGCCGCGGAGCCGCGCCTGCTCGAGATCGACGTCAACCCGCTGATCGCGGCCGGCGCCGACGTGATCGCGGTCGACGCGCTCGTGATCGTGGGCGACCAATGACGCGCGTGGAGCTCGGCGCCGCCGCGGCACGGGCGCGGGGGCCGCGGGCGCGCCTGCGTGGCTCGCCTGTCGCCGTAAGTCGCTCCGGGCTCGGCTCGCTCGGGCCCCCCATCCCCCAGAGGGGGCTGGCGCGTGGGCTCTTCGAGTTGTTGGCGGCTCG
>JBGQLG010000325.1:0-2663 GCA_041499965.1 Methylomirabilia bacterium
AGCATCATGATGACGTCCGGACCCGACGCGGACTGGATGGCGGCCGTGATGCGCGGCTGCAGGTCGTTGCCGTTGATGAACTCGAACTGCACCTCGGCCCCCAGCGCCTTGGAGGCATCGCCGGCCTGCTTCTTCAGCTCGACGTCGCACGCCGGGATGAAGTCGACCCAGCGCAGGATGTGCAGCTTGGTCCCCTGGGCGAAGGCCGGGGCCCGGTGGGCGGCGAGGATGCCGGCGATCCCAGTCACCTTGAGGAATGTGCGGCGCTCCATGGGCTCTCTCCTCGTTGGGGGTACGCTCATGCCTCGTAGATCTTCTTGAGCTCGCTCTCGGCCCACTTCAGCGCGTCCTCGGCCTTGGTGCCCTGCACGGCCTTGGCGTACATGTCGACGATGATGTACTTCGAGTACGACTCGGTGGCCTTGGCCGTGGCCGGCCCCTGGTAGCCCAGCATGCGCGTCTGCCGCGCCGCCCGGCGGAAGATCTGCAGCGGCTTGTCGACGCGGCTCCACATGGGATGCTCTTCCCACGCCTTGGCGGCGCCGACCGAGTACCCCTCGTTGATCTCGAACCACTTGCCGTAGTTCTCCTTCTGGTGCATCCAGGCGAGGAGATCCTTGGCCGGCTTCTGGTTCTTGCTGTACTTCATCAGGGCGTGCTCGAACGGCACGTAGAGGGCGGCCTGGCCGGCGGGTCCGGCCGGCAGCGGAGCGGCGTGCTCGATGTCCAGCCACAGCGGCTCGCCCTTCTCGTCCTTGATCTTGTCCTTCTGCCGCTTGGCGACGATGTAGATCGACGCGCCGTTGAGCGTCGCCGAGAGCTCGCCGGCGTGGAAGGCCCGGTTGTTGTTGGTGTCGTCCCAGGCCAGCCCGCCCTCGTCGCAGGCGTCCTTCCAGAACGCCTGCATGAACTTGATCGACTCGAGCGCGCCCTTGGAGTTCAGCACGACCTTCTTGCCGGTCGTGTCGGTCTCGGCGCCGCCGAAGCTCCACAGCAGCGGATAGGCGAAGGTCGGCGGATCACC
Organism: Methylomirabilia bacterium; assembly: GCA_041499965.1. Lineage (GTDB taxonomy): Bacteria > Methylomirabilota > Methylomirabilia > Rokubacteriales > CSP1-6 > AR5. The sequence goes on from JBGQLG010000325.1 coordinate 1,025, forward strand.
GAAGCTGTGACCGAGCGACTGTCCGACCGGCTTGCCCTTGGCCTTCAGCTTCTTGCCGGCCTCGCGCCAGGCGTCCCAGGTCTTGGGGAACTCGGTGATGCCGATCTCGGCGTGCCACGAGCGGCGGTAGGCGATGGCGTTGCCGCCCGTGCTGTGCGGCACGGCCAGCCAGCGGCCGCCGACCTTGCAGGCGGCGTCGAAGGCGTCGTAGAAGCCGCCCTGCGCCTTGCCCACCGCCTCGGCGACCTCGGAGACGTCGACGAGGGCGTTGTGGTAGAGCTGGGGCCAGTTGTACAGCATCTGGAAGATGTCGGCTCCGCTGCCCGACTGGACGCCGGCGGTGATTCGCGGCTGCAGGTCGTTGGCGTTGATGAACTCGAACGTGACCTCGGCCCCCAGCGCCTTGGAGGCTTCCGGCGCCTGGCGCTTGAGCTCGACGTCGGCCTCGGGGATGAAGTCGACCCAGCGCACGAGGTGCAGCTTCGTTCCCTGGGCGTACGCCGGCGCCTGGCGTGCGGCCAGGATGCCCTCGATTCCTCCACCGGCGACGGCCGCCGTTGTGGCGGAGACCTTGAGGAACTGCCGGCGATTCATGACCTTCGAATCCATGCGTGATCCTCCTTGATCGAGCGACGGGCAGCGTCGTCTAAACTGCCGATAAAAGTGACGAAGTGATACCACCACCGGCTGCGGGTGTCAACACCGCCGATCCCGGGCGCTACGCCCCGCCCGACAGGCCCATCAACGGGCGGCCGGGGCCGGGGTGAGGGCCACGATCGGCCGGGGAGGCCTGAAGCTCAGGGCCAGCACGACCGCGATCCCGCCGATCAGGAAGGAGCCGCCGTACAGCCAGGCGTACGAGCCGAGATGGTCGTACGCCCAGCCGCCCGACCAGGAGCCGAGGCCCATGCCCAGCGTCGAGATGAGGAACACCGCGCCGTAGGCCGTGCCCATGACCTTCTCGCCGAAGTACTCGCGGGTGAGCAGCGCGTAGAGCGGCATGACGCCGCCGTAGGCCACCCCGAAGACGATCGCCAGCAGGTAGAAGAGCCCGACGTCGCGGACGAACAGGTAGAGCACGATCATCGCAGCCTGGAGCGCGAGCCCGGTCAGCAGGGTGGGCTTGATGCCGACGCGATCGGCCAGCACGCCGCCGCCGACCCGCCCGAGGATCGACGACAGGCCCGACACCCCCAGCGCCGTCGCCGCCGCCATCGCGCCGATTCCCTGGTCGGTGGCGTGCGTGACCATGTGGAAGATCGGTCCGGAGTGCGCGGCACAGCACGCGAAGTGGGTCACCGCGATGCCCCAGAACGCCGGCGTGGCCAGCACCTCGCGGGTGGAGTACTCGCGGCCGGCCCGGGCGGCCCCGCCCATGGCGGCGGTACCCATGGCGGACGGCTGCTCGCGGATGAGCAGCGCGACCGGGATGATGACCAGCCAGGCCAGGTCGCCGATAACGAGCAGCGCGACGCGCCAGTCCCACAGGCTCGTGAGTGCGCGGGCGAGCGGCGCGATGGCCAGGATGCCGACGCCGATGCCCGACGACACGAGCGCCACCGCCAGTCCCCGGCGGGCCGTGAACCACTTGGTGGCGGTGGAGGTGAGGGGCGCGTAGAACGCGCCGACGGCGAAGCCG
>JBGQLG010000326.1:0-2634 GCA_041499965.1 Methylomirabilia bacterium
CGGTGGAACGGCTCGCCGCTCATGTAGGGCTTCGGCGCGCCGGGAATGCCGATCGTCAGCAGCACCTTGCCGTCGAGCGTGCAGTGCCGCACGGTGTGGTCACCGTCGTCGGTCAGCCACAGCGTGTCGTCGGGGGCCATGTGCACGCCGTGGGCGCGGCGGAACACGCCCTCGCCCCAGGAGCGCAGGAAGTTGCCGTCGCGGTCGAGCACGACCATCGGGTGCGCGCCCCGGTTGAACGCGTACACCCGGTCCTGCGCGTCGACGCCCACCGCGGCGACGTCGGCGTTGAACTCCCGCCCCGGCGGCAGCTTGGCCCAGTCGCCGACGACCTCGTAGCGGTATGCGCCCGTGCCCAGGATGATCGGCATCGCGCCCTCCCTCCCCCGTGTGGTGACGCCAGCAATTATAGATCCGAGCCCGCCCGAGCCTCGCGCGCGAGTCCGTGTTACGTTGAAACCAAATCAGCATCATAACGATAGGGCGCTCACGCGGAACGGGAGGATTGCCACCCATGGCCGGCTCGAGTGGAAGCCTGCACGAGGACGGATTGCCGCCAGAAACGATCGACCGCCATCGGGCGATCGTCTCGATCATGGAGGAGCTGGAGGCGGTCGATTGGTACGACCAGCGCGTCCATGCCGCCAGTGATGCGGAGCTGCGTGCGATCCTCGCCCACAACCGGGACGAGGAGAAGGAGCACGCCGCCATGACGCTCGAATGGCTGCGCCGACGCGATCCGGCGCTCGATACGCAATTGCGAGCCTACCTGTTCACGGACGGGCCGATCGTCGGCCGCGAGACCGCCGTGACCGGGGGTGCAGCCGGCGAGACTGGCGGCGCGGCCTCGAGCGAGGGCTCCCTGGGCATCGGCAGCCTCAAGGGGGAGGCCCGGCGATGAACGACCTCCTGCGAGGACTGGCGCCCATCTCCGAGGCGGCCTGGAAGGCCATTGATAACGAGGCGCGGCAGACGCTCAAGTGCTGTCTGGCGGCACGGCAGCTCGTCGATTTCCACGGGCCGCTGGGCTGGGCTCATTCCGCCATCGACCTCGGCCGGGTCACCGCGCTGTCCACCCCGCCGCGCGAGAAGGTGTCGGGCGCGCTGCGGCAGGTGCAGCCGCTGGTCGAGCTGCGGGCCGACTTCACGCTGTCGCGCGCGGAGATCGAGGTCATCGATCGCGGCGGTCCGGACCCCGATCTCGACCCGGTGCGCGACGCGGCGCGGTCCATCGCCCTGGCCGAGGACCGCGCCGTCTTCCACGGCTACGCGGCCGCCGGCATCAAGGGCATCAACGAGCGCGGCCCAGCGCAGTGCATGACGATCACGAGCGACTACGAGAAGTATCCGCGGGCGGTGGCCGAGGCGCTCAACCGGCTGCGCGACGCCGGCGTCCACGGGCCCTACGCCATCGCGCTCGGCCCCCGCTGCTACACCGGGCTGACCGAGACGGTGAGCCGGGGCGGCTACCCGGTGATCGAGCACGTCCGGCGCCTGGTCGACGGGCCGATCGTGTGGGCGCCGGGCATCGACGGTGCCTGCGTGCTGAGCACGCGGGGCGGCGACTTCGAGATGGTCGTCGGCCGCGACGTCTCGATCGGCTACCAGGCCCACGACGCCCGCACGGCCGCGCTCTACCTGATCGAGAGCTTCACCTTCCGGCTGATCACCCCGGAGGCCGCGGTACCCCTGGTCTACGCGTCGTAGCGGGCGGGCGCCAACGAAGCAGATGGGCCTGTTTCAGCCGCCGGCGATGTAGTCGGCGAAGTATTCGTCCGTCGTGATCCGGCGGCTCGTGAGGCCCAGCCGGAAGGCCTCGTCGGCGAACATCTCGATCTGCGCCCGGTTGGGCTCGAGGCCGTAGGGATGGAAGTCCTCGCCCATCACGACCGCCGTCTCCTCCAGCTCAGCCTCCAGCCACGGCGTCGCGTACGGGAATCCCTTCTGGGCCGCGGTGAAGACGTCGTTGGCGGCGCCGAACGCCTCGGTCAGGCTCCGGGCGATCCACGGATTCGCCTCCCACACCTCCCGCCGGAGGACCACGAGGTGCTGCGGCGGAAAGGCGCCGGTCGCGCGGAAGTACTCCTGCTCGATGCGGCGAAAGTCCGGGAACAGGCGCGCGATGGGGCCGGTGGCAGGATGGTAGGCCTGCGGGCGGGGCGGGCTGTAGATCGCCTCCAGCTCGCCGGCCAGCAGCATGTCCGACAGTGAGCGGCCGGCCGGAGCGGTCTTCACGCCAGCCGGCAGGTTCGGATCCGCCGGCGAGGACCACGCGGCGTCGACATCGCCGATCCACCACTGCATGGCGGCGGGATCCAGACCGACGAAGCGCAGGAAGTGGCGGTACCAGATGGAGCCGCTCGCGCTGTAGCTGTACATGCCGATGCGCCGGCCGGCCAGGTCCTTGGCCTCGCGGATCGGGCCGCCTCGGCGGACGTACAGGTCACGCGCGGTGAAGTTGCGCAGCGGGAACACGGGCAGACCAACGTAGCGCCGGTCGCCCTTGTCGATGCGATAGAGGTACTGGGCCATCGACCACTCACCGCCCTGCACGGCCGGGTCCTGCACGGCGCGGCGGAGCATCTCGGCGCGCTCGGGCCACGAGCCCCGGCGGCTGAGGAGCAGCGTGAGCGC
>JBGQLG010000327.1:0-2619 GCA_041499965.1 Methylomirabilia bacterium
ACCAGCTGGCGTTCGGCGAGGAACAGCTCGCTCACCTCGACGGCGGCGGTGAGCAATCCGCCGGCATTGCTCCGGAGATCGAGGACGAGCGCGCGGACTCCGTCGGCGCGCAGGGCGTCGACGGCGGTCCGGACCTGGCCCGCGGTGCCCTCGAGCAGCGCGGGGATCCAGACGTAGCCGATTCGCCCCAGCGTCTTGCGCTGGACCCCGAGCGGAGGGACGGGCGCGCGGGTGACGGCGATCCGGCGGGGCTCGCTCCACGGCGTGCGCGCCACCACGAACACGGCTTCGCTGCCCGACGGGCCCCGCAGCAGTCGAGTCGCCTCGGCCATCTTGAGGCCGTTCGTCGACACACCGTCGATCGTGAGGACCCGATCGCCGCCGCGTAGCCCGGCCCGATGCCCTGGGCTGCCCTCGATCGCGTAGACGACGACGAGGGAGCCTCCCCGGATTCTCGCCTGGATGCCGACGTCCCCGCCGGCGTCGGCGGTCTGAAGAGCGGTGTACGCCGCCGCCGGGTAGTAGGTGCCATGCGCGTCGAGCGCCATCAGGCCCAGCATCATGGCGTCGACCACCTCGCTCGGCCGCGCGCCGAGCCGCTGGACCACGAAGCGCGCGGCCTCCTCCAGGAGCCGACCCGCGTCGTCGGCCATCGGGTGGGGCGGCCACGACAGCGAGACGGTCGCTTCGGGAGAACCGGACTCACCGTGGATCAGCGCGGCGCCCTGCGTGGTGTCGACGATGCGGATCGCCCCCCGGGGACGGACGTCCGGGAGGCCGCGGAGCGCAAGGCCGCCCAGTTGCGCGACGGGAATCTCCTCCACGTACTGCCCGCGGACGATGCCGACCACGTCGGCAAAGAAGGCGGCGGCCGAGTAGGGTGGCAGGGCCGGACGCGCTGCCGGCGGGGCGGGCTGGGAGGAGGATGGCGACGGCGGTGCCGGTCCGCCCACCGTCGTGCAGGCGACGAGCAGCGTGCCCAGGAGCCACATCCGGGGCTGGTACGCCAGCGTCGCCGCCCTCACGACGTCCGCGCCGTCTAGTCGAACATCAACACCGTGCGCGCCACCTCGCCGGCCTTCATCGCGCGGAACGCCTCGTTGACGTCCTCGAGTCGGCCGCGGCGGGTGATCATCTCGTCGAGCTTGAGCCGTCCCTGGCGGTACAGCTCCACGTAGCGCGGCATGTCGACCTTGAAGCGGTTGCTGCCCATGCTGCAGCCCTGCACCTTCTTCTCGCGCAGGAACGACGGCCCGTCGAGCTCGATCTTCTGCCCGACCGGGATCATGCCGATGATCGTCGCCGTGCCGCCCGGACGCAGGCACTCGAAGGCCTGCTCGGCGGCCTTCTTGAGCCCGATGGCCTCGAAGGCGTAGTCGACGCCGGGGCCGGTGAGCTCGCGGATGGCCTTGACGGGATCCACCTCGGCGGCGTTCACGCCGTGGGTGGCGCCGAGCGACTTCGCCGTCTCCAGCTTGTGGGCGACGACGTCGACCGCGATGATCATGCGGGCGCCGGCGATCACCGCGCCCTGGATGGCCGCCAGCCCCACGCCGCCGGTGCCGTAGACCGCCACCGTGGTGCCCGCCTCGACGCGCGCGGTGTTGAGCACGGCGCCGACGCCGGTCGTCACGCCGCAGCCGATCAGCGCGCCGCGGTCGAGCGGCATGTCGTCGCGCACCTTCACCAGGCCGCTGTCGTGCACCAGCATCTGCTCGGCGTAGGCGGAGAGGTTGGCGAACTGGTTCACCGGCGCACCCTTCCACGAGAGCTTCGGCGGCTCGGTGGTGGCGCGCACGGGCCGGCTCTGGCACAGGTGCGTGCGCCCGGTCAGGCAATACTCGCAGTGACCGCAGAAGATCGACAGGCAGGCGATGACGTGATCGCCCGGCTTGAACTCCTCCACGGCCGGGCCAACCGACTCCACGATGCCCGCCGCCTCGTGGCCCAGGATGGCCGGCGCCGCGAACGGATAGAGGCCCTCGATGAAGTGCAGGTCGCTGTGACAGACGCCGCTGGCCACCGTGCGCACGAGCACCTCGCGCCCGATCGGCTTGGCGATGTCGACGTTCTCGATCGTGAGCAGCTGATGGGGACCGTGGAAAACTGCAGCCTTCATGGCGTGCTCCTTTGGCGGATGGTCGTGCCGGGCAAGTGTATCAGGACAGCGCGCGCCCCTTGCGGGCGATGAACTCCGGGAACGCCGACTCGGCCTTGGCGCCGCGGACGACGGTGGTCGTGTAGTTGCGCTCGTTGGCCCACTGCTCCTGCAGGTCGCAGCCCAGGTCCTGCAGCAGCAGCGCCTTCACGCCCATCACCGCCTCGCGGCGGTTCTTGGCGATCATCGTGGCCAGCCACATCGTCTTGTCGCGCAGCTGGGCGCACGGCACCAGGTGGTTGAGCAGGCCGATGCGGTGGGCCTCCTCGGCCTCGACGACGCGTCCGGAGAAGAGCAGCTCCTTGGCGATGGGCCAGCCGACCTGGTTGGGCAGCGTCCACGTGCTGTTGATGCGGCCGTAGGCGGCGGCCAGGAAGCGGAAGCTGGCGTGCTCGCAGCCCACGCGCATGTCGAGCGACGAGGCCAGCACGCCGGCGCCGCCGTAGGCCAGGCCGTTGATC
>JBGQLG010000328.1:0-2300 GCA_041499965.1 Methylomirabilia bacterium
ACGACGCCGAGTCGCACCTGGGCGCGATGGACATCGAGGGCATCGACGTCGGCATCCTCTACGGCACCCGGGGCCGCCAGGTGCTGATGCACGACGACCTCGATCTCGGCCTGGCGGCGGCGCTGGCCCGCGCGCACAACACCTGGACGCGTGACTACTGCGCCGTCAATCCCGAGCGGCTGAAGTTCGCCGCCCAGGTCGCGTTCCACGACGTGCCCTCGGCGATCACCGAGGCCCGCCGGGCCGTGCGCCAGCTGGGGGCGGTGGCGGTGATCGGCAATCCCAACCCGATCAACGGCCGCCACATCCACGACGCGGAGTTCGAGCCGCTGTGGGACGCCGTCGAGGAGCTGGGGGTGCCGATCGGCTTTCATCCCACCGGCCAGTCCTCGCTGCGCGACGACATCGGGCGGCGCATGCTCGATCATCCCAACGGCCGGCTGCTCGGCAGCGCCGCCCGTAACCCGATGGAGCTGATGCTGGCCTTCGGCAGCCTGGCCGCCGGCGGCGTGCTGGAGCGCCACCCGGGCCTGCGCTGCGCGTTCCTCGAGGGCACCTGCGGCTGGCTGCCGTGGTGGCTGTGGCGGCTGGACGAGGCGTGGGAGAAGTTCGGGCCCGGCTCCGAGGTGAAGGTCTCGGCCCGGCCGAGCGAGTACTTCTTCCGCCAGTGCTACGTGGCCACCGACGCCGACGAGCGCGTGCTGAAGCAGGTCGTGGAGGCGATCGGCGACGACAACATCGTCGTCTCGACCGACTATCCGCACTCCGACGGCCTGTTCCCCGACGCGATGAACGAGTTCGTCGCCCTCGAGGGCGTGAGCGACAAGAGCAAGACCAAGATCCTGTGGGACAACTGCGCCCGTCTCTACCCGCTGGCGGCCGGCCGCTGACGATGGCGCGGCGGGCGACGCTCCTCGCCGTGCTGGCGGCGCTGCTGGCGCTGCCCGCGGTGGCGCCCGCGCAGATCACGCCGGTGCCGGTCGAGCTGACCGACGCCACGGTGGTGGAGCACGAGCGGGCCGTCGAGGTGTGGGTGCGGCTCAGCCGCGAGACGCGCTACCAGAGCGAGCTGATGGACGGCCCCGACCGGCTGGTCCTCGACTTCGAGGACACCGCGTACCGCTGGACCAAGGTGGCCGTGCCGGTGGCCGCCGATCCGGTGCGCGTGCTGCGGGGCAGCCAGTTCCGCAAGGGGATGGCCCGTCTGGTGATCGAGTTCCAGCACAAGGTCGCCTACACGATCGAGTCGGACCGCGAGGGGTTGCGCATCGTGATCCCCAAGGCCGCGCCGTCGGTGCCGAGGCCCGCGCCCTCGGGGGGGCGCTCGCTCGCCACGCCGCTCGTCTACGGCATCATCCGGCTCGACGACCGCGCGCATGCCTACATCTTCGACCCGGCGACGCGGCAGGTGCGGCGCTACGCCGAGGGCGATGCGCTCGGTGACGCCGTCGTGGAGTCGATCGGCGAGCGCCACGTCGTGCTGAAGACGCCGAGCGGCCGGCTGGAGCTGCCCGTGAACGAGCCCAAGCCCGACGCCGCGCCCCGGCCGACGGACACGACGACGCCCCGCGGCGTCCGACCGCCGCCGGCCCCCGTCGGACCGGCTCCGACCGCGCCGCGCTCCTGAGCGCCGGCGCTCAGCAGCGCCGGTAGACCGCCTCCCACTGCGCCCAGAATCCGTGCTCGGGCGGCGTGCGATGCATGACGTCCTCGCGCGGCTCCACGACGGTGGCGAAGCGGCCGCACGTGAGCGCCTGCAGCTCGGCGCGCGCGTAGAAGTGGATCGCCATCCCGTCCTTGGGCCCCTCCAGATACCGCACGGAGAACCCGCCGTGCTCGCCGCGCTCGAGCACCATGTGCCGTCGGACGACCTGCGTTGCCGCCGAATTCACGCGCAGGAAGAACAGCCCGCCCGGCTCGAGCAGCGCGGCAACCCGGTCAACGTACGCCGCGGCGTCGGCCATCAGGCCGTGCTGGAAGACCTGAATGGCGATGACGTACGCGCACGCCACCGGCGGGTCGATCTCCAGGAAGCTGCCGTGCAGGAGCCGCCCGGACAGCTCGGGCCGCCGCGCGGCGAGCTGGCGGAGCGCCTCGGGCGAGACGTCGAGTCCGTAGAGGCTCAATCCGGCGTCGACGAGCGGTACGTAGTTGCGGCCGTTGCCGCAGCCCACGTAGAGCCCGGCGGCGCCCCCGGTCAGCCCGTGGCGGCGCGCCACCTCCACGATGGTGTCGACGAACGGCAGCGGCGGCTCGGCCACGTACCGGCCGCCGCGGTACGCCTCGTCCCAGCGCCGGGC
>JBGQLG010000329.1:0-2032 GCA_041499965.1 Methylomirabilia bacterium
GGTGGACACCGTGCAGTGGTACGGGGCGACCACGCGCAAGGAGTATCAGCTGGGCGCCAACGTCAGCGGCTTCGGCATCGACGATCCGGACGCGATCTTCTACGAGAACTACGGCTGCGGCTCGCTCCGCAACTACACCGGTTACTGCAACGAGCAGGTCATGCGGCTCGTCGACCAGCAGTCGCAGGAGCTGGATCCGAAGAAGCGCCTGGCGCTGGTCCACCAGATCCAGACGCGGCTGGAGGAGGACGGCGCCCGGCCCACGATGGGCTGGAACCTCGACGCCTTTGCCCACTGGCCCCACGTGCGGAACCTGGTGCCCCACCACGGGATCTACAACTGGGGCCGCCTCACCCACGTCTGGCTCGACCGATAGCGAGGGCGCCCTGGACATCGTCCTGCAGCTCCTGCTCAATGGCCTCGCCGTCGGCTGCATCTATGGCCTGGTCGCCCTCGGCTTCGTCCTCATCTACAAGGCGACCGAGCTCGTGAACTTCGCCCAGGGCGACTTCATGATGCTGGGCGCGTTCACCAGCTACATGTTCGTCGTCTGGTACGGCGTGGGGTACTGGGCCGCACTGGCCCTGGCCGTCGTCGCGGTGGCGCTGCTCGGCGCCGTGCTCGACTCGGTGGTCCTCCGGCGCGTGCTCGGCCAGCCGCAGTTCGCGGTGGTCATGCTGACCATCGGCCTGGGCGCGATCTTCCGGAGCTTCGCCTCGATCACCTGGGGCTCGGAGATCTACACGCTGCCGACACCCTTCAGCGCCAGGGCCACGCGGGTGGGCGGCGTCACCGTGAGCCATGAGTACCTGTCGATCATCGTCGGCACCGTCGTCCTGTGTGCGGTGCTGTTCCTCTTCTTCCGGCACACGCGCGTCGGCGTGGCCATGCAGGCGGCCTCGCAGAACCAGCTCGCCGCCTACTACATGGGGATTCCGGTGAAGCGGATGTTCTCGCTGATCTGGGCCATCTCGGCCGGGGTGGCCGCGATCGCCGGCGTCCTGCTGGCGCCGGTGTCGCTCATCGACATCAATCTCGGCTTCATCGGCCTCAAGGCGTTCGCCGCCGCCGTGCTGGGCGGGTTCGGCTCGATCCCCGGCGCGCTGGTCGGGGGCGTCACCATCGGCCTCATCGAATTGCTGTCGGGCGCCTACCTGCCGCAGGGCTTCAAGGACGTCGCGGCCTACGTCGTGCTGCTCATCGTCCTGGCGGTGCGGCCGCAAGGCATGTTCGGCACCGTCGGCCGGAAGAAGGTCTGACGGCCCATGCGCTTCGTGTTCAAGACGGCGTACGACCAGGACCTGGGGCTGTTCCGCGACTCGGTCCAGCGCAACTGGTACGTGGCACTCCTGGTCGGGCTCATCGCGCTCCCGCGGCTCGTGCCGGACTACGTCGTCGACATCAGCCTCGTCTTCATCTACGGACTCTGCGGACTCTCGCTCATGGTGCTGGCGGGCTACACGGGCCTCGTCAGCCTCGGCCACGCGGCGTTCCTCGGCATCGGCGCCTACGCGCACGTCTACTTCTCGCAGGTCCTCGGGCTGCCCTGGGTGGTGGGCGTGGTGCTGGCCGCGGTGCTCACGGCGGCGGCCGGCGTGCTGGTCGGCCTGCCCGCGCTGCGCATGACCGGCGTCTACCTCACCATCGCGACGCTGGCCTTCGCCCTCATCATCCAGGAGGTCTTCGCGCGCTGGGAGCACGTGACCGGAGGCCTCAGGGGGCGCGCGGTCGATAAGCCGGTGATCTTCGGCGTGTCCTTCGCCAACGACGTGGCCTTCTACTTCCTGTCGCTGGCCGTCCTCGGCGGCGGCATCTGGCTGACGGCCAACCTGCTCCGCTCGCCGACGGGCCGGGCCTGGGTCGCGATCCGCGACAGCGAGATCGCCGCGCAATCGATGGGCGTGAACCTCGCCGTGTACAAGACGATGGCCTTCGCCTACTCCGCGGCCCTGATGGGCGTGGCCGGCGCGCTCTTCGCCCACAAGATCGGCTTCCTCGCCCCCGACATCTTCAGCGTGCTGCTCTCGATCCA